>NZ_JBEZMA010000042.1:0-66158 GCF_040652415.1 Streptomyces sp. NPDC048255
GGTTCGTGGTGTGCGTTGGTGTTGGGGTGGGTGGGGGGGGGGTCTGCGTGCTTGTTCTGGGGGGGGCGGGGGGGGGGGGGGCCCCCCCCCCCCCCCCCGCCCCTTTGTCATGCGTGGGCTCAGTGAGAGGCCGGCCGGGATGATACGCCCACCCTGCCCACCCGCAGCTGGACGCCCTGGCCCCACAGCCGGTTGGCGGGGCTGCTCGCACCGTCCAGGAAGCCCTGCGGGTACGGAGCACCGCGGTCCGGGTCGAAGTAGTAGTCGGGGCGGTCGCCAAGCCTCACCAGGCCCCGGCCGTCCGGGCCCTCGGCGTCCAGGAGGGTGAACATCCCGATGCCGCAGGACAGCTGCCGGGGCGAGACCGCTTCCCCGGTACCGCCGTGGTCGAGGATCAGATGCGCGCGGTCCTCCGGGAGCCGGCCGACGCGGTCGACGCTCAGTACCTCGCGCCCGTCCAGCCGCCAGACGGCCCTGCCCGCGGACTTGTCGAAGGAGATGGCGAAGTCGTGCTCCTGGCCCGGCTTCCGGGTGGCGACCGGGAGGGCGTAGGAGAACGCGGCGTAGGTGGCGCCGGGCTTCGGCAGCCGCTCGTAGAAGGCGTAGACGCGCTCGTTGGTCACGAAGAAGTCGAAGACGATGTTGGTCTCGAAGTCGATGACGGACATGGCGCCCGCGCCGAGGCGAAGGTCCGTCCCCGGGTCGGCGACCGCGGAACCGAAGGGATGGCGCTCGGCACCGAAGGTCCGGGCGGACATCCGGGTCTCACAGGTGAGCGTCTGCCCCGGTACCGCGTCGAAGCCGGTGATGCCGCTGGACGCCTTGTGGTTGGCGACGGCGTACCACTTGAGGTGGTCCCAGTCCCCGCCCCCGCCGCCGGCCTCCTGGCCGGTCGTGAAGGCGAACGCGGGCTTGCCGGTCGCCGCGTCGGTGCCGGTGGGCACGACGGTCAGCCCGTTCGCCGAGGTCGAGGGCTTCCCGTCGCCGAAGGGCAGGTCCCCGGTCGCGCTCAGGGACCATTTCGCGTCGTCACCTGTGTGGTCGAAACCCGACCGGAAGTCGTCCCAGGTGATGTCGTAGCCGTTGTCACGGATGCCGGGGCCGTCGGCCCGCTCCGCGGCGCCCGCGGGCGCGGGCGCGGGCGCGGTCATCGCCGTGATCGCCGCGGTGAGCGCCAGGGCGTAGCGGATGGATCTCCGTCTTCTCATGTCCGTCCTCCGTCGATCGTCGAAAAGTGCCGGGAAACGCGGCAGGGGACCGGGGCGGTGCGCCCCGGTCCCCTGGAACCGCTGTGCGGAGCCGGTCAGGCGGCCTGGAAACCGCGCTTGAGGGCGGCGGCGATCTCCACGGCGCGACGGGCCTGGAACTCGACGGCGGCGAGGTTCGCCTCGGCCACGTTGTCGGGGTTGTTGCCCGAGATGCTGCTCGCGCCGTACGGGTTGCCGTTGGCCGGGTCGAACTGGACCGCGTCGGCGAAGCCGGGCGCCACGATGATCGAACCCCAGTGGTAGAAGGTGTTGTTCAGCGCCAGCAGGGTGCTCTCCTGGCCGCCGTGGGCGGTCGAGGTGGAGGTGAACGAGGAGACGACCTTGTTCACCAGCTTCCCCTGGAACCACAGGCCGCCCGTGGTGTCGATGAACTGCTTGAGCTGGGCGGCGGGCAGACCGTAACGGGTCGGGGTGCCGAAGAGGATCACATCGGCCCACTCCAGGTCGTCCAGGGTCGCCTCGGCGACGTCCGCGGTGGCCGCGGCGTGGTCGGCCCACGCCTGGTTGCCGGCGACGACCGACGCGGGGGCGAGCTCGGCGACCTTGAGCAGGCGCGCCTCGGCGCCGGCCTTCTCGGCCGACTCGGCGGCCGCCTTGGCCATCGTGTGGACGTTCCCGGTGGAGGAATAGTAGATAACGGCAACATTGGTCATGCGGGTACAACTCCCTTGTCAGATATGTGGATCCACAGTCCGGGCAACTCCGCGGACGGCGCCGGGACCGTCGTTTCAGCGCCGGCGCGCCACAGGGGCCGGCGTGGTCGGGTAGGCGGGTATACCGGCCGGGCTGCCCGCGATGCGGTCCAGCCACAGGAGCAGGGCGCGTCGCACGCGCACCGGGCGCAGCCGCTTCACTGGAGCTCCGCCCCGTGGAGCCAGGCGACCTCGTCGTACATGTCGTCGGCCGACAGACCCGCGAGCATCGCGTTGCGCTCGCGCGCCCCGTCGCCCACCGGGTGGTACAGCCGGCGCCCCATCTCGCGGGCGACCAGCTGGGTCCGGGCCGTACGTTCCCGGCGTACCGCGCTGTACTTCTCCAGGCGCTGCACGAACTCGTCCTCGGAGCAGTCCAGCGACTCGGCGATGACCACCGCGTCCTCCAGCGCCTGGCAGGCGCCCTGGGCCGCGTACTGCAGCATCGGGTGCGCCGCGTCACCGAGCAGCGCCACGCGCCCGTCGGTCCACACGTCGACCGGGTCGCGGTCGCACAGCACCCACGCCTTCCAGTCCTGACCGAGCTCCAGCAGCCGCCGCGCCGTGTCACCCAGGTCCGGGAACTCGTTCAGCACGTGGTCGCGCTCGGTCGGCTTCCCGACGACGGCCACCTCCGCGGCGTCGTCACGGGTCGCGGCCAGGTTCAGGAACGCGCCGCCGCCGATCGGGTAGTGGACGAAGTGCCACTTGGGGCCCGCCCACAGGGTCACGGTGTTCCACCGCAGCTCCTCGGGCACCTGCTCCATGGGAATCACCGAGCGGTAGATGGTGTGCCCGGAGACCCGCGGATCCCCGTCGCCGACCAGCTGGCGCCGTACCGCCGAGCGGATGCCGTCGGCGCCGATCAGGGCCGCGCCGCTGAGCCGCTCTCCGCTGCTCAGCACGGCGGTCACCTCGCCCGAGCCCTGGCCGCCCTGCTCGTACGACACCACCGAGCTGCCGCCGCGCAGTTCGATCAGCGGGTGGCTGCGGCAGCCCTCGAGCAGCGGCTCGTACAGGTCGGAGCGCTGCACGACCGCGTACGGGTTGCCGAAGCGCGCACGGTAGTCACCGGTCAGCGGCATCGAGGCGACCCGCTCGTCCGTGGTGCCGTCCATGAACCGCAGTTCGTCGATGTAGACGGCCCGGTCGCGGACCTGTGAGCCCACGCCGAGCAGGTCGAGCGCGTGGAAGGCGTTGGGGCCGAGCTGGATGCCGGCGCCGAGTTCGGTGAAGGTGTCCCGGCGCTCCAGAACGGTCACGCGGTGGCCGCGGCCCGCGAGGCCGAGCGCCGCGGCGAGTCCGCCGATGCCTCCGCCCGCGATGAGTACGTTCGCCATGGTGGTTCAGATCCCTTGGGGTGTCGTGTGGTCGAGGAAGAGTCGGCGCAGTTCCTCGTGGAAGCCGGGGAAGGTCTTGCTGACGCAGGACGGGTCGTCGAGGGTGATGCCGCTGACGCGCAGTCCGAGGACGGAGAAGGCCATGGCGATCCGGTGGTCGCGGTAGCAGGCGATCTCGGCGCCGCTCGACCGGCCGGGGTGGACGGTGATCCGGTCCTGGCCCTCCTCGACGCGTATCCCGCAGGCCCGGAGGTTGCGGGCGACCGCCTCGATCCGGTCGGACTCCTTGAGCCGTGCGTGCCCGATCCCGTGGATCGTGATCGGGGCGTCGGCGAGCGGAGCGATGGCCGCCAGCGTCATGAAGGTGTCCGAGATATCGCCCATGTCGACGTCGAACCCGCCGGTGAGGCCGCCGTCGACGCGACCGGTCACGGTGGTCCCGGACTCGGTGATCTCCACGTGCGCGCCCGTGCGCCGCAGCACCTCGACGAAGCCGAGGTCTCCTTGGGAGCTGCCGGTGCCCAGGCCCGGCACGGTCACGGCGCGCCCGGTCACGGCGGCCGCCGCGAAGATGTACGAGGCGGTGGAGGCGTCCGGTTCGATCGTCAGGTCCGCCGCCGTGTACCCGCCGGGCAGGACCCGGATCGTGCCGTCGCCGTCCTGCCGGGTGCGGGCCCCGAAGTGGTGCATCAGCGACCGGGTCATCTCGATGTACGGACGGCTGACCAGGCCCTCGGCCCGTACGGTCAGCGGTTCGCGCATCAGCGGGGCCGACAGCAGCAGCCCGGTGAGGTACTGGCTGCTGAAGGAGGAGTCGAGGGTGATCTCCCCGCCGGCCAGGCCGTTCGCGTGCACCGTCAGCGGCAGGACGCCGTCGGGTCCGCCGGCCGGCTCGACGCCGAGCCCGGTGAGGGCGTCGACGAGCGGGCGCAGCGGGCGGGCCCGGAGCTGGTCGCTGCCGTCGAAGACGAACGTGCCCCGCCCCGTGGCCGCGAAGGGCGGCAGGAAGCGCGCCGCGGTTCCCGCGTCGGCGCACCACACGCGGGCGTCGCCGACGGGCCCGGACCCCGTACCGGTGACCTCCCAGACCTCGTCCGTGCCCGAGACCCGGATGCCCAGGTCGGTAAGGGCGGTGCGGAAGGCCAGGGTGTCGTCGCTGACCAGCGGTGCCCGCAGCCGGGTCACGCCGTCGGCGGCGGCGGCCAGCAGCAGGGCCCGGTTGGTGATGCTCTTGGAGCCGGGGACCCGGGCGGTCAGTGGAGCGGCTGCCGTGGTCATGACCGGCCCCTGACCCGGGCGACGCTCGACCGGGCCGCGGCCGCCACGCGCTCGGCCGTCAGACCGTACCGCTCGTACAGCGCCTGGTACGGGGCCGAGGCGCCGAAGCCGTCCAGGCCCACCGCCTGGCCGGCGTCGCCGACCAGCGCGTACCAGCCGAGCGCGGAACCGGCCTCCACCGAGACCCGGGCCCGCACCTGCGGCGGCAGCACCAGGTCCCGGTACTCCTGGCTCTGCTCGTCGAACCACTCCAGGCACGGCATGGACACCACCCGGGTGCGGATGCCGTCGCGCTGGAGTATCCGCCGGGCGTCGAGGGCGATGTGCACCTCGCTGCCGGTGGCGAGCAGCACGGCCTCGGGGGTACCGCCCGTGGCTTCCGCCAGGATGTACCCGCCTCGCGCGGCGCCCTCCGCGGACTCGATGTCCGACTGGGGGGAGCGGTCCAGGACGGGCAGGTTCTGCCTGGAGAGGCACAGCCCCGCGGGCCGGTCCGTGCGACGCAGTACGGAGGCCCAGACGGCGGCCGTCTCGTTGGCGTCGGCAGGGCGGACCACGTCGAGGCCCGGTATGAGGCGCAGGGACCAGAGGTGTTCGATGGGCTGGTGGGTGGGTCCGTCCTCGCCGAGCCCGATGGAGTCGTGGGTCCACACGTAGGTGACGGGCAGCTTCATCATCGCGGCGAGGCGCACGGCGGGACGCATGTAGTCGGAGAAGACCAGGAAGGTGCCGCCGTAGGGTCGGGTCCCGCCGTGCAGGGCGATGCCGTTCAGGATCGCGCCCATGGCGTGCTCACGGATGCCGAAGTGCAGGGTGCGGCCGTACCGGTGGCCGGTGAAGGTGTCGGTCGACAGCTCCTCGGGGATGAAGGAGGGTTCGCCCTTCATGGTGGTGAGGTTGGACTCCGCCAGGTCCGCGGAACCGCCCCACAGCTCGGGCAGTACGGAGGCCAGCGCGTTCAGCACCTCACCGGACGCCTTGCGGGTGGCGACCGCCTGACCCGGCTCGAAGACCGGGAGGGCCTTCGCCCAGCCCTCGGGGAGTTCCCGCGTCGAAGTCCGGTCGAACAGGGCGGCGCGCTCGGGGGAACCGGCGCGCCAGTCCTGCTCTCGCTTGTCCCATTCGGCCCGGTCCAGGCGTGCCCGCTCGCCCACCTGGCGGGCGTGGGCGAGGACCTCCGCCGGCACCTGGAAGCGCAGTTCGGGGTCCAGGCCCATCGCTTCCTTGGTGGCCGCGACCTCCTGCGCGCCCAGCGCGGCGCCGTGGATCTTGCCGCTGTTCTGCTTGCCCGGCGAGGGCCAGCCGATGATCGTGCGCAGCGATACGAGGGAGGGGCGGTCGGTCTGCTCGCGGGCGGCGCACAGCGCGGCGTACAGCGCGGGCACGTCCTCCACGTAGGAACCGGTCGCGGTCCAGTCGATCTGCTGCACGTGCCAGCCGTACGCCCGGTAGCGCGCCACCACGTCCTCGGAGTGCGCGATCTGCCGGTCGTCCTCGATGGAGATGCGGTTCTCGTCGTAGAGGACGACCAGGTTGCCGAGCTTCTGGTGGCCGGCGAGCGAGCTGACCTCGTGCGCGACGCCCTCCTCCAGGTCTCCCTCAGAGGCGATCGCCCAGACCGTGTGGTCGAAGGGGCTCTCGCCGGGCGCGGCTTCCGGGTCGAACAGGCCGCGCTCGCGGCGGGCGGCCATGGCCATGCCCACCGCGTTGCCCAGGCCCTGGCCGAGGGGGCCGGTGGTGGTCTCCACGCCCGGGGTGTGCCCGTACTCGGGGTGCGCGGGGGTGAGGCTGCCTGCCGTCCGCAGCGCCTTGATGTCATCGAGTTCCAGGCCGTAGCCGGAGAGGTAGAGCTGGTTGTACAGGGTCAGGCTGGAGTGGCCGCAGGACAGCACGAAGCGGTCGCGACCCGTCCACCGCGGGTCGGCGGGGTCGTGCCGCAGCAGGCGCTGGAAGAGCAGGTACGCGGCCGGCGCCAGGCTCATGGCGGTGCCGGGGTGGCCGTGACCGGCCTCTTCGACGGCGTCGACGGCCAGGGCACGGGCGACGTCCACGGCGCGCCGGTCCAGCTCGCTCCATTCGAAGCGTCCGGTCGCACTCTTCGCGGGGGTCCTCACGGTTCTACTCAGGGCTCCTTGACTGATGTTCGTAAGCGGGTGGAAAGCGCCGCTCCCACAGCCACCCTGCAATGACGGGAGCGGGCGTGCGCAGGAGGCCGGGAGCACTTCGTCAGGTGCCCCGGACCGCGTCACAAAGCCCGCGGCGTGGCGCTCCCCGGAGTCGTCCCGGTGAGCGCCGTACCGCGGCCGGGCCGGTCATTGGCTCAACGGGCGCTCCAGTGCCAAGCCCAGGCCGGACAGCCCCGGGAGTGAGTACGATCCCTCCACGGTCGCCTCGACGTCGAACAGCGTGCGCTGCACGGGCGCGCGTCCGATGAGCGCAGCCGCCAGCGCGGGCAGCGGCGCCGCGGCGGCCTCTGCGGACTCCCAGAGCAGCACCGCACCCCACCGTTCGGTCTGCGGGTCCGAGATCCAGAACTTCAGGCGCAGGCCCTCGACTTCGGCGAACCGGTCGACGGCCCCGTCCCGCAGGAAATCGCGCAGCGACTCGATGGTCTGCCCCGAACCGGCCAGGTCCCACCACACCACGGCGGCCTTCATCCGACCCGCTCCTCGAGCAGCGCGGAGAGGGCCTCGCCCACGATGCGTACGCCGTCCTCGGTGAGCACCGACTCGGGGTGGAACTGCATGGACCGGAAGCCCCGGCCCCGCAGGGCGTGGACCTCGCCGGTCTCCAGGTCCCTGCTGATCTCGAACACCCCATTGTCCGGGCATTCGGCCTTGTCCTCGAGGCTGTGGGCGGCGAACGTGTTGTAGAAGCCGACCCGTTCGGGCCACCCGAACAGGTCGATCCGGCGCTGCACACCCTGGTTGGGACGTTCCTTGCGCAGCAGGTCGAGACCGAGGCGGCCGCTGAGCACCTGGTGGCTCAGGCACACCGCGAGGAACGGCCTGCCCTCGGCCAGCAGGGTGTCGATCGCCTCCCGCAGATGCGCGATCTTCGGGTGCCCGGCGTCCTGCGGGTCACCGGGGCCTGGTCCCATCACCACGAGGTCGTACGGATCGAAGGAGTACGGATCGTCGAACCGGCGGACCGTCACTTCCGCTCCCCCGGCCCGCAGTTGCAGGTCGATCATCGCGGTGAACGTGTCCTCCGCGTCGATCACCAGCACCTTGCGCCCGGCGAGCCCCGGGACCGGGCGGACCCGGTCGGCATCGTCCGCCAGCCAGAAGGCGGAGATGGCCTCGTTGCGCCGGGCCAGCGCGGCGGACACGCTGGGATGGTCGGCGAAGCGGGTCGGGCCGCTCTCGCCGAAGGCGGCCAGCAGCCCCGCGGCCTTGGCCCGGGTCTCGGCGACCTCGGAGAGCGGGTCGGAGTGGCGGACCAGGGTGGCACCCACCCCGATCCGCATCCGGCCGGCGCCGTCGATGTCCGCGGTACGGATGAGGATCGCGGAATCCAGGGTGCGTGCACCCTGCCCGTCCTGGCCGATGACCGCGAGTACGCCGCTGTAGTAGCCGCGCCCCTGCGGTTCGTACCGCTTGATCACCCGTCCGGCGCTCTCCAGCGGGGACCCGGTGACGGTGGGCGCGAACAGCGTCTCGTGCAGGATCTCTCGCGGGTCGCGGGTGGTGTCGCCCTCGATGAAGTACTCGGTGTGCGCGAGCCGGGCCATCTCCTTGAGGTACGGGCCGACGACGCGGCCGCCCCCGTCGCAGATCCGGGCCATCATCTTGAGTTCCTCGTCGACGACCATGTAGAGCTCGTCGCACTCCTTGGTGTCGGCGAGGAACTCCATGACGCCGGAGAGGGAGGGACCGGAGTCGGGGTAGCGGTAGGTGCCGCTGATGGGGTTCATCACGGCCCGCCCGCCCGCGACGCTCACATGCCGCTCGGGAGAGGCGCCGACCAGGGTGCGGTCGCCGGTGTGCACCACGAACGTCCAGTACGCGCCGTTCTCCCGCTCCAGGAGCCGGCGGAACAGGCTCAGCGCCGAGTCGATGCCGTAGTCGGTGATGTCGGCGACGAAGGAGCGCTTGATGACGAAGTTGGCGCCCTGGCCCGTGCCGATCTCGTCCGTGATGACCTGCCGGACGGTCGCCGCGTAGGCGTCGTCGTCGATGTCGAAGCCGCCGCCCTCCGCCAGCCGGACGGGTTCGTCCGGGATACGGCGCAGCACCTCCGCCAGGGGCAGGCTCCCCTGCTCGGCGATGGTCATCGCGAGCAGGGGCGCACCGTCGTCGGGAGCCTCGTAGCCTCGTTCGGCGATCTGCCGGTACGGCACCAGCGTCAGCACGTCCTGGTGCGGGGCGGCGGATCCGGTGAGATCGGGGAGCGTGATGTCGGCCAGGGCCGCCACCTCGGTCATCTCCCCCGTGAACAGGTCGATCCGGTCGTCCCCGGTGGTCTCGGGCCGGTGCACGAGAGCGAAGGCGCGAGACCCTCCCGTCAGCACCCTGCCCAGCAGGTCGTCCGTCATGACGGCTCCTTCCCGCTGTACTCGTCCGCCCGGTACACCGGGAGTTCCTCGAGGAGCGCCTTGGTGCTGACGACGGAGGCGCAGCGGGCCGCGGCGTACTCCAGGGCCATCCGGTGGTCATTCCAGCTGAAGTCGGCGATGGCGTCGCCGACGAGGAAGGGCTGGATGTCGTGGCTGAAGGCGTCGACGGTCGTCATCAGTACGCCGACATGGGCGTACACACCGCAGATGATCAGCTGGTCGCGGCCCGAGAAGCGCATGCGCTCCAGCAGGTCGGTGTGGTGGAAGGCGCTGTAGCGCCACTTGGTGAACACCCAGTCGCCGTCGGCGGGTGCCACCGGCTCCACGACCTGCCGGTGCTCGGGGCTCGGCGTCATACCGGGACCCCAGAAATCCTTCAGCAGACCCCGCTGCTCCGGCGTCATGCCGCCGGGCTGCGCGGTGTAGGCGACCGGGATGCCCAGTGCCGCGCAGCGGTCGCGCAGCTGCGCGGTGTGCTCCACCAGGTCGGTGACGGGCTGCTCGCCGGCCGGGAACGGGGCCAGGAAGAACTTCTGCATGTCGTGGAGGAGCAGGACCGCGCGGTCGGGATCGACCGACCACTCCGCGGGGCCGGTGGGCAGGTCACCCGCGGCGGGCATCGGGTACGGGCTGATTTCGGGAATGGACCTAGACACCGAGCGCAGCACCTCCGTCCACGGTGAGGTCGTGCATGGTGATGTGCGAGGCCATGTCGGAGAGCAGGAACACCACCGCGTCGGCGACGTCCTGGGGCCGGGCCAGCTTCCCCAGGGGGATCCCGACCCGGTACGCCTCCGCGTTGCCGTTGATCGACATCTGGGCGCTGGAGTCGTCCTGCCACATCGAGGTGAGCATCGGCGTGTCGGTGGAGCCGGGCGCCACGAGATTGGCCCGGATGCCGAACTTGGCGATCTCCAGGCCCAGGCACTTGGTGAACATGGTCGCGGCCGCCTTGGAGGCGGCGTACGCGGACATCTCGGCGCGGGCGGTGCCCGCGGCGTTGGAGGCCACCGTGACGATCGCACCCTGACGGCGCGGCACCATACGGTTGACCACGGCGCGCGACACGAAGAAGACACCCGTGGTGTTGACGGCGAAGGTGGTCGCCCACTCGTCGTCGGTCAGGGCGCGCGCCTCCGCCAGCCGCAGCACACCGGCCGCGTTGACCAGGTAGTCGAGCGGCCCGAGGGTCGCCTCGACGTCCGCGACCAGCCCGTCCACATCGGAACTGACGGTGACGTCGGCGGGGAACGCGAAGACCTCCAGGCCCTCCTCGACGGCGGACTTCACGGCCACGTTCAAGCGTTCGGCGTCACGGTCGACGGCGGCGACCCGCACACCGCGGGATGCCAGCATGCGCACCACCGCTTCTCCGATGCCACCGGCGGCGCCGGTGACCAGAGCGGTTTTCCCTTGCATTTCGGCCAACTCCTCTCTCAGCCGCGCCAGGCAGAGGCGACTTCCATCGCCTGCTGAAGGTTGAGCCTGGGGTCACAGAAGCTGGTGTACTTCTCTCCCAATTCCCCGAACCGGGATGCGTCGGCGACGCATTCCCGCACACTCTCCGGCGTGGTCTCCAAATGCAGACCTCCGGCGATTCCGCCGTTGTCCGAGACCGCGTTCTGGAATTCCTCGACCTCCTGAACGACCG
Organism: Streptomyces sp. NPDC048255; assembly: GCF_040652415.1. Lineage (NCBI taxonomy): Bacteria > Bacillati > Actinomycetota > Actinomycetes > Kitasatosporales > Streptomycetaceae > Streptomyces > Streptomyces sp. NPDC048255. Next base: position 10,788 of record NZ_JBEZMA010000042.1, read on the forward strand.
TTTCGACGAACCGGGTCTTGATTCCGTCCGGGGCGCTCACGGTGTTGCCGTGCATCGGGTCGCACAGCCAGATGACCGGGAATCCGGCCGCACGCACCGCGCGTACCAGTTCGGGCAGCTTTTCGGCCGCGGTGCCGGCTCCCATGCGGGAGATCAGCGTCAGTCGGCCGGGCTCGCGCCGCGGGTCCAGCCGCTCGCAGAGTTCCAGCAGCTGGGCCGGGGTGGTCTTCGGACCGACCTTGGTGGCGACCGGGTTGGCCAGCGAGGCGAAGAACGCGACGTGAGCGCCGTCGATCTCCCGCGTCCGCTCGCCGATCCACGGCCAGTGGGTCGAGGTCAGCAGCTGCGAGCCGTCCGGCTCCGTGCGCAGCATGGGGCCTTCGTAGTCCAGCAGCAGGGCCTCGTGGCTCGTCCACACCGGCGCCTCGGCCCCGGAGGGGCCCGACTCGCCCTGCCAGCCGAGCAGCTCCATGACGTCGGCTGCCGCGCGGTAGCCGGAGAGCAGCCGGTTCGGGTCGGGGCGGCGCAGTTCGGGGTCCGGTTCCGGACTGTTGACCATGTGGCCGCGGTACGAGGAGAGTTCGACACCGTTGATGATCTCGGTGGAGCTCGAGCGCGGCTTGCCGAACTGCCCGGCGAGCCGGCCCACGCGCAGGACGGGCTTGTGCGAGCGCGCCTTCATGACGCCGGCGAGCACGTCCAGGAGCGCCGCCCGGCGCGCCACGGAACCGCGGGTGGCGTCGTCCGGGTCCTCCGCGCAATCCCCGGCCTGGACCACCTGGATCTCACCGGCCGCGACACGGGCGAGCAGGGCGCGCAGGGCGTGTACGTCCTCACCACGCACCAGCGCCGGCGCGTCGCGAAGTTCTTCACGGACCTCTTCGAGGACCGCCCCGTCCGGCCAGTCCGGCTGTTGTCCTGCGTTTAGCGATTTCCAGTGTGCAAACTCAGGCACGCGGTACCTCCCAGTACTGAACCAGCTGACATGGCGATGCACGAGAGTCTGCGAATGGTGAACGCGGGGCACCAATACGGGAGTTCCACTTCGTCAGGTGGCGGGCACTTGGTCAGGTCCCGTCGCCCCGCAGAACAGATGCGCGAATCCGCCGGAAATGCCCCATGGAAACGGACCCGAATCATCCGCATTCCTGAACGGCTTCCGGCCACTCGGGCGCACAACCGGGCGCCCACCGACTGGACTTGACAATGCCTCGGGCCATTGGTCGCATTCGCCGGCCGGCTCCACCTAAGTTCGACCCATGTTGAGCCAACCGGTTATCGCGCTGCTGAAGCAGTTGGCGTCCGAGGGCGTGTCGCCCTGGCTGGATGCCGCGAACGGGGAGGAGTTCCTCCCGGGTCCGCTGTCACACCCCGCAGTGACCGGGCTCCTGCACGGCGTTGTGGCACCGGCCCTCACCCCGGCCGCCATCCGCCGGGCCTGCGACGCCCTCCAGGGCATCTTCCTCGCGAGCGGCAGCCGGTACGGCTGCGTGTCCGTACCGGTGGACCCCCGGAGCGCCCACGCGGCGAAGGCCCTGGTGGCCGCGGCCCGTCGCGTGCACGCCGACGTGGGGCGGCCGAACCTGCTGACGCGGATCCCGGCGACCCGGGCCGGCCTTGCCGCGCTCGAGGACTGCCTTGCCCTGGGCATCAGTGTGGAAGTGGACCTGGTCTTCTCGGTCGAGAGGTACCACGAGGCCCTGCGCGCGTACCTCAACGGCATGGAGCGGGCGCTCGCGGCCGGACTGGACCTCCAGGGAATCATGGCCACGGCCTCGGTACCGGTGGGCATGCTCGACGCGGAGGTCAACACACGGCTGGCGGCGCTGCCGGGGCCCGCCCTCCCCGCCACCCAGGCCCGTGACACGGCGGCCCTGGCGGTCGCACGCGAGATGTACCGGGTACGGGAGCAGTGGCTCGCCACTGGCTGGTGGCGGGTGCTCCAGGCCGCCGGGGCCACGCCTCCGGGGCTCCTGTGGACCACGGCGGGGCCCCGGCACATCAGCAGGCTCATCGGGTGGAACACCGCCCAGGCGGTGTCCCTCGAGGTCCTGGAAACCGCCGCACTGCACGGGGAGTTGCGCGGTGACACCCTCCTGGGCGCGCACGAGGAGGGACGCCGCGCGCTGGACGCCCTCGAACAGCTCGGGATCCGGATGCCCGATGTCGCGCGGGTGCTGGAGACGGTGGAACTCACCCGTCTCCAGCACGCGTGGACGCTCAAGTCCTGAGCTTGTCCCCGCGCCGGTCCGGGAACCGGGCCTCGGCCAGTGACAGCAGCGGGGTGGCCTTGACCGCCGTCTCCTCGAATTCCGCCTCGGGGTCGGAGAGCGCGATGACGGCCCCGCCCACGCCGTAGCGGACCCGGTCCTCGGTGACCAGGGCCGTGCGGATCACGATGCTCAGATCGGCGGCGCCGGAGAGCGAGAAATAGCCGATCGCACCGGAGTACACCCCCCGTGGTCCTCCTTCGATCCGGTCGATGATCTGCATCGTCCGCACCTTGGGCGCTCCTGTCATCGAGCCCCCGGGGAAGGCCGCGCGGACACAGTCCACGGCACTGCTGTCGGACCGCAGCCGCGCCCGCACGGTGCTCACCAGCTGGTGGACGCTGGCGTAGCTCTCGACCCGGAAGATCTCGTCGGCCTCCACGGAGCCCGGCTCGGCACAGCGCCCGAGATCGTTGCGGACCAGGTCCACGATCATCAGGTTCTCGGCGCGGTCCTTCTCGTTGTTCAGCAGGTCCGCCACCAGCTCGGCGTCCTCGGCGGCCGTGGCCCCGCGCGGGCGGGTTCCCTTGATCGGCTTCGATTCGACCAGGCCGTCCCGGGAGACCCGCAGGAACCGCTCGGGTGAAGAGCTCAGCACGCTGAGGCCGTCGAACTGGAGCAGCGCGCCGAACGGTGCCGGACTGGTGCGGCGCAGGCGCAGATATCCGGACCAGGGGTCCAGGGAGCCGCTCAGCTCCGCCATGTTGGTGAGGCAGACCTCGTAGGTCTCGCCTGCCGCTATCTGCTCCTGGCAGTCGGCGATGAGGCCCAGATAGGCGTCGCGGTCGTGGCGCAGCCGGATCTCGCCCAGTCGCGCGGGTGCGGGCGCCGGGCCGGAGGTACCCAGTGGCAGCCGCGCGAGCCGTCCCGCCATGGCGGCCAGCCGGCTCCGCGCCGCGGCCTCCGACCCGTCCACGCCCTCCTCCGCCAGCGCCAGCAGATGGGTGGTGCCGGTGGCGTGGTCGAGAACGAGCGCCCGGTCGACGAAAACCATCGTCGCGTCGGGGTCCTCGGACTGGTGCGCAAGATCGCCGCCGCACTCGGCCTTGAGCTCGTAGCCCAGGTAGCCTGCCCAACCGAGGGCGAAGTCGAAGGGGAGCGCGGGGATGTCCGTGGTGATGCCGCGCAGATCCTGGTCGATCCAGTCCAGGAAGGCGCCCGCGACGATCTCGGTACCCGCCGCGGTGTCCACGCGGACCGTACCGCTCCACACATCGGCGCGGGCCACCCGTGCCAGCGGCCCCCACGCGTCACCCATCACCGAGAAGCGGCCGGCTCCGGCGTCCGGGCGGCTGCTGTCGAGCCAGAAGGCGTACGGATTGCCCCGGAAGAGCGTGTCGTAGGCCCTCTCGGCGGCCCAGCCGGTGGGCAACTCCTGTGCGAGCACCCGCAGCCGACGCGTACCGGAGGGAACAGGATCGGGCGCGGCCGGCCGTACCGGCGCGGAACGCGTCCTGCGCCGCGTCCCGCTCAGCTCGGCGAAGTTCCGCAAGAGTTCCACGCCGTACTCCCCGCAGATCGACTCGGGGTGGAACTGCAGGCCCCACATCGGCCGGTCCCGGTGCCGCAGCCCCATCAGGACCCCGTCCGAGGTCCACGCCGTGGCCTCCAGCTCGGACGGCAGGTCGGTCACCGCGAGCGAGTGGTAGCGCACGACCTCCATCGGCAAGGGAACGGCGGCGAACAGGCCCTGGCCGTCGTGCAGTACGGAGGAGACCCTGCCGTGCCGGGGCTCCGGCGCCCGGCCCACCGTGGCACCGTGCAGTAACCCGATCCCCTGGTGCCCGAGGCAGATCCCGAGCAGCGGCAGCGTGCTCTGCTCGATGATCTCGCGGGAGATGCCGAGGTCGGCCGCCCGATGGGGCGTTCCGGGGCCGGGAGAGATGATGACGTTGTCGAACTCCGCGAGCCGCCGCATCCGCCAGTGCGGTTCGTCATTGCGGACCACCTCCGGCTCCCTGCCGTTGACCTCGGCGATCTGGTGGAAGAGGTTGTAGGTGAACGAGTCGTAGTTGTCGATCAAGAGTGTGCGCACGTCGGCCTCTCGTCACTCCGCGGCGTGGGGCAGGATTTCCAGCAGCATGTGCTCGACGACGTCGTCCCCGTACTCGCCCTCACGGACCCGGTGGGTGCGCAGGGTGCGCAGCTCCCGGCCGCATTCCTGCGCGATCCGGTGGAGGGCCGGCACATCGCCCCGGTCGCTGAAGTGCAGCAGCGCCGAGCCGTTCGGGGTGAGCCAGCGCAGTACCTGTTCCATGTAGCGGCGATGGGCCCGGTAGCCGGCGTCCACATAGGCGCGCTCATGGACCGACTTGTACTCGTAGGACTCCGGCGCCAGCACGTAGTTGGAGCTCCAGAAGATGGTGTCGAACCGCTCGCTCTCGACCAGACCGGAGAACAAGTCGCTGTGTACGGCGCTCATCCGGGCGTTCACCCCGTGCCGTTCGGCGTTGACCGCCGCGTTCTCCACCGCTCGCGGGCTGATGTCCGAGGCGACCACGCGCTCGTGACCGGCCAGGGCAGCCATGACAGCCGTCACTCCGGCGCCGCATCCGACCTCCAGGAAGGACCCGCCGCGCGGGGGCGCCGGCCACCCGTCCAAGTCCAGGAACTCCAGCGCGATCCCGGTCGACGGGGAGAACACCGGCGCGAACACCTCGTCCAGCAGATCCCACTCACGTCCGCACATGGAGAAGACCTTCGGCCTGTCGTCCCTCGTCAACGACATGCGACTGCGGTGAAGTGAGCGCTCGAAACTCTGGACCTGCATCATCGGACCCCTCGTCAGCAACCGAACTGCGGCACCTGGTCACGGCGCCAGGTAAAGGTTTACTCAAGGTGGGGCCCCGCCAGAAGGTGGTCAGGCAACCGCTTCGTTCACGAAGAGTGGTGCCCCAGCCACACTCAGCCCATCTGACCTGGCACTATAACTTCAACAAATTGTTGACCAGCCCGGCCGACCGCACTACGTTCGCCATGGGTTACGCGCCACAGCCGCGCGTCGAGGGGGGACGAATGTGATGCCGGAGAGAAAAACGCCGCACCCGGACGTAGCCGAGATGCTGGAGCTGCTGGCCCGTGAGGCACCCACCGAGGAGTTCGAGCGCATCGTGCGCGCGGCCCGCGACGCCGGAGCCTGCGAGGAGGACCTCACCCGGCTGACCCGGGCCAAGGACCTCTCCTTGAGCATCCGCGGTCTCTTCGCCCGCCGCCAGCAGCGCGAAGCGGGACTGAGCGCCCTGGTCGACACCGCCCGGGACCTGACCCTCCCGTACAACCTGGACACGCTGCTGAAGGTCATCACGCGGCGGGCCCGGCTGCTGCTGGGGCTCGACATGTCCTGGGTGACGTTCCACGCCTTCGACGAGCATCGCTCCTACGTCCGAGCCGCCGACGGCCACACCTCGGCGATCACCGTGGGATTCGCCGTGCCGATGACCGGCGGGGTCGGCAGGCAGGCACGGCAGCGATCCGCGCCCTTCTGGACGGCCGACTACCTCCAGGACACCTCCTTCGTCCACTCCGACGTGATCGACAACGTGGTGCGGGCCGAGGGCCTCCACGCACTGATGGCGGTCCCGCTGCGCCACGAGCAGTCCGACCTGGGCAACCTGTACGTCGCGGGCCGCCGCATCCGCCACTTCGACCCGGACGAGATCTCGCTGATGAGCTCGCTCGCCGACCTCGTCGCGGTGGCCATCGAGAAGACCCGGCTGCTGGACCGGGCCAGGGACGAGGTCGCGGGACTGGAGCTCAACACCTCCCGCGCCATGAACTCCTCCGCCGCCGCCAACCGCCTCCGGGACGCCCACAGCCACCTGATCGAGCTGGTACTGGGGGGCGGGGGCCTGCACAGCCTGGCCTCCGAGGCTTCCACCCTGCTCGGCGGCACCCTGCTGATCCGCGACCAGGCCGGACGCGACCTCAACGCCCCCGGGGACCTTCCCGAGCTGGACGAGAGCGAGATCCGCGCGGCCTCCCTGGACGCCCATGCCGAGCGTCGGCCCGTCCGGTCGGCGAGCGGCATCTGGTTGGCCCCGGCCGTCGCGGGCCAGGAGATGCTCGGCACGCTCCTCCTGATCCCGTACGCACGTACGGAGGAGGAGGTGTCCGACACGGCCCACCGGATCCAGCTCCTCGCCCTGGTGGCCCAGGTCACCGCCCTCCTGCTGATGATGCAGCGCAGCGCGGCCGCGGCCGAGGGCCAGGTCCGCGACGATCTGTTCAACGACCTGCTCAAGGGAGGAGAGCTCCAGACCGCCAAGCTCGCCGAACGTGCCCGGCGTCTCGGCGTGGACCTCGACGGCCCCCATGTCGTCGTGGTCGCCCGCCCCGAAGGCGGCTCCCTGGGCAGAGCGGTCATATGGGCCTCCTCGTACGCGCACCAGTTCTCCGGCCTCAAGAGCGTCGACGAGGGCTGCATCATCCTGATGCTCCCCGGAACCGACCCGGGACCCGCGGCGCGGGCCCTATCGGAGGAACTCTCCTCGGCCCTCAACCACCCGGTGACCGTGGGCGCGGCGGGGCCGGTCGCACAACTGTCGGCCATCAGCCGCACCTACCAGGAGGCCCGTTGCTGCCTGGATGCCCTGACGGCACTGGGCGGCACCGGCGGCACCGCTTCACCACGTGATCTGGGCTTCCTGGGCCTCCTGCTCTCCGACAACCCCAACACCGGTGACTTCGTCAACAGCACCATCGGCCCCGTGCTGGACTACGACGCCCAGCAGCGCACCGAGCTGGCCCGCACCCTGGAGGCGTACTTCGCTTCCGCCAGCAGCCCCACGCGTGCCGCGGAAACCCTGCACGTCCATCCCAACACCGTCTCCCGCCGGCTGGAGCGCATCAGCGAACTGCTGGGGCCCGACTGGCTGGAGCCCCGGCAGGCCCTGGAAGTCCAGCTGGCCCTCCAGATGCAGCGCACCCGACTGGCGCTGATGCGGGGGCGCCGCGATCAGGCGGGCCGCGCCACCAGCTGAGGCCGGTAGCCGGTGGCCAGGGCGTGCACGGCATGCGCGGCCGAAGCGAGCGTCGTGTGCCGGTGCCAGCCGCCGAAGGACCTGCCCTCGAAATCCACCATCCCCACATCCAGGGAGATCTCCGAGAAGTCGGTGGCGACGCGGTGCGCCAGCTTCGCCAGGCGCAGCAGCGCTCCCCAGGGCACGTCGGTCAGATCGGTGAGCCAGCACTGCTGCGGCCAGCCGTCCGGGCCGCTCCACTCGCCCAGCAGCAGCAGGTTCCGGTTCGTGCCCGGCAGCCGCACCGGGACGGCGGCGACCACGCTCGTACGGGTTCTCCTGGTCACCGGATCCGTCCAGGTCACGGGCCGCCGCAGCGTACGGACCATCCTCAGGAGCTGATGCGCGGGGATCTCCTGGATTTCATGGCCCGGCAGGGCCGAGGCCGTGGGAGTGACCCGCGCCGAGCCGCGGACGCCCGCCACGAAGGGCAGGCCGGCGGCGCCGAAGCGCCTCGCGATCGCCGCCGGGTCACTGTCCGGGAGGTCGAGGACGACCGGGCGCTGCATGCCGCCCGCCCAGGCCTGGGCTTCGAACGCGGCTCCGGCCACGCACTCCAGCGGGGTCTCGGCCAGGCTCGACTCCGGCAGCCGCGGGTGCCCGAGCCGGGGGCTGTCCCGCCAGTCGTCGGAGAGCGCGAGCCGCCAGTTGACCGGGCCGCTCGTCTCCTCATTGGCGGCCCAGATGCCGTACACCTCCTGGCTGTTGACCACTTGGCCGAGGCTGGGCACGAACCGGCGCCCGACCCCCACCGAGTGACGCCCCGCCTTGGGGATGATCACCGGATGGGCCACCCAGGCGCGGGGGCGCAGCGACCGCTCCAGGTACCGGGAGAGCGCCGCGCGCACCGGATCCCAGTCCCAGGTGGAGGAGGAGATGAAGTGGTGCAGGCTCTGCTCGGCCGCCCGGTCGCCCACGCAGGCCGCGATGTTCCGCATCGACTTCCGGCCGCCGGCCGACAGCAACCCGCGCAGGTACATCTCGCCCTTGCTGCGCTGATCGCTACGCGACAGCGGCGCGAAGATCTCCGCGCACAGTTCACCCAGGGTGCTGTCCGGCACCCGATGACTGCTCTCTTCTTCCCAAACGAGGTGCATCCCCACGTCTCCCCCAACCCTCGGCAGCCCGCTGCTCTCCGCGGGACCACTACCGTGCGCTCCGGGGCGAGGGCTTGCCCAGGTGTGCCCGCCACACACCTGCGGCCGTGGGTGCACACCCGACCACCCGTCCGCCGGCCGGCCTGCGGTTCAGGAAGGAAGGGGCGGGTGCCGGGACAGCCCGGCGGAAGGACTCTCCGGCCGCCGGCTTTGCGGGAGGTCCCGCTGCCCGCCGTCGGTGTGGGCGGCGACCCAGCGCGGCCCTGCCCATGGTGGCGGCATCACCTGAGGTGACTCCCGTGGTGTGGACAGCCATCCCTGCGAACGGCCTTTCCCCACCCGCCTCGACGCCGGCAATCCCCACGAACACCTGACACGCCAGCACCACACGACGAGCTCAAGCACGTCCAGCAGCAGCCCCGGCACCCCTCATGCACCCGAACCACCCCGAACCCCAGGCCGATCCTCCGCTGGACAAGCACCCGAGGCCCCGTCCGCGTTCGGACATCACCTCGAACACACCCCGGAAACGCAGAGATCCCGCCCAACCTTTCGGCTGAACGGGATCTCGTGACGATCCTTGAGAGCTACTCAAGAACTGCCGTCTGTGGACCTGTGGGGATTTGAACCCCAGACCCCCTCGATGCGAACGAGGTGCGCTACCAGACTGCGCCACAGGCCCTTGCGACGTGTGAAACATTAGCATCCCCGCGCGGGTGCTCCAAAACCGGTATCGGGGAGCGTCCGCGCAGGTCACCGATCATTCGTTCGCGGCGCGCGGGCGGTCGTCGCTCTCGTACTGGTCGAACAGCGGCGTACGGCCCCGCTCTCGGCCCCGGGGGCGGGGCGTCGTCGGCTGGGGCTTCTGCTCCGGCGCGGGGGCGTGCGGCTGGGCGCGCAGGCGGGGTTCCGTGGGCTCGGCGGTGCTGGAGCGGGTCGCGCTCCAGGCGTCGGGGGCCGCGGGTCCGGTGGCGCGGGGGGCGACCGGGGCCGTCACGTACGTCGGCAGCGGGACCGGGACCGGCTCCCAGCTGTCACCGCGGGCGGGGCCGCGTTCGCGCTCGCGCTGCTGGTCCACCCACTCGGCGTGGTCCGTCTGCTCGACCAGGGCCCGGCGGCCCGCCTCCTGCGGGGAGACCGGTGGCGCCGGGTCCGGTTCGTTTCCCGCCGCGGCCTCCGGCTCGCGGCGGCGCGGGCGGTTCTCGCGCAGCTGCCGTGCGGCCGCCTCGGCGCGGCGCCGGTCCATGGTGAACTCGTAGCGCCGTCGCTCCTGGACCCTCAGGTGCACGATGTACGTGCTCAGCAGCAGGGCCGGTACGGCCGGGGCCCACAGGTAGCCGAGGCCGCCGACGGCCGCGACGACCGCGCCGAGGGTGAAGACCAGGAAGAGGAGCGCGGTGGTGCGCCGGCGGCGGGCGAGGACCTGGAGGCGCTGCTCGCGCCGGGCCCGCTCGGCCCGCTGCTCCCGGCCCTGGGCGGCGGCCTGTCTCGGCTGCTCCGTCCGGGTCGCGGGCACGGCAAAGGCCCGGACGTCGGCGTCCACGGAATCAACCGTTTCCGTGACCGCGTCCGGGTCCGCGTGGGGCTGGGGATCCGCTTCCTCGGCACCGCGCTCACGCAGCCCCTTGGCGTAACGGCGCTCCATTCCCGCCCGGCCGGAAAGCAGCCGAATGGCAGTGGAGAAGCGTTCCGTCGGACGAGCCTCGTTCAGCTCGTCCTGCCTCCGGAGCCACATGGGCACCAAGTAGGCGGCCCAGGCCCCGACAATGACTGCGTAGATGAGGCCGCTGCTGCTCACACCTCACACCGTAGAGGGGCGCGGCCGAGGGGATCGGCCAATTGGGCCGGTGTGTCGCACGATCTCGCTGATATCACGGACTTTTTTTGTGATTCTTCGGATCAGGTTATGGACGAATCGGCTCGCCCGGGCACGAATTCGAACTGGCATTCGCTTTTCATTTCGGCGGGATCTCGGGGTGCCGCGTACGGTGCCAGCGGCGCAGCAGCCCCTCCGGCACCTCCTCCACCGTGATCGCGTACACGAGGTGGTCCCGCCAGGCCCCGTCGATGTGCAGATAGCGCGGCCGCAGTCCTTCCTCGCGCAGGCCAAGCTTCTCCACCACCCGCCGGCTCGGTCCGTTCTCCGGCCGGATGCACACCTCGATCCGGTGCAGCCCGACCTTCCCGAAGCAGTGGTCCACGGCGAGGGCGACCGCCGTCGGCATCACGCCGCGGCCCGCGACGTCGCGGTCCACCCAGTAGCCGATGTGGCCCGCGCACATCGAGCCCCAGGTGATCCCGGCGACCGTCAGCTGGCCGACCAGCCGGCCCTCGTACTCGATGACGAAGGGCAGCATCCGGCCCGCGTTCGCCTCCGCCCGCAGGTGGCGGACCATCTGGCGGTACGTCGGCCGGTGGATCACCGGCCCCCACGGCGCGGGCGGCGGGATGGTGGCCTCCCACGGGCGCAGCCAGTCGCGGTTGCGCCGGTTGACCTCGCGCCAGGCGCGCTGGTCCCGCAGTTTTATCGGCCGGAGCGTGACGGCGCCGTCCACCAGGACGGCCGGCCAGGATGGGCCGTTCAGCTCGCGCTCCCGGAAGGGCGCGGGGCTTCGCCGGGCCGGGGGTGGTCGCCGCCCCGGATCTGGTCCACGGCGTGCAGGAGGAGCCGGGAGAGGACCGCGAGGCCGTCGCGGACCCCGCCCGTGGAGCCCGGCAGGTTGACGATCAGGGTGTGCCCGGCCACGCCCGCCAGGCCCCGCGACAGGGCCGCGGTCGGCACCTTCGCCAGGCCTTCGGCGCGGATGGCCTGCGGGATGCCCGGGATCTCGTAGTCCAGCACCTTCGCGGTGGCGTCCGGGGTGCGGTCCGTGGGCGAGATGCCGGTGCCGCCGGTGGTCAGGATGACGTCGTACCCGGCCGCCACGCCCTCGCGCAGCGCCTGCCCCACGGGATCGCCGTCCGGCACGACCAGCGGGCCGTCCACGCCGAACCCGAGCTTCTCCAGCGCCTCGGCCAGCAGCGGGCCGCCCTTGTCGGCGTAGACGCCCTGCGAGGCCCTGTTCGAGGCCGTGACCACCAAGGCCCGCAGCGCCGGGACCGAGGAGGCGGCGGGCGGCTCGGCCGCCCAGGCCTCGCCCGTCGCGGGGTGGTGGCTGTGGACCTCGCCGCCGCGCGGGGCGTTCACGAGCGGGCCCAGTCGCCGGACTTCCCGCCGGTCTTCTCCTCCACCCGGACGTCGGTGATCACGGCGCCCTTGTCGACGGCCTTCACCATGTCGATCACGGTGAGCCCGGCGACCGCGACGGCGGTCAGCGCCTCCATCTCGACGCCCGTGCGGTCGGTCGTCTTCACCGTGGCGAGGATCTCGACGGCGTCGTCGGCGACCGTCAGGTCGACCTTCACCCCGGAGACCGCCAGCGGGTGGCAGAGGGGGATCAGGTCGGGGGTCTTCTTGGCGCCCATGATCCCGGCGATCCGCGCGGTGGCGAGGGCGTCTCCCTTGGGGACGCCCTCGCCGCGCAGCAGCTCGATCACCCGGGGGGACACGAGTACCCGTCCGCTGGCCCGCGCCGTACGGGTGGTGACGTCCTTCTCGGAGACGTCGACCATCCGGGCCGCGCCGGCCTCGTCGATGTGGGTCAGCCTGCTCTGCGTACTCATGATCTGCGCGCCGCTTCCGTCCGGGCCCCCTGGGGGCCTGTGTGGTGCAACACGCTACCCGCACCGGCGGGACTTCAGCCGAGCAGGATCACTTCCAGCTCGGCCCCGGGCTCCGCCGAGGTGACGTCCTCCGGGACGACGATGAGGGAGTCGGCGTGGGCCAGTGCGGCGATCAGGTGCGAGCCCGATCCGCCGACCGGGCTGACCGTGCCGCTCTGCGCGTCGTACGCGCCGCGCAGGAACTGGCGGCGGCCGGCCGGGGAGCCGATCGCCTTGTCGGCCTTCAGCACCGCCCGGACGCTCGGCCGGCTGACCTCGGACTCCGGCAGGCCCATGAGCGCCCGGATCGCGGGGCGCACGAACAGCTCGAAGGAGACGTAGGAGGAGACCGGGTTGCCGGGCAGTGCCAGCAGCGGGGTGTGGTCCGGGCCGATGGAGCCAAAGCCCTGCGGCTTGCCGGGCTGCATGGCGAGCTTGCGGAAGTCGATCCCGCCGCCGTCGATGTCCCGGCCGTCCTCCCCACCGGTGGCCACGGCGGTCAGCGCCTCCTTGACCACGTCGTAGGCACCGACGCTGACTCCGCCCGTGGTGACGAGCAGGTCGGCGCGGATCAGCTGGTCCTCGATGGTGGCGCGCAGGGTGTCGGCGTCGTCGGCGACGGCTCCCACCCGGTAGGCGATGGCCCCGGCGTCGCGCGCGGCCGCGGCCAGCGCGAAGCTGTTGGAGTCGTAGATCGCTCCCGCGGCCAGTGCCTCGCCGGGCTGGACCAGTTCGCTGCCGGTGGACAGGACGACCACGCGCGGGCGGGGCCGCACCCGGACGGTGCCGCGCCCGATGGCGGCCAGCAGGGCGATCTGCGGCGGCCCGAGGACCGTCCCGGCGGCCAGGGCCAGGTCGCCGGCCTGTACGTCGCTGCCGCGCGCGCGGACGTGGGCGCGGGCCTCGGCGGCGCGGTGCACCCGTACCTCGCCGCTCGCGTGCTCGGGGGCGGCGCTGGCCGGGATCATCCCGGAGGCGGCGCCGCCGCCGGTCCCGCCGTCGGTCCACTCGACCGGTACGACCGCTTCCGCACCGGGCGGCAGCGGGGCACCGGTCATGATGCGCGCGGCCTGGCCGGGGCCCACGGTGGGCAGCTCGCCGCTGCCCGCCGCGACGTCCCCGATGACCGTCAGCACCGCGGGGAACTCCTCGCTCGCGCCCTGGACGTCGGCCGTACGGACGGCGTAGCCGTCCATGGAGCTGTTGTCGAAGGGCGGCAGGGCCACGGGCACCGTGACGTCCTCGACCAGGACGCAGCCCTGGGCGTCCAGCAGCTGGAGCTCGATGGGTTCCAGCGGCCGGACGGCGGCGAGGACGTCCGCGAGGTGCTCGTCCACCGACCACAGACGCTGCTCGCCCTGGTGCCGGCCGGTGTCCTGCGGTGCGGAACTGCTCAAGGTGCTACATCTCCTCCGTGACGTAACGGTGAAGCCAGGTGCGGAACTCCGGGCCCAGGTCCTCACGCTCGCACGCGAGGCGGACGATGGCCCGCAGGTAGTCGCCGCGGTCGCCGGTGTCGTAGCGGCGGCCCCGGAAGACCACTCCGTGCACCGGACCGCCGATGGTCTCGTCGGCGGCCAGCTTCTGCAGGGCGTCGGTGAGCTGGATCTCCCCACCGCGGCCCGGCTCGGTCTCCCGCAGTATGTCGAAGATCGCGGGGTTGAGGACATAGCGTCCGATGACCGCGTAGTTGCTGGGGGCGTCCGCCGCGTCCGGCTTCTCGACGAGTCCGGTGATCCGGACCACGTCGTCCTCGTCGGTGGGCTCCACGGCGGCGCAGCCGTAGAGGTGCACGTTGGCCGGGTCCACCTCCATCAGGGCGATGACGGTGCCGCCGGTGCGGGCGTAGATGTCGGCCATCTGGCGCAGCAGCGGGTCGCGCGGGTCGATGAGGTCGTCCCCGAGCAGGACGGCGAAGGGCTCGCGGCCCACGTGCGGCTCGGCGCAGAGCACGGCGTGGCCCAGGCCCCGGGGGTCGCCCTGGCGGACGTAGTGCATGGTGGCCAGGTCGCTGGACTCCTGGACCTTCTTGAGCCGGTCGTCGTCGCCCTTGGCGATGAGGGCGGACTCCAGCTCGTAGTTCCGGTCGAAGTGGTCTTCCAGGGCACGCTTGTTACGCCCAGTGATCATGAGCACGTCGTCGAGCCCGGCCCCCACGGCCTCCTCGACCACGTACTGGATGGCCGGCTTGTCCACGACAGGAAGCATTTCCTTCGGGGTCGCCTTGGTCGCCGGGAGGAAGCGAGTGCCGAGGCCCGCGGCCGGAATCACGGCCTTCTTGATCACGGGGTGCAACATAGTCATGCCCCGAACGATAGTGGGTCCTGCCGAACCCCAGGCGAGATCGCAGTAGGTAGGTCCGCTTATGTACCGATTTCCTGAGGATATTTGGATCCCTCTGTGACCGAGAACCCGAACCCCGCTTCCGCCAAGGCCGAGATGCGCCGAGAACTCCTCGCCGCGCGCCGCGCCTTGTCCCCCGAAACCCGCCGCGCGGCCGCCGTCGCCCTCGCCGCCTCGGCCCTCGCGCTGCCCGAACTGGCCGGCGCGCGCACGGTGGCGGCGTACGTCTCCGTCGGCACCGAGCCCGGCACCCGCGAGCTGCTCGACGCCCTGCGCGCGGCCGGCAAGCGCGTGCTCCTCCCCCTGCTGCTGCCCGACAACGACCTCGACTGGGCCGTGTACGAGGGCCCGCGCGGCCTCGCCGAGGCCGCGCACCCGGGGAAGATGCGGCTGTGGGAGCCGACCGGGCCCGCGCTCGGGCCGGACGCGGTGGCCGGGGCGGACGCCGTCCTGCTGCCGGGGCTCGCGGTGGACCGGCGGGGCATGCGGCTCGGGCGGGGCGGGGGCTCGTACGACCGGGTGCTGCAGCGGCTGGAGCGGGCCGGGAGCCAGGCCGCGCTGGTCGTGCTCCTCTACGACGACGAGGTGGTCGCGCGGGTCCCGGAGGAACCGCACGACCACCCCGTCAGCGCGGTGGCCACCCCGTCAGGGGTGCTCCGCTTCAGCTCATGAACCGTCCGGCTTGAGGGTCAGGGTGTCGACCGTCGCCTTGTCGACGGCCTCCTTGCCGAAGGGCCACTCCAGCAGCTCGCCCTTGGCCCACAGCGTCGTCTGGTCCGTGTAATGGGCGTTGTAGGCATGGCCCGAGGCGCCCGTCAGGTTGATCCAGCGGGACTTGTCCAGGTCGTTGAGGTTCACGACCATGCGCATCGAGGGCACCCAGGTGACCCCGTACCCGCTGGCGGCGTTCCAGCCGGTCGCGTTGACGGTGGCCTCGCCGCCGCCCAGGTTCCACGGGCCGCGGTTGAGGAGCCACTGCATGAAGCCGGGGCCCTCGGTGCCGATCGTCTGGTTCTTCAGCGTCAGCTGGTGCAGGCGGCCCCAGCTCCAGGTGGACTGGTCCTTGCCGAGCTTGGCGGTCAGCTCCCAGCGGGCGTCCTTCATGGCCCGCGCGAAGAGCTCGTCGCGGGTGGTGGTGGCCGGCTGGTTGCGGGCCGCGGGCGACTGCCACCAGGCCGACTTCTCGTCCTTGACCAAGCGCCGGACCACCTCGAACCAGCGGTCACCGCCGTCCGGCTGCGCCGAGTCGTCGCCGCGGGTGCCGCATTCGCGGACCAGCTCGGCCAGCTCGTCGGCCGGACCGCTGCTGTCGGCGGGGACGTTCATGCAGCTGCCCTCGACGCGCAGCTCCTTGGGCATCTTGTCGCCGAAGCCCAGCTTGAGGATGTTGCGCCAGACCGCGTTGAAGTAGGCGGCGGCCGCCGAGTCGGGCTCCTGGGTGTAGTTCCAGCCCTCCAGGAGCTTCTGCGCGGAGCGCACGTCCGGGTCGGAGACCTGGATCTTGGCCAGCATCGGCGTCAGCAGCGCGGCGATCTCGCTGCTGTTGTCCATCTGCATGGTGCGCATGTCGTCGGTCGAGATCTTGCCGCTGTCCTTGATCTTCGCCTCGATGAGGTCGTTGATCCGCTGGCTGCGGGCGCCGTAGCCCCAGTCGGTGGTCAGCAGGTGCGGGTACTTGCCCGCGCCGGTCCCGGACTCCACCACGGCCTGGTTGGCGGTGACGATGTAGCCGCGGGCCGGGTTGCTGTCCCAGGGCAGCTCGTTCTGCGGGATGGACTCGATCGAGCCGTCCTTGCCGGTCTTCCAGGCGTACTTGGAGTCCCAGCCGGGCGCCGGCATGCGGCCGTCGCCGGCGCCGCGGACCGGGATGCGGCCCGGGGCCTGGTACCCGATGTTGCCGCCGTTGGGGCCCTTGTTGTCGGCGTAGATCAGGTTCTGCGAGGGGACCTCGAAGTCGGCGGCGGCCTTGCGGAACTCGGTGAAGTCCTTGGCCTTGTTGATCCTGAAGACCGCGTCCATCGACTTGCCCGGCTCCAGGGCCGTCCAGCGCAGGGCGACGGCGTAGCCGTTGCCGCGGTCGGGGGCGGAGCTGGCGACGGGGGCGCGGGAGCCGACCGTGCCGAGCTCGTCGCTGCGGTCGGAGACGAGCGGACCGTTGTTGGTGATGCGGACCTTCATGTTCTTGCTGGCGCCGCCCGCGACCTTGATGACCTCGTCACGGGTGGTGAAGGGGATCACCTTGCCGTCGTAGACGTAGCCGTCGGTCTTGACCTGCTCCAGGTAGAGGTCGGTGACGTCCGCGCCGAGGTTGGTCATGCCCCAGGCGATCTCGGCGTTGTGGCCGATTATCACGCCGGGCATGCCGGAGAAGGTGTAGCCGGCCACGTCGTACTGGCACTGGGCCGAGGCCGTACGGCAGTGCAGGCCCATCTGGTACCAGACCGAGGGCAGCTGCGGGGACAGGTGCGGGTCGTTCGCGAGCAGCGGCTTGCCGGTGGTCGTGTACTTGCCCGAGATGACCCAGGAGTTCGAGCCGATGCCGCTGCCGTTGGGGCCGAGGATCGCGGGGATCTCGTCCAGGGTCTTGGCGAGGGAGGTCAGCTGGGTGCGCAGGCCCAGGGCCGCGCCCTGGGCGGTGGCGTTGTCGGCGAGGCCGGTGGGGGTGGCGGCGGAGCCGCCGTTCGCGGAGGCCTGGGAGCCCGGGGCGGTGCCGCTGCCGGAGCCGGTGCCCGTGCCGGTGGAGCCGCCGGTGGCCTGGGGCGTGTACTTGCCGCCCTCGACCTTGCCGCCCTCGACGATCGGCTTGTTCCGGTCGAAGGGGTACGGCGGGTACAGCTCGTCGATCTGGGCCTGCGTGAGCTTGTTCGACATCAGGGCGCGGTCGATCTCGTCCTGCATGTTGCCGCGCAGGTCCCAGGCCATCGCCTTGAGCCAGGCCACCGAGTCCACCGGCGACCACTGCTCGGGCTGGTAGCCGTCACTGAGCTTGAGGGCGGCGTGCTCGACGGAGAGGTCCTTGCCGGACTTCCCCTTCAGGTACGCGTTGACCCCGTCGGCGTAGGACTGGAGGTTCTTCTTGGTCTCTTCCGAGAGCTTCTTCTCGTACTCGACCTCGGCGACCTGGCGCCAGCCCAGCGTGCGCAGGAAGGCGTCGGTCTCGACCTGGCCGGAGCCGAACATCTCCGAGAGCCGGCCGGAGGTCATGTGACGGCGTACGTCCATTTCCCAGAACCGGTCCTGCGCGTGCACGAATCCCTGCGCGCGGAAGAGATCGGCGTCGCTGTCGGCGTAGAGCTGGGGAATGCCGTTGGCGTCCCGTTTGACGTCGACGGTCCCGGTCAGGCCCGGCACCTTGAGGGAGCCGGTGGTCTGGGGGAACGAGGCGCGCACACCGTTCACGCCCCAGTACGCCCCGTATCCGAGGCCCGCGAAGAGCGCCAGGACCAGTACGAGCACGATCAGACGGGCGCGTCGTCCCTTCTTCTTGGCGGGAGGAGCGGTTTCGTTGGCGGGCATCGCTGTCCTTAGAGGGGCAGGGTGGTCCTGGGAGTGCTGGGAGCAACCATAGGCGCAGGACCCGACTCGTTGATCCGCCAGGGGTGGAGCTGGCGAGGACAGGGCCGAACAGGCGTTTCACAATGTGACTATCGCGTCAAGAAAGCGTCAAAGATTAGGTAAGGTAACGAAGTACTTGCCGAACGCGCCGCCGGAGGAACGATCCGCCCGGCGCATTGAGGAAAGGGCCGCCCGCTGACTGTCCACACGCTCAATGAGCTTCTGCTGGTCTGCTCGCTCGTGCTGCTCGTCGCGGTCGCGGCGGTACGCATCTCTTCACGCAGCGGCCTTCCCAGCCTGCTCATCTACCTCGGCATAGGCATCGCGATAGGCCAGGACGGCATCGGCAACGTCGTATTCGACAACGCCGAGCTGACCCAGGTCATCGGATATGCGGCACTCGTCGTGATCCTCGCCGAGGGTGGTCTGGGCACCAAGTGGAAAGAGATCAAGCCGGCCCTGCCGGCGGCGGTCGTGCTGTCGCTGGTCGGCGTGGCCGTCAGCGTGGGCGTGACGGCGGCGGGCGCGCACTACCTCGTCGGCCTGGAGTGGCGCCAGGCCCTGCTGATCGGCGCGGTCGTCTCCTCGACCGACGCCGCGGCCGTCTTCTCGGTCCTGCGCAAGGTGCCGCTGCCCTCCCGGATCACCGGCGTCCTGGAGGCGGAGTCCGGATTCAACGACGCACCCGTCGTCATCCTCGTCGTCGCCTTCTCCACCGTCGGCCCGGTGGACGAGTGGTACGTCCTGCTCGGCAAGATCGCCCTGGAACTGGCCATCGGCGCCGCGATCGGCCTGACCGTGGGCTTCCTCGGGGCGTACGGCCTGCGGCACGTGGCCCTGCCCGCCTCCGGTCTCTACCCCATCGCCGTCATGGCGATCGCCATCACGGCGTACGCGGCGGGCGCCATGGCGCACGGCTCCGGCTTCCTCGCCGTCTACCTGGCGGCCATGGTGCTCGGCAACGCGAAGCTGCCGCACTGGCCCGCCACCCGCGGTTTCGCCGACGGGCTCGGCTGGATCGCCCAGATCGGCATGTTCGTCCTGCTCGGCCTGCTGGTCACCCCGCACGAGCTGGTCCACGACTTCTGGCCCGCCGTGGTGATCGGGCTGGTGCTCACCATGGTGGCGCGGCCGCTGGAGGTCTTCGTCAGCCTGCTGCCCTTCCGGGTCCCCTGGCGGGAGCAGGCCCTGATGTCGTGGGCCGGTCTGCGCGGCGCCGTCCCCATCATCCTGGCGACCATCCCGATGGTGTCCGGGATCGAGGGCAGCGACCGCGTCTTCAACATCGTCTTCGTGCTGGTCGTCGTCTACACCCTGGTGCAGGGGCCGACCCTGCCGTGGCTGGCGCGCAAGCTGGAGCTCGGGGACTCCCAGGAGGCCGCCGACCTCGGCATCGAGTCGGCGCCGCTGGAGAAGCTGCGCGGACACCTGCTGTCCTTCGCGATCCCGCCGGCCTCGCGCATGCACGGCGTCGAGGTGAGCGAGCTGCGGCTGCCGGCCGGGGCCTCGGTGACGCTGGTGGTCCGGGACGGGAAGAGCTTCGTACCCATGCCCTCGACCGTGCTGCGGCGCGGGGACGAGCTGCTGGTGGTGGCCACGGATCCGGTACGGGACGCGGCGGAGGCACGGCTGCGGGCGGTGGCCCGGGGCGGCAAGCTGGCGGGCTGGCTCGGCACGGGGAACGGGACCGCGCATTAGGTGCCGTGCCGTAGGGACCGCGCTTCAGGGACCGCGAGTTAGAGCGGCGTTCTAATTCGGCATTTTCGGTGGAGTCTGCCTGGATATGCCCCGATTTCAGCGAGCCTGGAATGCGAAGTTCCAGTTAATCGCAGGTGAAGAGACTGCTTGTCACCGTAATCACAGGGCGTGGTAGTGGCTTCCCCTGTATGATTAAGGCACACCAGATCGAACCAACTCTGCCTGACGCAGAGCTGGCGCGACCGCAAAGCGGCCGTGGCACCCTCCCGCAGTGGGCGCCCAGGTATCACTCGGTTCTGCGCAAGAGGACAGCTCTCGGGGCTCCCACATGTACGGGTGCGGTCGCTCACAAGGCGGCGCACCGTCCGCAGACGGGGACGCTCTACCAGGCAGCGGAAAGGCCAGGCCGTGACATCCGCGGTCACGACCGACAAGTCCGCCCGCCCCGGCTACGGGCAGCTCCTGCGTACGCCCGGCGCCCTCAGCTTCCTGCTCCCCGGCTTCGCCGCCCGCCAGCCCTTCGCGATGCTGACGATCAGCATCGTGCTGCTGGTGCAGCACACCACCGGATCCTTCGGCAGCGCCGGCATCGTCGCCGCCGTCACCGGCGTCTCCATGGCCGTGTTCGCCCCGCAGATGGGCAAGCTGGCCGACCGGATCGGCCAGAGCCGCGTCCTGGTGCCGGTCGTCCTCGCGCACGCCGCCGCCGTCAGCGCCCTGACCGCGCTCGCCCTGCTGGGCGCGCCGCTGTGGGCCCTCGCGCTGGCCGCCGTCCCCGCCGGCGCCTCCGTCCCGCAGGTCGGACCCATGGTCCGGTCCCGCTGGGCCGCCAAGCTGGAGGGCTCCCCGCTGCTGCCGACCGCGGCCGCGTTCGAGTCCGTCACCGACGAGTTCACCTTCGTGGTAGGCCCGGTGCTGGCCACCTTCCTGTGCACCGCGATCCACCCCTCCGCGGGCCTGATCACCGAGGCGACCCTGACGATCGTCGGCGGTCTGCTCTTCGCCGCCCAGCGCGGCACCCAGCCCAAGCCTGTCGCCCCCGCCGCCGACGGTGAGAAGCACGCCTCCGCCCTGTCCTTCCCGGGCCTGCGCGTCCTGATCGTCGCCTTCATCGGCATCGGCGCCGTCTTCGGCGGCATGCAGGTCTCGCTCGCCGCCTTCTCCGAGGAGATCGGCAACCCCGGGGCCAACGGCCTCCTGTACGGCGTCTTCGCGGCCGGCAACATGGTCGCCGGCATCGCCATGGGCACCATCGCCTGGAAGATCGGCCCCCGCCGCCGCCTGCTGCTCGGCTACGTCGGCCTGACCGCCGCCGCCTCGCTCCTGTGGGCCGCGCACTCCGCGATCCTGCTGGGCGCGCTCGGCCTGGTCGTCGGCCTGTGCATCGCCCCGGCGCTGATCACCGGCTACACGATGATCGAGCAGCTGGTCCCGGCAGCCTCGCGGACCGAGGCCTTCACCTGGCTCACCGGAGCGGTCGCCTTCGGGCAGGCCGGCGCCGTGACCGTGGCCGGCCGCCTGACGGACGCCCACGGGTCCTCGTACGGGTTCCTGGTGCCCCTGGTGGCCACCGCGCTGGCGCTGGTCACCCTGGTGGCGCTGCGCTCGAAGCTGGCGCCGAAGACCCCGAGCCGGATCGTCGGCGCCTCGGGGCAGGCGACCCGGCCCGCCGCCGCGCAGAGCACGCCGCACAGCGCGCCGCAGAGCACGCCGGAGACTGCCCAGAAGCGGGTGGACGAGCGTGGGATCGGTCACCGCGTGCCGGTGACGGTGGACTGATCGGCCGGAATACGTCACCATGGAGCGTCGTTAGCACTCATTGAGTCAGAGTGCCAGGAGGAAATTCGTGCCGACCTACCAGTACCAGTGCACCGAGTGCGGTGAGGGCCTTGAGGCCGTGCAGAAGTTCACCGATGACGCACTGACCGTGTGCCCGAACTGCGACGGACGCCTGAAGAAGGTGTTCTCCGCCGTGGGCATCGTCTTCAAGGGCTCCGGCTTCTACCGGAACGACAGCCGCGGTGCTTCGTCGAGCAGCACGCCTGCCTCGAAGCCGTCGTCCTCGACGACCTCGACCGCTGCCGCCGCTCCCGCCGCGTCGTCCTCGTCCTCCTCGACCTCGTCGAGCACGAGCAGCAGCTCCACCTCGGCCGCCTGACCGCTTTTTTCGCGAGGCCCCGCCCGCCCCTCCCGGGCAGCGGGGCCTCTCGCATGCCCGGTTAGGGTGGCGGCATGGCGAACGCAGAGATCGGTGTCATCGGCGGCTCGGGCTTCTACTCCTTCCTGGAGGACGTCTCCGAGGTCCAGGTGGAGACCCCGTACGGGCCCCCGAGCGACTCCCTGTACATGGGCGAACTGGCCGGCCGCCAGGTCGCGTTCCTGCCCCGGCACGGGCGCAGCCACACCGTCCCGCCGCACAAGATCAATTACCGGGCCAACCTGTGGGCCCTGCGCTCGGTCGGCGTGCGCCAGGTGCTCGGCCCCTGCGCGGTCGGCGGCCTGCGGGCCGAGTACGGTCCGGGCACGCTGCTCGTTCCCGACCAGCTGGTGGACCGTACGAAGTCCCGGGCGCAGACGTACTTCGACGGCGAGCCGCTGCCCGACGGAAGCATCCCGAACGTCGTGCACACCACCTTCGCCGACCCGTACTGCCCGGTGGGGCGGTCGGTGGCCCTGGCGGCGGCCCGGGGGCGGGAGTGGGAGCCGGTCGACGGCGGCACCATGGTCGTCATCGAGGGGCCGCGCTTCTCGACGCGCGCCGAGTCGCGGTGGCATGCCGCGGCGGGGTGGTCGGTGGTGGGCATGACGGGCCACCCGGAGGCGGTGCTCGCCCGTGAGCTGGGCCTCTGCTACACCTCGATGGCGCTGGTGACGGACCTGGACGCCGGTGCGGAGACCGGTGAGGGCGTGTCCCACACGGAGGTCCTGAAGGTGTTCGGCGAGAACGTCGGCCGCCTGCGCGAGGTGCTCTTCGACGCGGTGGCGGCGCTTCCGTCGACGGAGTCCCGCGCCTGCCTGTGCACGCACGCGCACGACGGCTGGGACCTGGGCATCGAGCTGCCGTAGCTCTGCCTCGCCGATCATGCCGGGCCCGGGGCGGCCGGTGCCGCGCCGGGCTGGTCCGGCCTGATCGACGAGACACCCCTGGCTCCGCCGGGCTCCGCCGCTCGTGCGGGTGACGGGGTTTTCCACAAGCTGGGGATCGTCCACAGGCTCGGGCGGGGCCGGGCGGGAGGGCGGATCGTGAGGGGTGTCCGGGCGCTGGGTCCGGGCACGGCACTCATCGGCTTGGCGGTGGTCCTCATGTCCCGTACTCCTGCGACCTGTTCGGCGTCCCCGGCTCCTTCCCGCGCCGGTTCGCACACTTCCGCGGCTTCCGGGGCCTCGGCCCGGGCTTCTGCCCACGCGCCTTCGCGGGGCGCTCCCGCTCCTGCCCGAACCTCTCCCTCTGCCTCCTTCGCTCCCTCCGCTCCTTCCACTCCCTCCGCAGTGGCTCCGGCGGCAGCCCCGGCGGGCTGTTCTCCGTGCGCCCCCGCACGGCCCGTCCCCCCGTTCCCCCCGCTGCGCGTGGGGCGGGGCGGGGGCCGGCTGCGCCGGGCCGTGCGACGGCGCCGGCGGGCCGTCTCGGCCGGGCTGGCCGTCGTAGCGGCGGCGCTCGCCGTGGGCGGGACGGAGGCTCAGGCTTCGCGGGGCGCCGCACCGCCCGTGGTGGAGCAGCCCGCCGCGGTGGTGCGGATGGTGTCCGCGCCGGTGCGCATCGCGGACGCGGGGACGGTGCGGCTGCTGCGGCCCGGCGACCGGGTCGACGTGGTCGCGGCGGAGCGCGCCGGGCCGCCCCGGGTGGTGGCCTCGGGGGCCCGGGTCGCCGAAGTCCCCGCTGCGGAGCAGGGTGTCGGGGACGGCGGGGCGCTGGTGGTGCTGGCCGTGGACCGGGACACCGCGCGGGAACTCGTGGGGGCGGGTGCCGTGACTCGGCTGGCGGTGACGTTGTGCTGAATCGTACGGACGGCCGGTCAAGTCGCCTTCGGGTGGGCGCCGATTGGACACGCCGCGCCCGGACTGCCGTAGCTTTCGGAACCGTTGGCTCCGTGTTCGGCAGATACGAAGAAAGGCTCAGTGGTGAGCGAGAAGAAGAAGGAGAGCGTCCTGGCGGGCTTCAAGGCCTTCCTGATGCGCGGCAACGTGGTCGACCTGGCGGTCGCCGTTGTGATCGGCGCGGCGTTCACGAACATCGTGAACTCCATCGTCAAGGGGATCATCGGACCGCTGGTGGGCGCCATCGGGACGAAGAACCTCGACGTCTACAAGTCGTGCCTCAAGGACCCGTGCGGCCTCGACGCGAGCGGTCAGCCGACGGGTGTCGAGATCCTCTGGGGCTCGGTGCTCAACGCGACCCTCACCTTCGTGATCACCGCGGCGGTGGTGTACTTCCTGATGGTGCTGCCGATGGCGAAGTACCTCGCCAAGGTGGAGGCCCGCCGCAGGGCCAAGGAAGGCGTCCAGGAGACCATGGAGATCACCGAGCTGGAGGTCCTCAAGGAGATCCGGGACGCGCTGGTGGCCCAGCGTGGCGCCCAGGGCGGCGGCGACGGCCCGACGGGTCAGCGCGACGCGCTCTAGGTCCGCGACGCGCTGGAGGTCCTGGCCGGTCGGCGCCGAGCACCGCGGCGTCCGGTCAGATGTGGTGCGGGGGCTTCTCGTCGAGGAAGCGGGCCAGGTCGGCCGCGCTTCCGCCGGCGGGCGGCCGCTCGCCCCAGCCGCGGTCGGTGTCGTCCGAGGACTGCTGGTCCAGCGGGTCGTCGAAGACCAGCTTGGGCCTGGGCCGGGGCTTCCCGGTCCCGTGCGCGGGGCGGTCGCCGCTCGGCGCGGGCTGCGGGTCGGAGGCGGGGGCGGTGCTCATGCCTCCAGGGTACGGCCGCCCCCGCGGGGGACCAGGTTCAGCTGGGGGCCTCGGCGCCCTTGCGGGCGTAGAACCACCAGCACACCGCCAGGCACGTGGCGTAGAAGCCGATGAACAGCCACATCGCGTGGGTGACCGCCATGGCGGCGAACATCGCCGGGATGAAGAAGAAGCCGTAGGCGGCGATGGCCGAGGAGAAGCCTGTGACGGCGCCCGCCTCCATCTCCGACTGCTTCAGGGCCGCGGCCTGCGCCTCGGGGCCCTTGCCCTCGGCCTCCCGCATGTGCTGCTCCCGGAAGATCACCGGGATCTGCCGGAAGGTCGAGCCGTTGCCGAGGCCGGAGAAGGCGAAGGCCGCCAGGAAGCCGATGAAGAAGGTCCAGAAGCTGCCCTGGTCGCCCGGGTGCGGCAGCGCGAAGATCACCACCACCAGGGAGGCCGCCATGCCGACGAAGGACAGCATGGTGACCCTGGCGCCGCCCATCTTGTCGGAGAGCCAGCCGCCGCCCCAGCGCATGAGCGCGCCGACGAACGGCCCGAGCCACGCATAGGTGGTGGCCTGGTAGCCCTGCGCCTCGAAGTTGTTCTTGATCAGCAGCGGCAGGCCGGCGGCGAAGCCGATGAAGGAGCCGAAGGTGCCGACGTAGAGCCAGGTCATCAGCCAGTTGTGCTTGCGCTTGAAGATGATCTTCTGCTGGCTGAAGGGGGCCGCGGCCACCCGCAGGTCGTTCATCAGGAACCAGGCCAGGAGCGCCATCACGACCAGCAGCGGCACCCACAGGAAGGCGCCGTTCTGCAGCCAGATGTCGGTGTTCTCCTTCGCGTCGTGCTGCGGGCCGCCCGCCGGGGCACCCAGTACGGCCGCGGTGACCACCAGCGGGGCGACCAGCTGGACCACGCTCACGCCGAGGTTGCCGAGGCCGCCGTTGAGCCCGTTGGCGCTGCCCTTCTCCCGTTTGGGGAAGAAGAAGCCGATGTTGGCCATCGACGAGGCGAAGTTGGCGCCGCCGATGCCGCAGACGGCCGCGATCAGGACCAGTTCCCAGTACGGGGTGCCGGTGTCCTGGAGCGCGAAGCCCAGCCACAGCATGGGCGCGACCAGGATGAGCGTGCTGAAGGCGGTGAACTTGCGCTCGCCGAAGTTGGGCCCGATGAAGGTGTACAGGATCCGGAAGGTGCCGCCGGTGATACCTGGGACGGCCGTCAGCCAGAACAGCTGCGACGCCGAGAAGGCGAAGCCGACGTCGTTCAGCTTGACCACGGTGACCGACCAGACCTGCCACACCACGAAGCCGAGCATCAGCGCCGGGATCGAGACCCAGAGGTTGCGCTGGGCGACCCTGCGGCCGGTGGACTGCCAGAAGGCTTCGTCCTCGGGCCGCCAGTCGCCGATGGTGGCGCCGGGCTTGTAGGTCTCCGCACGGTGCGAGGGCACCTTGCGCGAAGTGGGCGTGGGTATCGACATGGTCACCGGTCCTTGGGGTCGAGGAGCCATAGCGCGATCACGACGAGGAAGGACAGGACCAGGAATCCCGCCCCCCACCAGGCCGTGCCGGTGTTGCCCTTCATCCACTCGTTGACGGTCACGGTCAGCCCCCAGAGCTGGCCCACGACGACGGTGAGCGCCAGGGCCAGACGGGCGTTGAGCTTCGAGGCCCGCTCCGGTTCCTGCTCGGTGCCGGCGCCCGGGCCGGGGCCCGTGTGCCGGATCCGCGGGTCTCCGTAGCCGCTGGTGGAGCGGATCTGCGGATACCGCTCCCGCACCGGCCTGTTCAGCCGGGGATCGGCGCTGCCGGGGCGGTAGTCGGGGCGGGGAGGCAGCTGCGCGTCGCTCATGTCCGCCTGCTCTCGGTGGCGCGGTCCGCACCGGGACAGCCCAGCTCCCGCGCCATGTCGGGCCGGGAGTCGAGGAACTGCCGGCACAGGGCTTCCCTGGCCGGTTCTCCCGACCGGGCGGTGGCGACGGCCCAGACACTGCCGTCGGGCTGTTCGGTCAGCAAGATCCTGGGGAGCGCCCGCGGCGGCGGCCCCGCGGTCACCTCGCCGGTGCGGGCGTCGAAAACGCCCTCGTGGCAGGGGCAGTACAGCTCCCCGTCGTTGCCCCGGTCCTCGCGCCACAGCACGGCGCAGGCCAGGTGGGTGCAGACGGCGGAGTAGCCGACGAGGGAGCCGTCCGCCAGCCGTACCGCGAGGGCGCGGTCCTCGTCGCCGGGGAAGCGGAAGGCAACGGACTGGCCCGGTTCCAGCGCGTCGGCGACCTTCCGGGTCTCGGGGAGGGTCTCGCTGTCGCCGTGCCGGTGCAGGATGCCGGCGGCCACGCCGACCCCGCCGATGGCCAGGCCGCCGGAGACGGTGGCGACGATCCGCAGGTAGTCGCGGCGGGTGGTGAGGGAGTCGGCGCTGATCCGGTCACGGAGCCGGTCGGCGGCGCCGTCGCCGTCGCCGTCGACCGGATCGGGACCCGGTGCGGGAGCGGGCTGTTCGGTCAGGCTCATCGCACATCCACTCCGTTGATCTCGACGACCGGGAGGCCACCGGGGACGGGCCACTGGACCTTGTCGGCGGGGACGACCATCGCCACGCCGGTGCTGACCACCACGTCGCCGAAGACGAAGGAGTCGGCGACCTGGACGCCGGGCCGCTCGGCCTGGAGCTCTTCGAGGGTTCCGTAGAAGAGGGCACCGGTCGGGCAGACGGTGGCGCACATCGGGGCCAGGCCGTAGGCGGTGCGGTCGTAGCAGAGGTTGCACTTCATCTGGAGCTTCGCCTGGAGGTCGATCTTCGGGACGCCGAAGGGGCAGGCGTTGACGCAGTTGGCGCAGCCGATGCAGCGGGTGGTGTCGGCCTGCTGGACCACCCCGTCGGCGGTCACCAGGATCGCGTCGGCGGGACAGACCTCGGCGCAGGGCGCGACCGGGTCCTCGCAGTGCATGCACACGGTCGGGAGGGAGGCGACGGACATGCCGGGGTCGGTGTAGTCCAGGTGGATCATGGATTTGCCGCGGTGCGAGTCGCATTCGCGGCAGGCGGAGACACAGGCCTGGCAGCCGATGCAGCGCCCCGGGTCGATGAAGATCGTGCGGCCCATCATGGCGGGCTCAGCTCCTCTCCGCCGTTCCACGGCCCTGCGAGGACGTGGGGGGCAGGGGGTCGGTCCGGGACACCTGGGTCTCCGGGTAGGCCTCGCGGCCGGGGGCGGTCGGCGGCGCCGGGACCTCGTCGATCCGGGTGGCGGCCTCGATCCGCGCCGCGCAGACCTTGTACTCGGGGATCTTCGAACGGGGGTCGAGGGCGTCGATGGTCAGGGCGTTCGCGGCCGTGGGGACGGGCCAGTGGTACGGGATGAAGACGGTGTCGGGGCGGATGGCCTCGGTGACCAGCGCCGGGAAGACCTCGCTGCCGCGGCGGGTGACCACCCGGACCGGGTCGCCGTTCTTGAAGCCGTGCGAGGGGTGTACCTCCACCCAGGGCCGCGGGGTCTGTTCGACGAGGGCGCCCAGGCGGCGGGTCTGGTTGCCGGAGAGGAAGTGCGCGACGGTCCGGCCGGTGGTGAGGGAGAGGGGGAACTCCTCGGTGTACGGGTCCATCGGCGGGTGCCACTCGACGACCTGGAGGTGGACCTTCCCGTCGGGGTGGAAGGTCTTGCCGCCCTCGAACAGCCGGGGTGTGCCCGGGTGGTCGGTGGAGGGGCAGGGCCACATGATGCCGCCCGTCTCCTCCAGGCGCTCGTAGGTGATGCCGTAGTAGTCGTTCACGGTTCCGGCGGAGGCGACGCGCAGTTCCTCGAACACCTCGCGGGAGCCGGGGAAGTCGAACTTGTCGCCGGCTCCGAGGCGGCGGGCGAGTTCGCACATCACCCAGGTGTCGGTGCGCACTCCGGCGGGCGGCTCCTGCGCCTTGTTGTGCTTGACGACGCGGGCCTCGGTGTTGGCCATGACGCCCTCGTCCTCGGCCCAGACAGTGACCGGGAAGACCACGTGCGCGTTGGCGGCGGTCTCGGAGAGGAAGAAGTCGAACTGGGCATGGAATTCGAGGGTGTCGTACCCCTCCTTGACCACGCCGTAGTTGGGCAGGGACACGAAGGGGTTGTTGCAGATGCCGATCAGCCCGCGGATCTCCTGGCGCTGCATCTGCCAGACCATCTCCATCATGGAGGTTCCGGCGGGCGGCAGTTCGGACTCCTCGATGCCCCAGATGCGGCAGATCTGGCGGCGGTGCTCCTCGTTCATGATGGAGCGGCCGCCGGGCAGCAGGTCGGACTTCTGGCCGTGCTCGCGGCCGCCCTGGCCGTTGCCCTGGCCGGTGATGGTGCCGTAGCCGGCTCCGGGCTTGCCGAGGTTCCCCGTGGCCACGCACAGGTTGATGATCGTGAGGCAGTTCTCGACGCCCTGGGAGTGGTGCTCGACCCCGCGGGCGTGGAAGGCCATGGCCTTGCCCGCCCGGCCGAACGTGCGGGCCACCTGGACGATCTGCTCCTCCGGGACGCCGCAGATCTCCGCCGCGCGCGCGGGCGGATAGGCCTGGACGGTCTGCCGGACCTCCTCCCAGCCGGTGGTGTGCGCGGCGAGGTAGGGCTCGTCGGTCAGGCCCTCGGCGACGATCACGTGCAGGACGGCGTTGAAGAAGGCCGAGTCGGTGCCGGGTTTGATGGCGACGTGGATGTCGGCGGTGCGGGCGACGGCGGTCTCGCGCGGGTCGACCACGATCAGTGAGGCGCCGCGGTCGCGGGCGCCCCACAGGTACTGGGTCATGACCGGGAAGCACTCCCCCACGTTCGACCCGGCGATGAGCAGGCAGTCGGTGAGGAGGATGTCGGAGAAGGGGTTGGCGGCGCGGTCGATGCCGAAGGACAGCTTGTTGGCGCCGGCGGCGCTGACCATGCAGAGCCGGCCGTTGTAGTCCACGTGCCGGGTCTTCAGCGCGACCCGGCCGAACTTGCCGACCAGGTAGGTCTTCTCCGAGTACAGGCTGGCGCCGCCGAGCAGCCCGAAGGCGTCGTTGCCGTGGGCGCCCTGGATGCGGCGGATCTCGGCGACGGTGAAGTCGAGGGCCTCGTCCCAGGAGGTCTCGCGGAACTCCTCGTCGCGGGAGCGGCGCATCAGCGGGGCCGTCAGCCGGTCGGGGTGGTTGACCTGCTGGTAGGCGTTGATGCCCTTGGGGCACAGCCGCATCCGGTTGATGTCGTGGTTGCGGGGCTCCACGCCGAAGACCTTGCCGCCCTTGTCCACGCGCAGGTACATCCCGCACTGGACGCCGCAGAAGCAGCAGTGGGTGGGGACGAGCGTCTCGCCGTTCTGGTCGGCGTGCCACTGGTCGGCCGGGATGCCGCCGGCGTCGCGGAAGTTGCGCGTGCCGGGCGGGGCGATGGACGGGTCGAGGGGCAGCGGGGCCGTCTTGGCGGGGTCCGTCGCGGTCACTTGAAGCCCTTCTTGACGTGGGTCAGGTAGGCGTTGCCGCGCAGCACTCGCTTGCAGCGCGGGCAGTACTCGGCCCAGGCGTCGAAGTCGAGCTTCAGGTCCTTCATCGTGCCGCGCAGGTTCTCCACGTACGGGGCGGTGTCGACGGGTTCGCCGCAGCGCTTGCAGGCGAAGACCTGCTCGTCCTGGCGGCTGGTGTACTTGAACAGCTGCATGCCGACGGCGGCCGGCCGCTGGACGATGTGGAAGAACTTCCCGAAGGGGATGTAGATGAGGGTGAACACCACCGACACCATGTGCAGGATGGCCAGGAACTCGTAGCCGCCGCCGTGCAGGAAGATCGACGAGAAGGTCAGGAGCAGCCCGGTCACCGAGATCACGATCAGGCAGATCAGCGGCAGCAGGTCGTAGGCGAACCGCTGGCCGGTGATGGCGCCGCGGTCCTTCATCCGGCGCCACAGGAAGTACGAGGCGCCGGGGATGACCAGGACCGCGGCGACGTCCAAGCCGTGGAACATCAGCCAGCCCAGGATGTTCAGCGAGTCGAAGCCGAGCACTTTGATGCCCCAGATCCGCATCTCGTAGCCGGGGCCGGAGCCGCTGCCCGAGGTGAAGGTGAACCAGCCCCAGGTCAGCGGGAAGGTGATGAGCGCGGCCAGGATGCAGCCCCAGAAGATGAGCTGGTGGGCGGCCCAGCGGGCGCGGGAGCGGGCTCCGAGGAACTTCTGGAAGCCGAGGTAGGTGGCGATCATCCGCGGTACGGCGGTGGGCGCCTTGCGGAAATTGTCGGCCGAGAAGAAGCTGCCGAAGCCCTTCTTGAAGAGCCGGCGGGCGCCGGGCGCGGAGACCCAGACCGTGTACCGGTAGGCCACGCCGAAGGCCAGGAAGACGGTGGCGACGGCGTACGGCAGCAGCGCCGAGTCGAAGTCGCGCAGCATCCGGCTGCCCAGCACGATCGCGGCGATGAGCAGGAGCGAGACGACGGTGCCGGCCAGGGTGGCCCGTGCGGTGACGGACCTCCCGGCCGGCGGTGGGGTCTCGGGTGCTGCGGGTGGCGGGGCTTCGGCGAGGACTTCTGTGGGCTCGGACACAGCACCACGCTAGGGGGTCTGTATAGATTAGGCCCGTTATGCCCTATTCGCGATTAGGCCGAACGGGGTCAGACCGCCGTGAGCCCCTGCGCCTCGAAGACCGCCTTGGCCCCGGCCACCTGCTCCGCGGTGGGAGAGGGGGTGTCGTGGAGGGTGAAGTTCATGTCCAGCGCCTGCCACTTGCCCTCGCCCAGCTTGTGGAAGGGCAGGACGTCCACCCGCGAGACGTTGCCGAGCCCGGCGGCGAAGGCGGCGACGCCCTCCACGTTCTCCCGGTCATCGGTCAGCCCCGGCACCAGCACGAAGCGCACGTGCACCTCCTTGCCGAGGTCCGCGAGGCGCTGGGCGAAGTCGAGGGTGGGCCGCAGCGGCCGGCCGGTGACGCGCCGGTAGGTGTCGCGGTCCCAGGACTTGATGTCGAGCAGCACCAGGTCCACGTCGCGCAGCAGCGAGTCGGTGGCCCGTACGCCGAGGAAGCCGGAGGTGTCCAGGGCGGTGTGCAGTCCCAGCTCGTGCTTCATCCGGTGCAGCAGCTCCCCCGCGAACACGGGCTGGAGCAGCGGTTCGCCGCCCGAGACGGTGGCGCCGCCGCCGGAGGCGGAGATGAACTTCCGGTACTTGGCGGCTTCGGCGATCACGTCGTCGGCCGAGGTGCGCTTGCCGCTCCGCATCCTCCAGGTGTCGGGGTTGTGGCAGTACAGGCAGGTCAGCGGGCAGCCGGACAGGAAGGTCACGAACCGGGTCCCCGGTCCGTCGACCCCTGTCGACAGGTCCCAGGAGTGCACCGAGCCCTCACTCGGCCGCCGGGTGGCGGCGGCCGCGGGGGTGGCCGCTGCGGGGGTGGCCCCTGCGGGGGTGGCGGCGCGGACGGTGTCCGGGCCGAGCAGGATGGTCATGGCAAGCGCCCCTGAGCCCTAGAGGGAACCGTGGAAGGTGCGGTTCAGCACGTCGAGCTGCTGGTCCCGCGTGAGGCGGACGAAGTTCACCGCGTAGCCGCTGACCCGGATGGTCAGCTGCGGGTAGTTCTCCGGGTGCTCCATGGCGTCCATGAGCGTGTCGCGGTTCAGCACGTTCACGTTCATGTGGAAGCCGTCGCTGGCCATGTACCCGTCGAGCACGCCCGCCAGGTTCCCGATCCGCTCCTCAGGGGTGCGCCCGAGCCCGTCGGGGGTGACGGTGCTGGTCAGCGAGATGCCGTCCTCGGCGTCCTCGTACGGGAGCTTGGCGACCGACAGCGCCGAGGTGACGTAGCCGTGGGTGTCGCGGCCGTTCATCGGGTTGGCGCCCGGGGAGAACGGCTCGCCGGCACGGCGCCCGTCCGGGGTGTTGCCGGTCTTCTTGCCGTACACGACGTTCGAGGTGATCGTCAGCACGGACTGGGTGTGCTCGGCGCCCCGGTACGTCTCGTGCTTGCGGACCTTCCGCATGAACTCCTCGACCAGCCACACCGCGATGTCGTCGACGCGGTCGTCGTTGTTGCCGTACGCCGGGTAGTCGCCCTCCACGCGATAGTCGGTGGCCAGGCCCGTCTCGTCGCGCACCGCGGTGACCTCGGCGTGCTTGATGGCGGACAGCGAGTCGGCGGCGACCGACAGGCCCGCGATGCCGCAGGCCATGGTGCGGCGCACGTCGCGGTCGTGCAGGGCCATCTCGATGCGCTCGTAGGCGTACCGGTCGTGCATGTAGTGGATGACGTTCAGGGCGTGGACGTAGGTCCGGGCGAGCCACTCCATCTGCTCGTCGAACTTGGCCATGACCTGGTCGTAGTCCAGCACCTCGGAGGTGAGGGCGCCGGTCTCGGGGCCGACCTGGGCGCCGGACTTCTCGTCCCGGCCGCCGTTGATCGCGTAGAGGAGGGTCTTGGCGAGGTTCACGCGGGCGCCGAAGAACTGCATCTGCTTGCCGACCGGCATCGCCGACACGCAGCACGCGATGGCGGTGTCGTCGCCGAAGCGCGGACGCATCAGCTCGTCGGACTCGTACTGCACCGAGGAGGTGTCGATCGAGACGCGGGCGCAGAACTCCTTGAAGCCCTGCGGCAGCGCGGGCGACCAGAAGACGGTCATGTTCGGCTCGGGGGCCGGGCCGAGGTTGTAGAGGGTCTGGAGGTAGCGGAAGGAGGTCCTGGTGACCAGCGGACGGCCGTCCTCGCCCATGCCGGCGATCGACTCGGTGACCCAGGTGGGGTCGCCGGAGAACAGCTCGTCGTAGTCGGGGGTGCGCAGGAAGCGGACGATGCGGAGCTTGATGATGAAGTCGTCGACCAGCTCCTGGGCCTGCTCCTCCGTGAGGAGTCCGGCCTCGATGTCGCGCTGGAGGTAGACGTCGACGAAGGTGGAGGTGCGGCCCAGCGACATGGCCGCGCCGTTCTGCTCCTTCACGGCGGCCAGGTACGCGAAGTACAGCCACTGGATGGCCTCGCGGCCGGTGGCGGCCGGGCCGGAGATGTCGCAGCCGTAGGAGGCCGCCATCGCCTTGAGCTCGGCGAGGGCGCGGATCTGCTCGGCGAGCTCCTCGCGCAGGCGGATCGTCTCCTCCAGCGAACGGTGGCCCGCGGGGAGGGAGTTCAGCTCCTCCTTCTCCTCCTTCTTGAAGGCGATGAGGCGGTCCACGCCGTACAGGGCCACGCGGCGGTAGTCGCCGATGATGCGGCCCCGGCCGTAGGCGTCCGGCAGACCGGTCACGATGCCGGCCTTGCGGGCGGCGCGGATCTCGGGGGTGTAGGCGTCGAAGACACCGGCGTTGTGGGTCTTGCGGTACTCGGTGAAGACCTTCTCCAGCTCCTCGGAGACCGGGTAGCCGTAGGTCTCCAGGGCGCCGGCGACCATCCGCCAGCCGCCGTACGGCATGATCGCGCGCTTGAGCGGGGCGTCCGTCTGGAGGCCGACGATGAGGTCCTTGTCGCGGTCGATCCAGCCGGGGGCGTGCGCGGTGATCGAGGACGGGATGTCGTACGCGACGTCGTGGACGCCCTTCTCGCGCTCCTCCGGGAACTTGTCCGTGATGGCCTTCCACACGGCGGTGGTGCGCTCGGTGGGGCCGGCGAGGAAGGCGTCGTCACCCTCGTACGGCGTGTAGTTCTGCTGGATGAAGTCGCGGACGTCGATGGCGTCGCGCCACAGCCCGCCCTTGAAGCCTTCCCAGGCCGCGCCGTTCCTCGTCGTTTCCGCAGGGGTGGCAGTCATCGCCCGCACCTTCTTCGAGTCGCCTCAATGCTTGGTTCCATTGCACGCCTTTTGATCGATCATTTGGCGCCGCGTTGGTCCCGACCTGGGGCCCGAAGGTCCTGCGCGCCCCGGCCTGCGGGGTCCCGCACCTGCCATGACCTGGGCTTTAGCCCGGGCCGAAGGTCCATCGTGAGCTTGTGAAAGCATTCACAAATATGAGCTGCGCCGGCTGGGTTTGACCCTCGACCTGGTACAGGGCCGAGAGTTCGGGGTGTGGAGAGCGAGATGCGCAGTATCGGGGAAATGGCCCGGGACAGCGGGCTGAGCGTGAGCGCCCTGCGGTTCTACGACGGGGCCGCCGTGCTGGTCCCGGCCTGGGTGGACCCGGTGAGCGGCTACCGCTGGTACGGCCCGGAGCAGCTCGGGGAGTCCCGGTTGCTGGCCCGGCTGCGCCGGGCGGGCATGCCGCTGGCCGACATCCGGCTGGTACTGGCCGGCTGGTCCGCCGCCGACACCGATCTGGTGCGCACACTGCTCCGGGCGCATCTGCACCGGATGGAACGGGGGCTGTCCGATGCCCGCGGTGAGTTCTCCACGATCCGAGCACTACTCGAACTCAGGGAGAATCCCATGGCTTTGCCCCGCACCACTTCCGTCCGGTCGACCGTCTCCGCACGTGAGCTGGCCGCCGCTCTGGACGCGGTCCGGTTCGCCGCCAGTACCGACCCGGAGCTGCCGGTGCTCGGCGGCGTCCTGTTCGACTTCGAGGGTGCGGCGCTCCGTGTCGTGGCCACCGACCGGTACCGGATGGCTGTCGCTCAAGCGGCTATCGACGTGCACGGCGGACACGACGGGCACGACGGGCGCGACGGCCACGACGGGTCCCGTGTGCAGGTCGTCGTGCCGTCCCCGCTCGCCGACGCGATGCGGGCCCTGCTGAGTGACGAGCCTCCGCCCGGCTCACCGTGGACGGAGACCGCGTACTCCTGGAGACGGAGGACCGCCAGACCGCCGGCCAGTGCCTCGGCCAGGACTTCCCCGACTACCGCCGCCTCGTCCGGCTGCCCGCGGGGCGCCGTGCCCCGGTCGACGTCGCGGCCTTCCGGGAGGCGGTGGCGACCGGTCCCGTCCGTGCGAGCGAGGTGGGCGGGGAGGACGGTCCGTCCTGTGACCTCAGCGTGCTCAAGGTGACGGCCGAGGACGTCGTGACCGTCTGCGAAGACGGTGACGACGACCGGGACAAGGTCGCCGTCAACCGGGACTTCCTGCTGGACGCCCTCGACGCCGCAGCCGCCGACCGCCTGGTCCTGGAGTTCGGCGCCGCCAAGGCTCCCCTGGCGATCCGCCGGACCGACACCGAGGACACGTTCTCGCTCCTGATGCCGGTCCACGTGGAGAACTAGGGGGTCTACAGGGTTTGGTGCGGTCACAGCACTAGCTGGGGGCCTCGGCTCCCGGGCGGGCGTAGAACCACCAGGCCACGACCACGCACGAGGCGTAGAAACCCACGAAGCCCCACATCGCGCTCGTCACGGCGAAGTTGGCGAACATCGCCGGGATGAAGAAGAAGCCGTAGGCGGCGATGGCGGCGGTGAAGCCGGTCACCGCGCCCGACTCGATCTCCGCCTGCTTCAGCGCGGCGGCGTACTGCGGCGTGCCCTCCGTCAGGCCCTTCAGGTGCTGGCCGCGGAAGATGACGGGGATCTGGCGGAAGGTCGAGCCGTTGCCGATGCCCGAGAAGAAGAAGGCCGACAGGAAGCAGAAGAAGAAGCCGTAGAAGGAGCCCTGGTCGGAGCCGGCCGGGAGGAAGGTGATCACGCCGATGATCGACGCGGCCATCCCCACGAAGGACAGGATCGTCACCCGCGCGCCGCCCAGCTTGTCGGCGATCCAGCCTCCCGCCCAGCGGGCCAGCGCGCCCAGCGCCGGGCCCATCCAGGCGTAGGTGGCCACGGAGTACGCCGGGAAGGTGGTCTTGATCAGCAGTGGCAGCGCCGCGGCGAAGCCGATGAACGAGCCGAAGGTGCCGACGTAGAGCCAGGTCATCAGCCAGTTGTGCTTGCGCCTGAAGATGATCTTCTGCTGGCTGAAGGGGGTGGAGGCCACCTTCAGGTCGTTCTGCCCGAACCAGGCCACGGCCGCCAGCACGATCAGGACCGGCACCCAGACGAAGGCCGCGTTCTGGAGGTAGATCTCCGAGCCGTTCGCCTTCTTCTGGCCCGCGCCGATCGCCAGGACCGAGGAGGTGATCAGGATCGGCGTCAGGAGCTGCACCACCGAGACGCCCAGGTTGCCCAGGCCGCCGTTGATGCCGGTCGCGTTGCCCTTCTCCTGCTTCGGGTAGAAGAAGCCGATGTTGGCCAGCGAGGAGGAGAAGTTCGCACCGCCGATGCCGCACAGCGCGGCGATCGCGACCATCGTGCCGTACGGGGTGTCCGGGTGCTGCACCGCGAAGCCCAGCCACAGCAGCGGCACGATCAGCACGACGGTGGAGATCGCCGTGAAACGGCGCTGGCCGATCATCGGGCCGATGAAGGTGTAGAGGATGCGCGCGGTGCCGCCGGTGATGCCGGGGACCGCCGTCAGCCAGAACAGCTGGGACTGCGAGAAGCCGAAGCCGACGTCCTTCAGGTTGGTCGCCGTGATGCTCCACACCTGCCAGACCACGAAGGCCACCAGCAGGGCCGGTACGGCGATCCACAGGTTGCGGGTCGCGACCCTCTTCCCCGTGGAGCGCCAGAAGGACGGATCCTCCGGCGTCCACTGCGTGATGGTACGGCCGGGCCGGTACTGCGCCGGGTCGGCGGCGAGCGGCGTCCTCTGCGCTTCCTGCGTGGCGGAACTCATGGCACTTCCTGGGGGTCAAAGGGGGTCTGAACTGCGAGAAGGGTTCTGACCTATCCAGACTCCGCTGACCGGCGCGCCCGCGGCAGAGGACAAGGCACCGGGGGTGACCGGGACAAAGTCCCGTCGCCCCCGGTGCCTTGGTAGGCCGGCGGAGGAGTCCTGCGGCCCCCGGCCCCACCACGAACCCACCACGAGCCCGCCCGGGGCATGCGGGCGCCGCGGGCCGCGCGTCTGGCCTGCTGAGGACGCCTCCTCTGGTCTGCTGGCCGTTATGGCCTACTCCCCCATGACCGCCCGCAGCCGCGAAGAGGACCACCGCGCGGCCACTCCGCTGGAGCTGTTCTTCGACCTCTGCTTCGTCGTCGCGATCGCGCAGTGCGGCGCCCGGCTGGTGCACGCACTGGCGGAGGGCCATCCCGGCACCGGCGTCATCGGGTACTTTTTCGTATTTTTTGGCGTGTGGTGGGCGTGGATGAACTTCACCTGGTTCGCCTCCGCCTACGACTGCGACGACGTCCCGTACCGGATCGCGACCCTCGTGCAGATCGCCGGCGTCCTCGTCTACGCGGCCGGGGTGAGCCGCGCCTTCGACGAGAACGACTGGACGGTCGCCGTCATCGGCTACCTGATCATGCGCGTGGCGCTGACCGCCCAATGGCTGCGGGCCGCGGCCGGGGAGAGCGGCCCGGCGCGCACGGCGGCCCTGAAGTACGCGGCCGGGCTGGTGATCTGCCAGGCGGGCTGGGTGGGGCTGCTGTTCGCCCCGGAGGACGCCAGGCGGTGGCTGTTCCTGGTGATGGTGGCGGCCGAGCTGCTGGTCCCGGTGGTGGCCGAGCACGGTCACCAGACGCCCTGGCACGCCCACCACATCGTGGAGCGGTACGGCCTGTTCACCATCATCGTGCTGGGCGAGACGATCGCCGCGAGCACGGTGGCGGTGAAGTCGGCGATCGACGAGCACGAGGCGCTGGGGCAGTTGCTGCCCATCGCCGCGGGCGGACTGCTGATCGTCTTCGCCGCCTGGTGGATCTACTTCGCGGTGCCGATGCACGAGCACCTGGCCTCCAACCGCGAGGCCATCCCGTGGGGCTACGGCCACCTGCTGATCTTCGCCTCGGGCGCGGCGATCGGAGCGGGCATCGAGGTCGCGGTGGAGCACGCGGTGGGCAAGGCCCACATCTCGCAGCTCGCCGCGAACGCCGCCGTCACCGTCCCGTCCGCCCTGTTCCTGCTGATGGTGTGGCTGCTGCACTCCCGCCACTTCAAGCGCGGCCCCGCCCAGCAGCTGACCCTGCCGCTCTGCGCCCTCGCGATCCTCGCCTGCACCTGGACGGGCGCGTACGCGGTCCTGTACGCGGGCCTGGTCGCGACGGCCACGGTGGCGGTCGGCGTGACCCTGGCCACGCGAGCGGACCATTGACGCCGTCCGGCGCCGCTGAAGGATCCGGCCTCGCCGGCGTTCGAGGCGCGGGGGTCCGGGGCGGAGTCCCGGCAACGGCGCAGCGCCGAACCGTCACTCCCGCGCCCCCGACACCGTTTTCCAGGCCATGACACTCCCCGCACAACGCCCCGGCGAAGCCCCCGGCAGGGAACTCGCCGAGCCCGGCTTCTGGCAGCAGCCCCCCGCCCACCGCCTGGCCGCCTTCGCCCGCCTGCGCGCCGCAGGCGGCCCCGTCCACGTGCCCGAAGGGCAAGGGCCGGGCCACTGGGCCCTCGTACGGCACGGCCAGGTCCAGGAGGCCAGCCGCCTGCCGAAGGTGTTCGCGAGCGCCCCCGGGGTGACCACCCCCGAGCCGGCCCGCTGGGTGCGGGCCCTGTTCGGGGACTCGATGGTCAATCTGGACGGCCCCGACCACGCCCAGCTCCGCAAGATCGTGCAGCGGGCCTTCACGCCCCGGCTGCTGGCGGCCGCCGAGGAGGACATCCACGCGGTCGCGGCCCGGATCGTGGACGACGTACTCGACCGGCGGCCCGACGAGTTCGTCTCCGCGGTGGCCTCCCGGCTGCCCCTGGAGGTCATCTGCAACATGATGGGCATCCCGGAGCACTACCGGGCGGAGATCGCCGACCGGGTGAACCACGCCTCCGAGAACATCGGCGTGGAGCGCGGACTGACCACCCGGCTGCGGATGCCCGGCCGCGGTCTGCGGGCCCTGGCGCGGATGCAGCGCATGGTGGCGGGCATCGGGCGGGAGCGGCGCAAGAACCCCACCGACGACCTGATCTCGGCGCTGGTGTGCGCAAATGTGGACGGCCAGGCCCTCGGGTCCCGCCAGCTCGGCGCCTTCTTCTCGCTCCTGATGGTCGCCGGGGTGGAGACCACCCGCAACGCGATCACGCACGGCCTGACCCTGCTGACCGACCACCCGGACCAACGGGACCTGCTGCTCTCGGACTTCGAGAAGTACGCGGACGGCGCGGTCGACGAGATGATCCGCCACTCGACGCCGATCATCCAGTTCCGCCGGACGGTGGCCGCCGAACACACCCTGGACGGGCACCTGTTCCGCCCGGGCGACAAGGTGGTCCTCTACTACGCCTCCGCCAACCGCGACGAGGCGGTCTTCCCGGACCCCGACGCCTTCGACATCACCCGCTCGCCCAATCCACACCTGGGGTTCGGCGGCGGCGGCCCGCACTTCTGCCTGGGCGCGCACCTGGCCCGGGTGGAGATGAAGGCCCTCTTCCGCGAGCTCCTGACCCGGCCGGTGGGCCTGCGCGCGGTGGGCCTGCCGGATCTGGCGGGTTCGAACTTCGACAACCGGGTCCGCTCGCTGCGGTTCGCCTTCGAGCGCCCCTGATCCGGGGCGTGACCGGCCACCGGGCAGGCTGGGAGCCCGGCGGCCGGAGCAGGACGGCGGCGGCCCGGCCGGCGGCTGCTACTTCTGGAGCCGGCGCACGGACAGCACGCAGTGGGCGCTGCCGGTGAGCACCGACTCGTCGCCCGCGAACGCCTGGAGGGTCTCCGCGTCGACCGGCTTGCCCGGGACCGCCTCGGGCCAGGCGCGGGTGGCGAACAGGAAGTACGCCTGTCCGCTCTCGTCCGCCGCGGCGACCCACTCGTCGGGTGCGGTGCACTGGGCGTTCATCCCGGGCAGGGTGAGGGCGATCTGATTGCCCTCCAGGAGGATCTGCACCGGGAAGGCCGCCGGGTTGCGGGTGCCGTCCATGACGACGTCGCCGATGGGCAGGCCGATCTCCTCCAGCAGCCCGCGGGCAGCCTCCTCACCGGCCGCCCGTCCCCCCGGGCCGTCACCGAGGGTGTAGGCGAGGAGGTACGGGATGTCGTGGGCCTCGGAGGGGTCGCCGATCCAGGCGAGCACCGAAAGGGTGCCGAGCTGGGACCGGTCGATTTCGGCTTGAGTAGAAGTCATACGCCGACCCTAGTGGCCTCTCGCCCGGCTCTTTCACGGCCTTTCACCCGGGCGGGCTAGACGCCCCAGAAACCCCCTCCGGAATTCGCCTGGATGTTCGCGTCCTGATACTGGAGCCGCACAATGCGCGCGTTTTCCGGGATTTCGAACACCGCCCATCCCTCGGCCCGCTCACCGACCTCCAGGGAATCGAAGACGAGCGGTTTGCCGGTCGTCAGCTCACCGGTGGGCACCACCGGGTGGCGCTGCCCCGCGCTGTCGTGCGCCCACATGCGCCCGAGGGCCCCGTACGAGGCCCCGCCCACGTTGACGAACGACATCGAGGCGGCCACCCAGCGCTTGCCCGCGGGCGGGACGAAGTTCTTCTCCACGCTGACCGCGGGGTCCACGTACGCGTTCAGCACCACCTGGAGGTGCCGGCCGACCTGTGCGCCGCGCACCCGTACGGAGTCGCCCACATGGGCTTCCTTCACGGCGGGCGGCACGGCTCCGGGCGCGGCCGCCGCCCCCGGGGCCCGGCCGGGGTCCTCGCCCGCGCCCGGCACCCCGTCGTCCACCGGGACGGCGGGCACCGCGGCGGGGGCGAGCGCGGCGCCCTCGGGGGCGTTCTGGCAGGCCGTGGCACCGAACAGGAGGAACGGAACGAGGGCGGCGGCGAGGACGGGGGCGGCGGACTGACGCATGCGTGATCCCTTCGGGGATGTATTTCGGTCAGTCTCACGCGCCCGAGCGGGCAATTGCACACACCGACACGAGCATGCGGAGCGAGTTGCCGCCCGACTGCCAGCACAATGCGTTCCGATGGAATCCCGCCACCTGCATCCACTCGGAGGAACAATGGCTATTCACGGAACCCGCATGGCCGTGGCAGCACTGTCGGCTCTGGCCGCCGCGGCGGTATTCACCGCCCCCGCCGAGGCCACCGTCTACGAGCAGGGAATTTCCGTACAGGAGTACGGTCACATTTCCGAGGACGGTACGGTCACCCTTTCCGGCACCTACCACTGCACCAACCCGTCACCCACGCGGGCGAAGCTCCAGATCTCGGCCTCCGTCACCCAGGGCGGCACGCGGCTCGCCTTCGGCGGCGGCGAGGCGGACTGCGACGGCGAGGAGCACGCATGGGAGGCCACCGGCTCGCTCAAGTACACGCCGGGCATCCACCCGGGCGCCGCGCTGGCCGGGGCCCAGCTCAACGAGATCCACTTCTCGGGCCTGATGCCGCGCTCCATCGACACGGTCGCCGAGGAGCGCCGGGAGATCCGGCTGATCGCCGTGGGCTGACCCCACCGGCCGTACGACGCCCGGCCGGTAGCCGCCGCTACCGGCACTCGGGCGTCAGGGGCACGCCGGCGTCAGCGGCACTCGGGCGACCGGGGCAGACGGGCGTCAGCGGCACAGCCGCGTCGGAGGCACAGCCGCGTCAGCGGCACTCCGGCGCCACGCCCGTCATCGACATGAAGGCCACCGCCTGGCAGCCCGGGTCCGCGTGCGGGCGGCCCGTCGTCCAGTCCACGACCGTCGGCATCCCCGCCGCCAGCAGGAGCAGGGCCAGGATGCCCGTCGCGGCGCCTCTGCTCAGCCGGCGCACAGCACGATCCGTCTCATAGCCCGCATCATCACCCCGGCCCCACAACCCCACAACTCGGGGTGACCGCCCGCTCACCTCATGTTCCGGGGGCTGCCCCCGGCGTCGAACTCGCACCACACCGCCTTGCCGTCGCCCCGGGACTCCACGCCCCAGTGCGTGGCCAGCGCGTCCACCAGCAGCAGCCCGCGCCCCGTGGTGGCCGCCTCGCCGGGAGTCCGCCGACGCGGCCACACGCTGGAGCGGTCCTTGACCCACAGCCGGATCCGCCGGACCGGCTCCGGCAGCACCTCCATGGTCAGCACCGCCCCGCCGTCGGTGTGCAGCAGGGCGTTGACCAGCAGTTCCCCGGCGGCCAGTTCGACGTCGTCGGCGAGGTCCGGCATGCCCCAGTCGCGCAGGGCCTGCCGCAGGGCGTAGCGGGCCTCGGAGAGCCCTTCCGGGTCGGCCTGGTGGATGTACTGGTGGATGCGCGGGGCGCGGTGGGTGCCCGGGTCGGGGGCCCGGCGCAGCACCAGCAGGGCCACGTCGTCGCCCGAGCCCCAGCGCTCCCACAGCCGGTCGGAGAGGTGGTCGGCCAGTGCCCCGGCCTCCTGCGGACCGCTGCGGACGGCGTGGGCGAGGGCGTCCATGCCCTGGGTGATGGTGGTGCCGGGCTCCTCCACCAGGCCGTCCGTGCACAACACGAGGGTCTCCCCGGGGACCAGGTCGAGCCGGGTCTCGGGGAACTCCTCCTGCTCGAAGACCGTGGCGAGGCCGAGCGGGAGCCCGCCGCGCACGTTGGGCCAGCCGGTGCGCCCGTCCGTGTGCCGGATCAGCGGTCCGAGGTGGCCAGCGCGGACCGCCCGTACGCCTCCGGTCTCCAGGTCCACCTGCGCGTACAT
Organism: Streptomyces sp. NPDC048255; assembly: GCF_040652415.1. Classification (NCBI taxonomy): domain Bacteria; kingdom Bacillati; phylum Actinomycetota; class Actinomycetes; order Kitasatosporales; family Streptomycetaceae; genus Streptomyces; species Streptomyces sp. NPDC048255. The sequence continues at coordinate 53,739 of NZ_JBEZMA010000042.1, forward strand.
GCAGGTGGCGAAGCGCTCGGTGTCCAGTTCGGCGAGGAAGCGCGAGGCCCGGGCCAGCACCGTGGACGGCGGATGGCCCTCTCCCGCGTACGCCCGAAGGGCGATCCGCAGCTGCCCCATGATGGCCGCCGCGTGCGTGTCGTGGCCCTGTACGTCGCCCACCACGATGCCGACCCGGTCGCGGGGCAGCGAGATCACGTCGTACCAGTCCCCGCCGACCTCCCGCCCGCTCCAGGCGGAGTGGTAGCGGACGGCGATCTCCCCGCCGGTGATCTCCGGGATCCGGCGCGGCAGCATGGCGGCCTGCAGACCGGTCGCGAACTCGCGCTCCTGATCGAAGAGGAGCGCCCGCTGGAGCGACTGGGCCACGATGCCCGCCAGGCCCAGGCAGAGGTTGCGCTCCTCGGGGCTGAACTCGCTGCGCCGCCGGTAGAAGAGGACCAGCCCGCCGATGGCCTTGGCCTGCGCGATCAGCGGCAGGTAGGCCGCCGCGTCGTACTGGATCCGGTTCAGGTAGTCGCTGAGCAGCGGGAACTCCTCGCCGAGGGCGGAGAGCGAGGTGACGAAGCGGGCCTTGCGGGTGAGCACGGCCTGGGACAGCGGCAGCGAACCGTCCAGCCGGGTGAAGTTGCGCTCGCTGAGGATCTCCAGCGTCTCCCCGCTCAGCGCGATCATCTTGATCGTGCCGCCCTCGACCAGCCCGAGGGCCAGCCCGTCGGCGCCGAGCCGCTCCAGTGCGCCCGCGCCGGTGAGCGTGGCCGTGACGTCGTCGACCGTCACCGCCCGCGAGAGGGCCTCCGTGGTCCGCTGCACGATCGTCGTCTGCTGGACCCGGGCCGACTCCAGCTTGCGCAGCGCCATCGCGTGGGCCAGCTCCGCCGTCGCGTCGCGGACGATGCCGACGATCCGGTACGCCCGCCCCTCCTCGTCCCGCAGGACCCGGCCCTGGGTGTGCGTCCACTGGTCGCGGCCGTCGCGCCGCTGCACCGTGAAGTACGAGCCGTACGTCTGCCCGCCGCCGTCCACGACCGTGGCCACGGCCTCCGCCAGCCGCGCCCCGTCCTCGGCGGGGATCCGCAGCCCCAGGCTCTCCGGGGTGCCGTCGAACTCCTCCGGCTCCAGGTCGAAGACGGCCATGCCGGCCTCGTCCAGCGCCAGCGACCCGGTGTCCAGCTCCCACTCGAAGCTGCCCATGCCGTTCAGCGCGAGCCGCTCCCCGGCCCCGGTCACGGGCGCGGTCCGGCCCTGCCCGGATCTGTCGTGCTCCGCCGCTGCCAAGAGTCACACCACCTAACGGCCTGGCCAGCACGGCTGGGAGATCAGCCGCTCCCACTCCTCGTCAGGATGCCCCGGAAGGGTGCGCCCGGCCTCCCGCCAGCGCTTGACGAGGGAGAGGTAGATCGTGGCGTGGTCGGTGGCCGGGCCCGCCGCGTAGGGCCCGGCGTACGGTCCCGTACGCGGGGCCGCGTACGGGGCCGCGTACGGGGATCCCTGCGTGCCCGGGGCGTACCCCGCGGTCCTGGCCGCGGGGGGCTGTTCGGCACGGCTGGCCGGAATGCGTACCCAGCCACGGCCCTGTGCTCGCTCCGCGCTCATCGAGGACCCCTCTCACCGCAGATCTCATCGCAGATACGTCTTCGCCCGGTCGGGCGCCGTCCGTCTCTCGCCAGGCAGCGGCCCCCGGGTGCCGAGGTGCCGCAGTACTCCTCTCACCAGTCTCCCCGCCGTGAAGCCCGCGCCGTGCACGAATCGCATGGAAGGGCCGAATGAGGGAGCCGTCAGCAGCCCCGCGAAGAACAGCCCGGGCCACGAGGACTCGAAGCCCCGGCTCAGCTCCGGGGTCCCGCTTCCCCCTACGGTCTGCAGCGCGGCCCGCAGCCCCGCGTCGAGCAGCTCCAGCCGGGCCAGGTCCGGGGTGAACCCGGTGGCGGCGATGACGTGCGCGGTGTCCAGGACCACGGACTCCCCGGCCCTGGTGGTCAGCCCCAGCCGGGTCCGCTCGCCCACCGCCACCGCCCGGTGCAGCCGGTGCCCGAGCAGCACGGGGACGCGCCGCTCGAACCGGTCCCGCAGCCACCAGGCACCCGCGGGTCCCAGCGCGGTGGCCGCGATCCGCTCCCGGGTCTCGGCGGGCAGCCGGCGCACCGCCCAGGGCAGCTCCGACCACGCCCAGCTGCGCCAGCCGGTGCCGAGCCCGCTGTGCGGCTCGCGCAGGGAGCGCAGCACGGGCCGGTCCAGGGGCTGCGGCTCGGTGTTCCAGTTCAGCCGGGAGCGCCGGGCCACCAGGCAGGGCCGGGCGCCCTGCTCGGCCAGCAGGGCGGCGGTCTCCAGCGCCGCCTGCCCGGCTCCGAGCACGGCGACCTCCAGCCCGGCGAACCGGGACAGGTCCCGGTGGCCGGTGCTGTGCGAGCAGTGCCCGGGCGGGAGGTCCCGCAGCGCCCGGGGCCGGTGGACGAAGGGCATCACGCCGACCGCGAGGGCGACCGTACGGGCGAGCAGCGGGGGCCCCTCGGCGGTGCGGATCCGAAAGGCCTCGCCCTGCGGGGTCACCTCCGTGACGGTCACCTCCTCCACCTCCGGCGCGGCGTGCCGGGCGAACCACATCCCGTACGCACTGAACGTGCCGATCGGCAGCGGAGTGCCGTGTTCCGCGGCCAGTCCGCGGCCGGCGCAGTACTCGGCCAGGGTGTGCCGCCCGTCCGGAGACGACAGATTGGACGACCAGGGCTCCGACTTGAGGTACATGCCCTCGGGCATGTGGTCGCGCCACGAGGCCATCGGCCGCCCCAGCACGCGTACGTCGAGCCCCGCGCCCGCGGCGTGCGCGGCGATCGACAGCCCGTACGGGCCGGCGCCGACCACCACGAGATCGTCCATCCGCGTCACTGCCGTCCTTCCAGTCTCGTCCTCAACGGGTCACCAGCTCGTCCGGCTCCGCCGATGCCTCCGGCGGCGCGGGCCGGGAGAGCGGCGTCGGCCCGGGCTGGTCCCGCCCCCGCTGGCGGGGCGCCCGGACCGCCGCGCGGGCGGTGCGCCGCCCCTGGGCGGGCACGCCCCGCAGGACGCGCGCCCCCTTGCCGAACCCGCGCCCGAGGAAGGCGAGGAGCATGGCCAGGAACGGCATCGGGTCGTCGGCGGCGAACCAGGCCGCCTCCACCCGCCCCCGGTCCCCCAGTTCCCTCCCCGCAGCCGGCCGCCCGGGCCGGCCGGCCGGCACCGGCCCCGGCGTCCTCGCCCGGCCCGGGCCGGTCCGCCGAACGGCGGCCGCCGGCAGGGCCGGATCCGCGGCGCCGTCCGCCTGGCCGGCCGCCGCCGGGTCTGCGGAGGCCACCGCCCGGCCCGCCGCGGGGCGGCGCGGCAGGGAGCGCCCGCGGACCGCCGCCAGCAGCGCGTAGTTCTCGGCGACGAACACCCGGCCCGGCCCGCCCACCGGCTGCGGAACCCGCTGGCCCGTCAGGTCCAGGTACATCGCCTGTACGACGTCCAGCCCGGCCGCGTCGGTGAACAGCCGGAACTGCGCCCCCGGGCGCGGGTTGAAGTCCACCAGCCGGAAGGTGCCGCGCTCGTCCCGGCGGAAGTCCAGGTCCAGGATCCCCTGGTAGCCGAGCCGTTCGGCCAGCCGCAGCCCGGCCTCCTCCACGGCCGGGTCCGGCAGCCAGCGGCCCACCGCCGTCAGGCCCGTGCGCACCGGCCAGGACAGCTCCTTGCGGCCGGAGCCCGCGAGCAGCGGATGGCCGCCCCGGGTGAAGGCCCCGTGGAAGAACCAGTCGGTGTCCGGACCGGCCGGCAGGAACCGCTGGAGCAGCAGCCTGCTCCCGGCCTCGGCGGAGCGCTCGTACAGCCGCCGCACCTCGGCGGTGGTGTGCACCAGCGTGGTGCTCCGCAGCCCGTCGGCCCCCGCCGGCAGCAGCCAGGGCCTGCTCCACTTGGCGACCACCGGCAGGCCCAGGCGCCAGGCGGCGTCCGCCGCCTCCGCACCGCTCGCCGGGATCACGGTCTCCGGGTGCGCGATGTCCCACCGGGCGCAGAGCCGGGACAATTCCGCCTTGTCGGCCACCCGGGCGGGCAGGTTGTCGGGCTGATGGGGGATCCGGAAACGGTCCGTCAGCACCGCGGCGACCCGGGACACGGCGATGGCGCTCAGATCGTCCATGGCGACGAGCACGGCCTGCCGGCCGATCCGCTCCGACACCCCGGTCAGACACTCCAGCAGCGCCTCGGGCGCCTCGGGGTCCAGCCCCTCCTCCGGCCCGGGATGTACGGCGCGCAGGTACCGCGAACGCCCCATGGGACCTCCCCCGGCCTCGACGACGGCATGGACCTCCACACCCTTGCGGCCAAGGGATCTGACGGCGCCAAGGGTTCCGTGGTGGAACGGATTCCGATCGAGTCTGAGCAGAACGGCGGGCACATGGTGGGCGAACGCGTGCATGGAGGTGGTGTCTTTCACCTAGTCGGACCAAGCGGGGGTGGTGCGCACCTGCGAATGGCCTACCCGTCAGTCACCGGACAGGCCATTCGTCAGATCTGATGCCTAACGTCTTTGGTAAGCACACCGATTCAGGAAAGCTCGGGAGACGCCATGCCCAGACCACGCCGCCGACTGGCGAGCACCTGCATCGGTACGGTCACGGCCGGACTGCTCGCCACCGGCGCCGCGCTCCAGGCGCCCGAGGAGGACACCTCCGGGAGCTCCGGCATCGCCATGGGCGCGTACCTCCACTTCGGGCCGTCCGGCGTGGCACGGATCCCGCAGCTGTCGCACTGGCTGGGCGGCCGGGAGATCCGGGTGGGGCACACCTACCTCCCTGGTGACGTGTGGCCGGGCATCGAGGGCAACGTCTCCTTCCTCTCCTCCTGGGCCGCGTGGCGGCGGGCCCAGGACGACCGGATGTTCGTCCTCAATGTGCCCATGCAGGCGCGCAACGAAGCCCGGGTGCCCGATTACCAGGTGGCCCAGCTGATCCGGGCGGGCGCGGAGGGCCAGTACGACCACCACTTCAGGAAGCTCGCCGAGCGGCTGGTCGCGCTGAACGTCCCGGACACGGTGATCGTGCTCGGGTGGGAGATGAACGGCACCACCTACACCCACCGCTGCGGGCCGGACCCGGAGAACTGGAAGGTGTACTGGAAGCGCATCGTCCGGACGATGCGCTCCGTGCCCGGCCAGGAGTTCAAGTTCGACTTCGCCCCGAACCGGGGTACGGACGCCATCGGCTGGACCCGGTGCTACCCCGGCGACGACGTGGTCGACATCATCGGCATGGACTCGTACGACCAGGCTCCGGGCCGCACGTTCGACGACCAGATCACCCAGCCGTACGGGCTCCAGGCACACGTCGACTTCGCGAAGGCACACGGCAAGCAGATCTCGTACCCGGAGTGGGGGCTGTTCCGGCGAGGGGACAATCCGGAGTACGTGCGGCGCATGCTGAAGTGGATCGAGCAGCACAAGCCGCTGTACCACACCATCACCGACTACTGCCCGCACGGCGTGTGGCAGTGCAAGCAGAACCCGGACTCCTCGAAGGTCTTCCGCGAGGCCCTGACGCCCGAGAGGCCCGGCCCGGTGATCCCGACGCCGGTGGTCCCGACGCCTGTCGTGCCCACACCCGTGATCCCGACGCCCGTGGTACCGAGCCCGGCGGTCCCGACCCCGCAGGTGCCGACCCCTCAGATCCCGACCCCTCAGATCCCGACGCCTCAGGTCCCCACGCCCGAGGTCCCGACGCCCGGGACCCCCACGCCGCAGGTCCCGGTGCCCGCTCCGGAGGTCCCGCTGCCGGTGACCCCGAGCCCGCTCGGCCCGGAGCCCACGCCCGAGACCCCCACCCCCACACCGGCCCCGGTCACCCCGGCCCCGGTCACCCCGAGCCCGGACCCGAGCCCGCTCGTACCCACGCCCGTGGTCCCCACGCCCGTGGCTCCCACGCCCGAATGGCCCGAGCCGGCACCCGAGGTCCCGCTGCCGGTGACCCCGAGCCCGCTCGGCCCGGAGCCCACGCCCGAGACCCCGACCCCCACCCCGGTCCCCGTCCCGGTCACCCCCAGCCCGCTCGTACCCACGCCCGAAGTCCCCGTGCCCGCACCCTCGCCCGCCGTCCCGACGCCGGAGGCCCCGGCACCGAGCCCGGTCCCGGTCCCGGTGCCCGCGCCCGTGACGCCGAGCCCGGTGGCGCCCGAGCCCGATCCCCAGCCGTCCCAGCCGCCCGTCAACAGCACGCTGTGGTGCATGCCGCTCAACTTCGGCGAGTGGCTCTCCAAGCTGGTCGGCAAGCAGTCGGTCTGCGTCCAGCTCAACTGGAGCAAGGACTCCGGCTTCTGGCCGTTCTAGGTGGTGGCGCGGCGGGCGCACGGGCGCGGGCACGGTCACCGGACCCGCAGTTCGTTCAGCCGCGCCCGCCAGTCCCGGGCGGCCGGCAGCGTCTCCCGCAGCGCGTCCACCGCCCGCTCGCGCCCCGTCAGCTGCGACTCGTGCAGCCGCAGCAGGGGCGCGAGCGCGGGCGTGGCCAGCAGGAGCCGCTGGTTGACGACCGTCTCGGGCCGCCAGTGGTTCTTGTACGGTTCGCTGCCCCGCAGGAAGCTCACCACCGGGCGGCCGTCGGCGAGCGCCCGCCCGGCCTCGTGGCGCAGCAGCAGCGTCGCCACGTCCACCTTGCGCGTCCGCAGGTCCGGGTCGGCCCCGTAGAGGTAGCCGCCGCTCATCCCGGCCGACAGCAGCGTGACGTTGGCCGCCACCGCCTCGCCGTCCAGCCGGAACTCGGTCAGCCGGGCCTCCCCGGCCCGCACCATCCGCCGGGTGGCCCGGGTCAGGTGCTCGGCGAACCGCGGCCGCAGGTGCTCGGGGGTCACCCCGCGGCCGCGCCACTGCTTCTCGTGCAGCCGCAGCAGCGTCCGTACGGCGCCCGGCACCTCGGCCTCGGTGACCTCGTGCTCCTCGATCCCGGCCGCGTCGGTCTTGCGGAGCTTGGCCCGGACCCGCTGGCCCCCGGAGGCCGGCATCCGCTTGACCAGCTCGTCGAAGGGCAGCGCGGGCAGCTCCATGCAGGTGGAGTCGGTGAGCCTGGCGCGCGCCCCGGGCCACTGCCGGTACAGCGCCTCGGCCGCCGCCCCGGGCCGTACCTCCCGCAGGTCGACGACCGCGCCGCGGGCGGCCCGGTGCAGCCCGCGGGCCAGCGCCGGGATGACCTGGCCGGCCCGGTCCGCGGCCACGAGCACGTCGAAGTGGTCGGTGATGGAGCCCCCGAGCGGCACCAGCAGCGGCAGCGGCCGGTGTACGAGCATCAGCGCGGCCGCGCCGACCAGCTCCTCGCCGCGGCGCACGAGGACGATCCGCAGCCGGCCGTCCTTGCCGTACGACAGCCACCAGGAGTGCAGCCAGGCGTGGCTCTGGAAGGGGGTGGCGGTGGGGCAGCCGCGGACGAGCCGGTTCCACGGCTCCTCCAGCGCGGCGAACTGCCGGGGGTCGCGGCACAGCGTCACCGACAGGGCCCCGGCGGAGCCCGGACTCATCGCACGGACTCCTTCTCCTTGGCCGAGGCCGGCTCGCCCTGGGCGGGGAGCGAGGCGTACTCCTCGACCGGCAGGACCACGGGCTCGGCGGGCCGGTCCTCGCGCCGCCCGCGGGCGGGCCGGGCCAGCAGCCACAGCCCGCCCAGCAGCCCGCCGGCGCACAGCCCGACGGCGCCGCTGACGGGGGCGGACGGGGAGGCCGGGTCGGCCGGGGCGACGGCCTGGTTGAACAGGAGCAGCTGGACTCCGGTGTTCTTGGCGGCCTGATTGCTGCTCAGGGACAGGGCGTCGGCCACGGCGTTGGCGATGTCGGCGGCCTCGGCCGGGCTCTTGGAGGTGCCGGTGATGGCGATCATCGGGGACTCGGGGGAGGTCTCGGCCCGCACCTGGGTGCGCAGCCGCCGGGCGTCGAGTCCCGCGCGGGGCTGGGCGTAGGCGAGGGTGGAACTGCTGGTCGCGATGCGGGCGTAGGCCTGCGCGAAGCCGAGCGCGGTGGCCGGCTCGGTGGTGTCGTCCGGGACGGCGACGACGTAGCTGGTGGCGGCGTACTCGGGGGCCTTGAGCACCCCGTACGCCCCGCCCGCGGCGAGGCCCAGCAGGGCGCACGCGGGCAGCGGCCACCACGCGGGTGGCTTCGGCAGCCGGCGCCGGGGCTTCTTCTCGGAGCGGTGGTCGGACTTCTTCTGCTCGGACCTCTTCGGGTCGGTCTTCTTCTGCTCGGACCTCTTCTGGTCGGTCTTGTGGTCGGTCTTCTGGTCGGCGGTGTCGGCCATGAGCGTGCTCGCTTCCTGAGTGGAGGGAGTGGGTTTCGGAAGGGTGGGATCAGCCGGCTCCGTTACCGCCGGGCGCTTTCGGCCCCGCCGGCGTTCGAGGCGCGGGGTTCCGGGGGCAGCGCCCCCGGCAACGGCGCCGCACCCGCACGCGGACCGGCCGGGCCCGGCGCAGCCGACAGCGCGAGGGCGTAGACGTCCAGGAGCCGGCGGGCGCTGCCGGCGATGTCGTAGCGGCGGACCACCGGGGGCGGCGGGAGGCGCCGGGCCCCCGCCTCCATGTGGCCGCGCAGGGCGGCGACCAGTTCCTCCGTGCCCGGCCCGATGCGGCGGGCGCCTGGGGCCTGGTCGGCGGGGAGGTCGTCGATGGCCGGGCAGGTGACGTGCAGGACGGGCAGTCCGGCGGCCAGCGCCTCGACCACGGCGAGCCCGAAGGCCTCCTCGCGCGAGGGGGAGACGAAGACGTCCATCGCGGCCAGCAGCGCCGGGATGCCGGGGGTGCGGCCGTCCGCGCTGTCGCCCAGCGGGTCGCGCTCCCCCAGCAGGTGGATCCGGCTCTGCGCGCCGAGCTCCGCGGCCAGCAGGCGCAGGGCCGCGCGCTCGGGCCCGTCCCCGGCCAGCAGCAGGTGCGCCCCCGGCAGTGCGGCGACCGCCCGCACCAGGACGTCGAACCGCTTGCCGGGCACCAGCCGGCCGACCCCGCCGACCACGAAGGCCCGCTCCGGCAGCCCGGTCCGGGCCCGCGTGCCCCGCCGCACGCCTTCGTCGAAGCGGAAGCGGACGGCCTCGATCCCGTTGGGTACGACGTGCACCCGTGCGGCGGGCACCCCCCAGCCTTCCAGCCGCGCGGCCACGGTGTCCGAGACGGCCACGGTCGCCGACCCCAGGCGCTCACTGGCCAGGTACAGCGCCCGGACCCCGCCCGACAGCGGCCGGCCCTCGATCTCGGCCTCGCCGAGGGAGTGCTCGGTGGCCACGGTCGCCCCGACGCCCGCGAGCCGGGCGGCCAGGCGCCCGTAGACGCAGGCCCGGTACAGGTGGGTGTGCACGAGGTCGTACTGGCCGCGGCGGATGAACCTCACCAGCCGCGGCAGCGCCCCCAGGTCCCGGTTGCCGCGCATCCCCAGGTGCACGACCCGGATGCCGTCGGCCCGCAGCCCCTCGGCCACCGGGCCCGGGTTGGTCAGGGTGAGCACGTCACTGCGCATCGGCAGGTGCCGCAGCAGCAGCCGCAATTGCTGCTCGGCGCCGCCGACGCCCAGCCCGGTGATGATGTGAAGTGCCTTGACCTCCCTCACCGGCGCACCGCCCGCCGCAGCTCGCGGGCCTGGTGGCGCAGCTGCTTGATCCGTAGCCGGGCGCCGCCGTCCGCCTGGCTGACGTGGGTGCGCGGCAGGGCGTGCGGGCCCACGAGCGGCCCGGGGTCGATGGCGCAGGCGTAGCCGTACCCGGCGGCCCGGGTGGCCTCGACGACCCGGGCGTCGAGGTGCCCGTACGGGTAGCAGAACCCCTCGGGCAGGCTCCCGGTCAGCTCGCGCAGCAGGTCCCGGCTGCCGCGCAGCTCTTGGAGGAGCACGTCGTCGGCGGCCGCGGTGAGGTCCTGGTGGAGCAGCCCGTGCGAGCCGATCTCCTGTCCGGCCTCGGCGACTTCGCGGATGCCCTCGGCGGTGAGCAGGGACTTGCGCGGCCCGAGCGGGTCCCACACGTTGTCGACGCCGAGCCGCCCGGGGAGGACGAAGAGGGTGGCGGTGCAGTCGTAGCGGCGCAGCAGGGGTAGCGCCCGGGTGAGGAAGTCGGTGTAGCCGTCGTCGAAGGTCAGGCCGACCAGCCCGGCACCGCGCCCGGCCGCGCGGGCCCGGAGCAGTTCGCCGACCGACACCCCGCGCAGGCCGCGGGAGCGCAGCCACAGCAGTTGGGCCTCCAGGGCGCGGGGGGTGACCGTGATCCCGTACGGGTCTTCGGCGGGGTCGGTGAACTCGGCGACGGAGTGGTACATCAGGACCCACGGCGAAGCGGTCCGGCGGGCGGGGCCCAGCACGGCGGCGGGCGCCGTGTCGGTGTCAGCGGACATTGCGGAACCTCTGGGTGAGCTGGGAGATCTGGGCGGGTAGGGCGGTGACTTCGAGGGCCCGTATGGCCATGCCGGTGGCCCCGAACATGGCCGGGACCAGGAGGCAGCCGAGGGCGGCGCTGAGCATGGGATCGGGGATCATCGGGCCCGCGATCCAGCCGGTGGCGCAGGCGGCGGCCGCGGAGACGGCGAGCCGGCCGATGCTGACGGCGACCCGGCGGACCTGGATGGCGATGATCCGGGAGCCGAGTCCGGTGAGCAGCAGGACGGCGGTGGTGGAGATTCCGGCGGCGTTGGCGGCGGCGATGCCGTAGGTCCCCCACCAGCCGACGGCGAGGGCTCCGGCCACGATGTTGACGAGCAGTCCGGCGCCCATCGCGAACGCCGGGAACCAGGTGGGCCGGGCGGTCGAGAAGAAGGGCCGGGACAGTGCTCCGACGAGGCAGTGGCCGAGGAGTCCGAGTCCGTAGACCCGCATGACGGAGGCGGTGGCGAGGGTGTCCTGGTGGGTGAAGGCGCCGCGTTCGAAGAGGACCTGGATGATCTGCGGCGCGTAGCCGATGACCAGCGCGGTGCCCATGAGGACGGCGAGGGAGGCGAGGGCGAGGTCCTGTTCGACCCGGCGCCGGGCCTTTTCCCGCTCACCGCCGGCCATGGCCTGGGCAACCACGGGGAAGGTGACGGTGCAGATCATCAGGGAGAGCACCATCGGCATCTGCGCGACCTTCTGCGCGTAGTTGAGGTGCGAGATCGCCCCGGCCGGCAGGGACGCGGCGAGGAACCGCTCGACAAGGACCTGCGACTGCCGGAAGACGGCGAAGAAGATGACGGGCGCGATGACCCCGAAGGCGATGAGGGTGGGCCGGTCGCGGTCGCGCTGGCTGCGGGGGGCGCCCTTGCGCCGGGTCGGGCCGAAGCCCACGTTCCGGATGAACGCGGGCAGTTGGACGAGGACCATCAGCAGCCCGCCGACGGCCACTCCCGCGGCGGCGGCCCGTACGCCCCACAGGCTGTGCAGGGCCACCATCGTGCCGATGATCCCGACGTTGTACGAGACGTAGATCGCGGCGGGCGGCACGAAGGAGCGGTGGGCCCGGAGGGCGGCGCTGAAGTATCCGGCGATGCCGAAGGAGGCCACGGTGAGCGCGGTCAGCCGGGTGCACTGCACGGCCAGTCCGGGGTCGGGCAGGCCCGGCGCGAGCACGGCCACGACCAGCGGCGCGGCGAGGACCAGTACGGAGGCCACCGCGGCCAGCAGCACGGCCAGCCGCGGCAGGGTCGCCCCCACCAGCAGCCGTACGGGGTCCTGCGCCCGGGCCTCCTTGCGGGTGAGCCCGGCCCGGCTGGCCGCCCGCCGGGCCAGGGCGTGGCTGAAGGCGGGCACCATCAGCAGCGCCATGGCGTCCTCGATCAGCAGCGTCGAGGCCATCTCGGGCACGGTCCAGGCGATCAGGAAGGCGTCGCTGTCGTGCCCGGCTCCGAAGAGGTGCGCGATGGTCTGGTCCCGCACGAGCCCGAACACCGCTCCGGCGGCGGTCAGTCCGGCGGTGACGGCGGCGGCCTTCGCCAGGAACCGCCCGAGCGGGGCCGGCCCGTTCCCGCCCGGGGCGGCGGGCTCGGCGGCCCGGGCGGAGGCGGCCGCGGTGCGCGCCGCGCCCCGTACGCGTCGCGCGGCGGCTCCGGCCGCGGGCCGGCCGGAACCCTGGCCGTCGCCCGGGCGCGGCGGCCCCCCTGCGGCCCGTACGGGCCCTCGCGGGCCGCGGGCGCCGCCGGGCAGCACCGGGGCCCTGCACGGACCGGGGGTGCCCGCGCCGGCGCCGGGCGCCGCCGCGCCCTGGCCGCCGGGCACGAGGACTCCGTCCGCGGCCACGGGCGGCTCGGCGGGATCCGGGACGCCGTCGGGGCCCGCGGCGAGCGGACTCGCCGCGGAGCCGGCAAGGACCGGGCCCCGGGCCGGGCCCGGTGTCCCCGGCGCGGCCGGGCCGCGGGCGGCGCCGTGCCCCCCGGCACCGAAACCCGCGTCCGCGCCCCCGGGACGGGCCGGGCCCGGCTCGGGGGGACGCGGCG
>NZ_JBEZMA010000043.1:0-62512 GCF_040652415.1 Streptomyces sp. NPDC048255
GAGTCCCCAACAACCGCCAGGCCTAGCTTCCGAAGCCGCGGCGTGGGACGGGGACGCGCAGGAGAGTCCCCGCAGGACGAGCGCGCAACCCAGGCAACGCTTTCGCAGCTGGGGTCAAGTGCGCGAGCCGAGGAGACGCTCCGGAGCGGCCCCGGCCCACACCCGACGCCAAAACCAGCCCCGCCGGCGATTGAGGCGCGGGGCCTGGGGCAGAGCCCCAGCAACGGCGCCGCACCCGGCCAAGCCCCCCGCAGGGAAAGCCGCGGTCCCGCCCCACACCCCGGTAAGCACGGCGCAGCCGAGGCCGCACCCCCCGAGCCCCCCGCAGGGGAAGCGCGTTACTGCGGGGGCCTGCGGCGGGGCATGACGCGGGCCCCGGTTACCGGCGGGACGAGTGGGGGAGGCGGCGGGGTCGGCGGGCGCGCCGTGAGGGGGATCGGGGTCAGGTCCAGGCTGAGGCCCGGCACCACCCGTACGGCCCGGGGTTTACGGGGCCGGGCCGGTACGACCGCCAGGGCTCCGGCCGCAGGCGGGGCCGCGGGCTGGGGCTCGGGATCCGGCGCGGCCGGGCGCTCCGGCGGGGTGGCCACCGAGAACTCGGGGACCAGGGTGCCCGCCGCCCGCCGCAGCGCGGCCCAGCGGATCTCCCGTACGCCGCTGTCGTGCCAGTCGTCCCCCTCCGGGCCGTCAAGGCCGTCAACGCCGTCCACGCCGTAGAACCCCGCCGGCCGCGTCCGCCACGCATGCACCGCCACCGCCAGCGGAACCGCCGACACCAGGGTCCAGGCGGCGGCAGCCGCCCCCGCGGCCCACCACACCGGCCCGAACGCGGCCAGCTCCCGCGAGCCCAGCGGACCCTCCGAGGCCGCCGCCAGCCCGGCCGTCGTCAGGCCGCACACCAGCGCCCCCAGGGCCGCCGTGAGCGCGGTCTCCCCGTACGAGACCTCGCGCGCCCGGCGTACGGCGAACCAGCCCACCGCCAGCCCGGCCGCCAGCGGGACCCCGCCGACCGCCCAGGTCAGCGGCGTCCCGGCCCCCTCGGGCGGGAGCGCCGCCAGCAGCGGGAACCGGGGCAGCACGGGCGAACCGGTGAAGCCCAGCGGGGTCGCGGTCGCGCCGGCGCCGAGCGCGAAGCCGGGGCCCAGCGCGTACGACGCGCCCCACACCATGGCGTTGGGGATCAGCGCCACCGCCAGGAGCAGGACGGCGAACCGGCCCGACCACACCTCGGTCAGCGACAGGAAGGACCCCTGGACCTCCGCGCCGTGCCACGCGAGCGACGCGCCGACCAGCAGCGCGCCGCCGCCCAGCAGGACGAGGGCCCCGCCCGCGCCGGACCGGAGCGCCAGCGCGTACCGGGGGCGCGCGATGGCCCTGCGTACGCCCCCGGGCACCCACGACGGCAGGGGTCCGAGCGGACGCCCGCGGGCCCCCCACACCCCCGCGGCGGCGGCCAGCGCGGCGACCAGCGGGATGTGCCAGGCCGCGCTCAGCGGGTCGGCGGGCATGGGGCCGCCCGCCGCGTACACCGTGGCGAGGGTTCCCACCGACAGATAGCCGCAGAGCACCGCCGAGAAGACCGCGCCGGCGGGCAGCACCTCCTCCTCCCCCTCGGCCTCCCCCGACGCGCTGCCCAGCCGGGCGGCGCGCCGGATGAGCAGCACGGGCAGCGCGACGAGCAGCAGCGGGGTCACGCCGACGGGCGCGGGCACGCCGGACAGCGTCTCGTAGCGCACCAGCTCCGTCCCGTGAGCGAGCAGCCACAGCCCGGCGGCGAGGTGCAGGGCCCCGCCGGGGCCGCTGTCGGGGTAGGGGGAGCTGATCCACAGGACGATGACGAGCACGGCGAGGAAGCCGAGCCCGAGTCCGGCCGCCACGGCGCCGCCCACCACGCAGGCTGCGGCCGCCGGCGAACGGCGCCGCCCGCCGGCCCGTGGGGCCGTGGGCAACGGGGTGCCGCGTTCGGTCACTTGGGTCACCCCGCCATGGTGCCAACGACACGCGCTATGGGCGGGTAACAGGCGAATGCCCGTGGTGTCGCTCAATATACGCTTATGTACTTTTTCGCCCAGGGCTGGCGGGTCGCGGGGAGTGTGACATGACACGGAGCGTCAACGAGCTGGGCCTCCCCTCCCCCGAGGAGCGGCGCGGACTGCGCGAAGCGGCGGGCCTGACGCACGAGCAGGTCGCGGCGGTGGTGGGCGTCGCCCCGGGCACCGTGCGCTCCTGGGAATCGGGCCGTACGGACCCCCGGGGGCGAAAACGCACGGAGTACGCACAGCTCCTGCTGGACCTCGCGCCGCCGCCGGACAGCGGGACAGCGGTGGCTGGGGCCCCCGAAAACGCCGCGGAGGCCTCGCTCCCGGAGGAGCCGGAGGCCGTCCGTCCGGACGTGGCCCAGGACGACGGGGCCCTACGGGGATCCTCGCTGCGGGCGATCGGGGCCGTACGGGCCTCGGCGGGCGGCGGGCAGGGGCGACCGGCCGGTTCCGGCACCCGGCCCAGGCCCGCGGCCAAGCGGGCGGCCAAGCCGACCGCCGCACTGCCCCGGCACGAGGCCAAGACCCCTGCCATGGCCGGATCGGGAGCGGGAGGAGGAGCAGGAGCGGGCTCCGGTGGGCTCGGGCCCGGCGGCTCCGCAACCACCGCCACCGGGCCCGACCACACCCCGGCCGACCCCCCGGCCGACCCGGACGAGCCCGGCGCCGAGGCCCTCGCCCACCCGGCGGAGCCCGGCGGGGAGCAGCCCGCCGAGCCCGCCCCCGGGCCCACCGCACCCGCGGCGGCCGCCTTCGACGCCCTCTACGCCCACGCCGCCGCCGACCTCGCCCGCCAGGCGTACCTGCTCACCGGCCGCCGGGCCCTCGCGCGCGAGGCCGTGGAGCGGGCCTTCCAGCAGGCCTGGGCGCAGTGGCCCGCCGTGGCCACCGACCCCGACCCGGTGGGCTGGGTGCGCGCGGCCACGTACGAGTACGCGCTCTCCCCCTGGCGCCGGCTCCGGCGCGTCCACCGGACCGCCGAGAAGCCCGGCAAGTCCCCCGTGGAGCCCGCCGACCGGATCCTCCTGGACGCCGTGCTCGCGCTGGCCCCGGCCCACCGCCGGACCGTTCTGCTGTACGACGGCGTCGGCCTCGACCTGCCCGACACCGCCGCGGAGACGGAGGCAAGCACCCCCACCGCCGCCCACCGGCTGCTCCACGCGCACGACGAGCTGGCCGACCTGATCCCCGAGCTGGTCGACGTACCGCCCGAGGAGCAGTCCGCGCTGCTGCACGAGCGGTTCGGCACGCTGGAGCCGCCCGTACGGATCGATCCGCGCCCGGCGGCCGAGGTGCGCCTCGCGGGAGAGCACCGCGCCCGGCGGTGGACGCGCGCGGTCCTCGGCCTGACCGCGGTGATCGCCGTCGCGACCACGTACACGGTGACGACCGCGCCCAGGGAGTACGCGCCCCCCGACGCGCCGGGCGCCAGCGTCTCCGGCGTGCCCCCGCACAGCGGCCCCCAGCGGCTCACCGAGCGGAGCAGGCAGCTCCACGACAAGCTGCGCGCCGACCCGGCGGCCGGTCCCGCCCGGCTCGTCCCGCGCAGCGAATGAGGAACGGGCGTGGCCCGCACCCCCGGAGGGTGCGGGCCACGCCCGTGCTACAGCTACCGCGTACGACTACTGCGCGGCGTTCAGGATCTCGCGGGCCAGCTTGGCCGTCTCGGTCGGCGTCTTGCCGACCTTGACGCCGGCGGCCTCGAGGGCCTCCTTCTTGGCCTGCGCGGTGCCGGAGGAGCCGGAGACGATGGCGCCGGCGTGGCCCATGGTCTTGCCCTCGGGGGCGGTGAAGCCCGCGACGTAGCCGACGACCGGCTTGGTGACGTTCTTCGCGATGAAGTCCGCCGCACGCTCCTCGGCGTCGCCGCCGATCTCGCCGATCATGACGATCAGCTCGGTGTCCGGGTCGGCCTCGAAGGCCTCCAGGGCGTCGATGTGCGTGGTGCCGATGACCGGGTCGCCACCGATGCCGACGGCGGAGGTGAAGCCGATGTCGCGCAGCTCGTACATCATCTGGTAGGTCAGCGTGCCGGACTTGGACACGAGACCGATCTTGCCGGGCTTGGTGATGTCGCCCGGGATGATGCCGGCGTTGGACTGGCCGGGGGTGATCAGACCCGGGCAGTTCGGGCCGATGATCCGGGTCTTGTTGCCCTTGGCGGTCGCGTACGCCCAGAAGGCGGCGGAGTCGTGCACCGCGATGCCCTCGGTGATGACGACGGCCAGCGGGATCTCGGCGTCGATCGCCTCGACGACGGCGGCCTTGGCGAAGGCCGGCGGGACGAAGAGGACGGAGACGTTGGCGCCCGTCTTCTCCATCGCCTCGGCGACGGAGCCGAAGACCGGGACCTCGGTGCCGTCGAAGTCGACGGTGGTGCCGGCCTTGCGCGGGTTCACGCCGCCGACGATGTTGGTGCCGTCAGCCAGCATCAGCTTGGTGTGCTTCATGCCCGTGGCACCGGTCATGCCCTGGACGATGACCTTGCTGTCCTTGTTGAGGAAGATAGCCATGTGAGTCTGTGACCTCTGCCCTTACTTCGCAGCCGCGAGCTCGGCGGCCTTGTCGGCCGCGCCGTCCATGGTGTCCACGCGCTGGACCAGCGGGTGGTTGGCGTCCGAGAGGATCTTGCGACCCAGCTCGGCGTTGTTGCCGTCGAGACGGACGACCAGCGGCTTGGTGACCGCCTCGCCCCGGTCCTCGAGCAGCTTCAGCGCCTGGACGATGCCGTTGGCGACCTCGTCGCACGCGGTGATGCCACCGAAGACGTTGACGAAGACGGACTTGACGTCCGGGTCGCCGAGGATGATCTCGAGACCGTTGGCCATGACGGCGGCGGAGGCGCCACCGCCGATGTCCAGGAAGTTGGCGGGCTTGACGCCGCCGTGGTTCTCGCCGGCGTAGGCGACGACGTCGAGGGTGCTCATGACGAGACCCGCGCCGTTGCCGATGATGCCGACCTCGCCGTCGAGCTTCACGTAGTTGAGGTTCTTCGCCTTGGCGGCGGCCTCGAGGGGGTTCGCGGCAGCGTGGTCCACGAACGCCTCGTGGCCCGGCTGGCGGAACTCGGCGTTCTCGTCGAGCGAGACCTTGCCGTCGAGCGCGATGATGTCGCCGTTGGCGACCTTCGCGAGCGGGTTGACCTCGACGAGGAGCGCGTCCTCGGCGATGAAGGTGGCCCACAGGGTCACGAGGACCTCGGCGACCTTCTCGGCGACCTCGGCGGGGAACTTCGCCAGCGCGACGATCTCGCGGGCCTTCTCGATGGTGACGCCCTCGTTGGCGTTGACCGGGACCTTCGCGAGGGCCTCGGGGGTCTTCTCCGCGACCTCCTCGATGTCCATGCCGCCCTGCACCGAGGCCATGGCCAGGAAGGTGCGGTTGGTCCGGTCGAGGAGGTACGAGACGTAGTACTCCTCGAGGATCTCGGGAGCGGTCTCGGCGATCATCACCTTGTGGACCGTGTGGCCCTTGATGTCCATGCCGAGGATGTCCGTCGCCCGGGCGACAGCCTCGTCCGGGGTGGCGGCCAGCTTCACGCCACCGGCCTTGCCGCGGCCGCCGACCTTCACCTGCGCCTTGACGACCGACTTGCCGCCCAGCCGCTCGGTGGCCTCGCGAGCCGCCTCAGGCGTGTCGATGACTTCACCGGCCAGCACCGGTACACCGTGCTTGGCGAAGAGGTCCCTCGCCTGGTACTCGAACAGGTCCACGCGCGTCCGTCCCTTGTCTTCAAAGATTCGCAGTGATTCGCGGTTATCTGCTATCTGCGTGGGCGTGCCGCGGAGGGCAACGTGACGGCGCTGTCACAAGGAAGGCGCACACGGTGACCGTGGACGCGGCATGTCCGTCCCGCAGGTTATCCCCGTGGGACGTGGGTCCCTAAATCGCAGATCACACCTGAGCGGTGATACCTGTCACAGAACGCCTCACGGTTGAGCTGGAAGTTCGTGCGATCAGCCCATTCACAGCGGCCCGTCGGGGCACGTGAGGAAGCCCGTCACGGCACCGGCAGGGGCCGCTTCTCCAGGGCCGCGGCCATCACCTCCGGGAACAGGTCGGGGGTGCAGGCGAAGGCCGGTGCGCCGAGGTCCGCGAGGGCGGCGGCGTGCTCCCGGTCGTAGGCGGGGGCGCCCTCGTCGGACAGGGCCAGCAGGGTCACGAACTCGACCCCGGACCCCTTCATCGCGGCGACCCGCTTGAGCATCTCGTTGCGTATGCCGCCCTCGTAAAGATCACTGATGAGGACGACGACGGTGTCGGCGGGCCGGGTGATCTTCGACTGGCAGTAGGCGAGGGCGCGGTTGATGTCGGTGCCGCCGCCCAGCTGGGTGCCGAAGAGCACGTCCACCGGATCGTCCAGCTGGTCCGTCAGGTCCACGACGGCGGTGTCGAAGACGACGAGGCGGGTGGCGATCGACCGCATCGAGGCGAGGACCGCGCCGAAGACGGAGGCGTAGACGACGGAGGCCGCCATCGAACCGGACTGGTCGATGCAGAGGATCACCTCCTTCTTCACCGACTGGGCCGCACGGCCGTATCCGATCAGCCGCTCGGGGACGATCGTGCGGTACTCGGGCAGGTAGTTCTTGAGATTGGCCCGGATCGTCCTGTCCCAGTCGATGTCGTGGTGGCGGGGGCGGCTGATCCGGGCGGACCGGTCGAGGGCGCCGGTGAGCGTGGCCCGGGTGCGGGTCGCGAGCCGCTTCTCCAGCTGCTCGACCACCTTGCGGACCACGGCCCGCGCGGTCTCCTTCGTCGTCTCCGGCATCGCCTTGTTCAAGGAGAGCAGGGTGCCGACCAGGTGGACGTCGGGCTCGACGGCCTCCAGCATCTCCGGTTCCAGCAGCAGGGCGGACAGGCCGAGCCGCTCGATGGCGTCCCGCTGCATGACCTGGACCACCGAGCTGGGGAAGTACGTCCGGATGTCCCCGAGCCAGCGGGCCACGTGGGGCGCCGAGCCGCCGAGGCCCGCCGACCGCTCCCCCGAGGTCTTGCGGGAGCCGCCCGAGCCGCCTCCGCCGTAGAGCGCGCCGAGCGCGGCGTCCATCGCCGCGTCCCGGCCGGTCAGCGCGCACCCCGTCCCGTCGGCCTCGCCCCCGCCCAGCACCATCCGCCACCGCCGCAGCCGCTCGCCGCCGGCGGGGTGGGCGGTATCCGCGTCGGCCGCACCTCGCAGACCGGCGCTGCTCGCCGTGCCGGGCACGGGCGTCCCGCCGGCCTCGCCGCGCACCACCGGGCTCTTCGTACTGGTCATCTGTCCGTCCCCCTGCACTCGTCATGTCCTCGTAAGCCGCACCCACCAGCGCGGGCCAGATCCGTAAGCCGCGGCCACCCACCCAGCCGGGGCGGAATCCAGCCCGGCCGGCGTTTGAGGCGCGGGGTCCGGGGCGGAGCCCCGATCCGTGAGCGCCACGCGCTCAGGCGGGCACGTCCACCCCGGCCGGGGCGAGCAGCATGCGGACCAGGTCCACCACTGCCTCCGCCCGGACCGGGTCCAGGTCCGGGGCGAAGCCCGGCGGGGCCGAGCCCGTAGCGACCGCGGCCGCGGAACCGCCGGGGCCCCGGCGGACCAGCTCGCCGAGCGTCCGCTTCACCCCTGGCTCGTACGCCCCGAAGGTCCTGCGCAGCAGCGGCAGTACGTCGGTGAAGGCGCGCTCCGGCACGCCCACGAGCCAGGCGTCGATCAGGCCGAGCAGCCGCTCGTCGTGGACCAGCAGCGTTCCGCCGCCCGAACTGCCGCCCGCGAAGCCCTCGATCCAGCCCGCCGCGTCGGCCGGGGAGGCCGCCGGGGACAGGGCGAGCCCCATCAGCCGGGCCGTCTCCTCGGCCGGCAGCCGCCCTTCGTCGAGCAGCAGCCGGGCCGCCCGGCCGCGGATCAGGCCGGGTACCGCGTCCCGGCCGGCCAGTGTCCGCAGCACCGCGGACCAGCGCTCCCGCAGCCCTTCCTGGGCGTCCGACAGCAGGGCGACCGCCCCGTGCACCCCGTCGACGTGGCCGCGCAACTCCGCCGCCGCCTCGGCGTCCAGGCCGAGGGAGCAGGCGGGCGGCAGCGCCACGCATATCCGCTCGGCGAGCCCGGCCGCGACCGTGCCCAGGGCGGCCGCGTCGGTGCCGCGGACGTCCCCGTACCGCAGCGATCGGGCCAGCGCGGGCAGGGCCTTGGCCAGCCGCGCCACATCCGTGTCCAGCGCGGCCCGGTCCGCTAGGGCCCGCAGCACCGCGGGCAGCGCCTCGGACAGCCCGGCCAGCAGGCACCGCTCGGCCAGGGCGGTCACCTCGCCCAGTTCCCCGGCGCCCGCGGCGTCGGCCTCGGCCTTGGCAGTGGCCGCCGCGAGGACGGTGGTGCCCCAGACGCCGGCCTCGGCGACCCGCACGGACAGCTCCGGCTCCCAGCGCAGCCGCCACGTCTCGCGGAAGGTGCCGGTGCTGCCCCGCGAGGCGGTGGGGGTGCCCCACTCGATGCCGAGCAGCCGCAGCCGGTGCAGCAGCAGCGACTTCGCCGTGTCGGTGTCCTTGCGCAGGTCGAGTTCGAGCTCGCGGTCCTGTGCCTCGGCCTTGAGCCGCAGGGAGCGCTGCTGGCGGGTCAGATCGCGTTGGAGCGGTACGACGGGCGCCGTGTCGGGGACCTCGCCGAGCACGTCGCCGACGACCAGGCGGTCCTCGATCAGCGCGAGCGGTATGTCGGATCCGTCGCACATCACCGCCCGGACGGCTTCCAGCGTCTCCGTCAGTCCGGGCAGCGGTCTTCCGCGCATCGCGGCCAGGGTGTCGGCCAGCCGGACCGCCTCGATGACGTGCGCCGAGGAGACCTGGCGGTCCTCCTCCCGGAGCAGTCCGGCGACTTTGGTCAGCCACCGTTCCACGGGCCGGTCCCGGGCCGCGAAGAGGTGGGCGTACCAGCCGGGCGAGGTGATCCCCGCGCCGTAGCCCCCGGCCCGGGCGAGCCTGCGGTGGGTCCAGGGCACCCAGGTGGTCTCCACTTTGACCTTGGGCAGCCCGGTGAGCAGGGCCTTGTCGGCGGCCACGGTGGTCCTGGCCCGCAGCGCGGGGACGTGCCAGGCGCCGCACACCACGGCGTAGGCGTCGCCGAACTCCCGGCGGGCGGCCCGCATCCGCTGCCGCATGTACGCCTCGCGCACCAGGTCGCGGGTGTGGCCGCCGTCCCCGTACGCCTCGCGCAGGGCTCCCATGGCCTCTCCGAGCGCCTCGAACGCGCCGATCGCGGACTCCCCCGCGCCGCCGGCGCCCCGGTGTTCGACCACGTCCTCCCACCAGCGCTCGGGGTCGTCGTACCCGGCGGTCTCGGCGAGCACCGCGAGGGGGTCCACCCGTACGGCCCCGCCCTCGGCCTCGTCCGCGTCCCCGTCCGGATCCTGGTCCCCCGCCCCGGCCAGGGAGTGGGCGGCCGGGAGGTCGATGAACCGCACCGGTACGCCGGCTTCCTGGGCCCAGCGGATCGCGACCCACTCCGGGGAGAAGTCGGCCAGCGGCCAGAAGGCGGCACGGCCCGGGTCGTCCGCGGCGTGCGCGAGCAGGGCCACGGGCGGCCGCATCCCGGGATCGGCGGCCAGTGCGATCAGCGCGTCCCCCTCGGGCGGCCCCTCGACGAGGACGGCGGCGGGCCGTGCCGCGTCCAGCGCGGCCCGCACGGCGCGGGCCGAGCCGGGCCCGTGGTGCCGTACGCCCAGCAGGAGGGGCACCTGTGCGCGCGGGCTCATACCGTCACCTCCCGGCAGGCGCGGTAGAAGTCCTTCCAGCCGTCCCGCTCGCGGACCACGGCCTCGAGGTACTCCTGCCAGACGACCTTGTCGGCGGCCGGGTCGCGGACGACGGCGCCGAGGATGCCCGCGGCCACGTCGGAGGGGCGCAGTACGCCGTCCCCGAAGTGGGCGGCGAGGGCGAGGCCGCCGGTGACGACGGAGATGGCCTCGGCGGTGGAGAGGGTGCCGCTGGGGGACTTCACCTTGGTACGGCCGTCGCCGGTGACCCCGTCGCGCAGCTCGCGGAAGACGGTGACGACGCGGCGGATCTCCTCCAGGCCCTCGGGGGCGGCCGGCAGGTCGAGCGCGCGGCCCATCTGGTCGACGCGGCGGGCGACGATGTCGACCTCGGCGTCGGCGGTGGCGGGCAGCGGCAGGACGACGGTGTTGAAGCGGCGGCGCAGCGCGCTGGAGAGCTCGTTGACCCCGCGGTCGCGGTCGTTGGCGGTGGCGATGAGGTTGAAGCCGCGTACGGCCTGCACCTCTTCGCCCAGTTCCGGTATCGGGAGGGTCTTTTCGGACAGGACGGTGATGAGGGTGTCCTGGACGTCGGCGGGGATGCGGGTGAGCTCTTCGACGCGGGCGGTCATGCCGTCGGCCATGGCCCGCATGACCGGGCTGGGGACGAGGGCCTCGCGGCTGGGCCCGTGGGCGAGCAGGCGGGCGTAGTTCCAGCCGTACCGGATGGCTTCCTCGGGGGTGCCGGCGGTGCCCTGCACGAGGAGGGTGGAGTCTCCGCTGACGGCGGCGGCGAGGTGTTCGGACACCCAGGTCTTGGCGGTGCCGGGGACGCCGAGCAGGAGCAGGGCGCGGTCGGTGGCGAGGGTGGTGACGGCGACTTCGACGATGCGGCGCGGCCCCACGTACTTGGGCGTGATGACCGTGCCGTCGGGGAGTTCGCCGCCGAGCAGGTAGGTGGCGACGGCCCACGGGGAGAGCTTCCAGCGGGTCGGGCGGGGCCGGTCGTCGGCGTCCGCCAGGGCTTTCAGTTCGTGTGCGAAGGCGTCTTCGGCGTGCGGTCGCAGGGCCTCGGTGCCGGTGCTGTTCTCGGGCGTGGTCATGGTCCCCCTCCAATGCTCGGCAGCCGCTTCCGACTGCTGATCCCACGGTGCACCACACCACTGACAACGGGCCTTGTTCATAGTCTTGTTGCAGGTCAGGGCGATTGTCAGTGGGGGTCTCTACGGTGGGACACATGACTGAGCAGGGGGTCCGCTGGACAGCGGAACAGGTACTGGCTCTGGCTCCTGACGATGCCTCACGCAAGGCGGGAAGCAGACTCGGCGGGGCGGGGCCCTGGTCGCAGATCGGAGGTTCCGCTTCCGGTTCGCTGTGGGGGTACTGCAAGGGCAGTGGCAGTACGCCGTACCGGACGGTCGTGGACCTGGCCGGACCGGCGTACAAGTGCTCCTGCCCGAGCCGGAAGTTCCCGTGCAAGCACGCCCTGGGGCTGCTGCTGCTCTGGTCCGCCGAGGGGATCGGCGAGCCGGGCGAGGCGCCGGAATGGGCCGCGCAGTGGCTGGCGGAGCGGGCGGCGAAGGCCGCACGTCCGGCCGCCGGGGCGGGCCGGCCGGTGGACGAGGAGGGGGCACGGCGGCGCGCGGAGCGGCGGGCCGCCCGGATCGGCGCGGGGGTCACCGAGCTGGAGCAGCGGCTGGCCGATCTGCTGCGCGGCGGCCTCGCGGGCCAGGAGCAGGCGGGCTACGCGGCGTGGGAGGAGACCGCCGCCCGCATGGTCGACGCCCAGGCGCCCGGACTGGCCGGGCGGGTGCGGGAGTTGGGGACGATACCCAGTTGCGGCCCCGGCTGGCCCGCCCGGATGCTGGAGGAGGCGGCGCTGCTGCACCTGCTGGACCGGGCCTGGCTGGGCGTGGCCGGGCTGCCCGATCCCCTGGCGGCGACCGTCCGCGGCAGGGTGGGACTGCCGGCCTCCGGGGAGGGGGAGGCCGTACGGGACCGCTGGCTGGTGCTCGCCCAGTACGACTCGGTGTCACCGGACGGCCGGCTCACCACCCGCCGGATATGGCTGCGCGGGCTGGCGGGCGGGCGTCCCGCTCTGGTGCTGGACTTCGGACCGCCCGGGCGGCCACCGGGGCTGGCACTGCCGGTGGGGCTGGTGCTGGAGGCGGAGGCCCGCTTCCGGCCCGGGTCGGCGGGGCTGCGGGCGGACCTCGGGGAGAGGTTCTCTGCGGCCGAGCCGTGCCGGGAGATACCGGCGGGGGTGAGCACGGGGGCCGCCCTGGAGGCCTACGGGGCGGCATTGCGGGAGGATCCGTGGCTGGAGTCCTGGCCGGTGGTGCTCGGACCGGTGATCCCGGTACCGGGTGAGCTGGGCTGGCAACTGGCCGACGCGCAGGGCACTTCCGCCCTGCCGGTCACCCTCGCGGGTGGCCGCTCGCGCTCGGGGCTGTGGCAGCTGGCCGCGTTGTCGGGCGGGGGCCCGGTGACGGTGTTCGGCGAATGCGGCCACCGCGGCTTCACGCCGCTGACGGCCTGGCAGCCGGACTCGCCCGAGCCGGTCGCCCTGGTCTGAGCCGGGCCGGAAATCAAGGAGATCGCTGGGGGCCTGGGGGCCCGTATGCCGTCCGGCAGGGACGGCGGAGGGGGACGGGGAGGACGCGGCGGCGCGGGGGCGCCGACGTGTGACGACGAGGAGCCGGGGGGCTTTTGTGGACGACAACCACGCCAGTTGAGAGCAGTGCGGTCCTGTCCGGCCTGATCGGCCGGACAGGACCCGGACGGGGCATCGACAGCTCCGGTCCCGCGCAGGGGACGGGACCGGGGCGCGGTCCTCGACCGAGGACGAGTGACGAGGGAGGGGCCTGATGGACAAGGGTGACGAGGGATACGGCAAGGGGCACGCGGAGGCGTACAGGGAGTGGGATGAGCTGGTCGGCGCCGCGCTGCTGGGCACCGACCGGCGCCCGGGCGGCGGGCCGGCCGGCTCGCCGGAGTCCCTGCTGGACGCGGCGGCCGTGCACACCGTACGGCGCCGGGCCGGGCTCAGACCTGCGCAGGCGCGCTCCCGGCCGGAGCCCGCGGCGCGCGACCCGCGTCCGGCGCCTCCGGAGGCGGCCCGGCGGCGGCTGGCCCAGCTGCTCGCCGGCCGCACGGGCGCGGGCAGCGGCGGCGGGCGGCGCGGAGCCGCCCCGGACCTGACCGAGCTGCTGCCGCAGTGGCTTGCCGCGGCCGGGCGGCACGGCTACCGGGCACCGGCCGCACTGCTGCCGGCCCTGCTGGACGCGGCCCGGGCCCGTACGGACCTGCGTCCGCAGGCCTTGGCGCTGGCCGGGGCGCGGGGGCTGTGGCTGGCCCGGATGAATCCCGACTGGCGGTTCGCCCTGCGCGGCGGGTCCGGCGGGGCCGGGGAGCTGCCGGAGGTGACGGACCGGGCGGGGGTGGAACGGCTCTGGGAGGAGGGGCTGTTCGCGGAGCGGGTGGCGCTGCTGGGCGCGATACGGGCCCACGAGGCCGCGGCCGCGCCGCGCCTGCTGGAGACGACCTGGGCCGGCGAACGGGCCGAGGACCGGCTGATGTTCCTCGACTCGCTGCGGGTGGGGCTGTCGGACGGGGACGAACCGTTCCTGGAGGCGGCTCTGGGTGACCGCAGCCGCAATGTCCGGGCGACGGCGGCCGAGCTGCTGTCGGCGCTGCCGCGGTCGGCGCTGGCGGGGCGGATGGCGGAGCGCGCCCTGGCCTGCGTGGGCCCCGAGGGGGTGACCCCGCCGGCCGAGTGCGACGCGGGGATGCTGCGGGACGGGGTGGTCAAGCGGCCGCCCGCCGGACGCGGGGAACGGGCCTGGTGGCTCGGGCAACTGGTGGAGGCCGCACCGCTGGACTGCTGGCGGGAGCGGTTCGGCGGGCTCGACCCGGCGGAGATTCTGGCGCTGCCGGTGGCCGAGGGCGAGGGCTGGGCGGAAGAACTCCACGCGGCGTGGTGCCGGGCCGCGGTGCGCCAGCGCGACGCGCAGTGGTCGCGGGCGCTGCTCGGGCCGCCGTCCGCGCCGCCCGCCGCGGGTCCGGCGACGGCCTCGCTGGCGGAGCGGGCGAAGCTGCTGGAGACCCTGCCCGAGGGGGAACGGGCGCGATGGGTGGCCGAGTTCATACGGGCGCACGGGCTTTCGGAGGCGTTCCAGCTGCTCGGGGTGTGCGTGGTGCCGTGGGCCGGGGCGCTGGGCCGGGCGGTGGTCGACGCGCTGGAGATCGCCCGTGAGGCGGGGAGCTACCCGTGGAGCTTCAGCGGGGTGATGGGTCTGGCGGAGCGCTGCCTCGATCCTGCGGAGGCCGGGCGGCTGGAGGCGCTGACCGCCTCCGTCGAGGACCCGCCGGAGGCGTCGCCGGGCGCAGCCGCGTACTGGGCCGAGGCCTTTCAGCGGCTGGTCGCCACGCTTGACCTGCGGGCGGCGATGCTGGCGGAACTCGCCCCGGCGTGACCCCTCGCGGGGGGCCGCGCCGCCGGGACGGGGTCTCCGGGGGCCCGGATACCGAGGCCGGGCGGGCTGGGTCGCCGTCGCCGGGCCGGCGTCGCCGAGGCCGGGTCGCCGAGGCGGGATCTCCGGGGGCCGGGCGGGAGGGGTCGCCGTCGCTAGGGCAGGTTCGCCGCCGCCGGGGCCGGGTCGTCGGGCAGGGTCGCTGAGCGGGCCGCCGGGACCAGGTCGTCGGCGCCGGGTTGCTGGGGGCCGGGTTACCGAGGCCGGATCGCCGGGGCCCGGGCCGGGGCGCCGCTGCGCGGAGCTGGTCCCCGCCCCGCCCTTTCTCCGTTTCCCGGGCTCCGCCCGGACCCGTCCCCCTAGCGCCGGCTCGGCTCAAGGCCTGGGGCTCCGCCCCAGACCCCGCGCCTCAAACGCCGGCGAGGCTGGGATCGACCCGCGATGCCGAAGTCGACCGAGTCGGGCAGCAGGCAGCAGGCAGCAGGCAGCAGGCAGCAGGCAGCAGGCAGCAGGCAGCAGGCAGCCGAGGATCGCCCCGCGAGGTCGAAGTCGACGGGGTCGGGCAGCAGGCAGCGGCAGCGGGCAGCAAGCAGCGCCAGCGGGCAGCTGAGGAACCTCTGACCGCCGGAGGCTACTGGCGGACGTTGGCGCGGACCCAGTCCACGATCGACGTCGTCGTCGCGCCCGGGGTGAAGATCTCCGCCACGCCCTTCGCCTTGAGGGGGGCGATGTCGTCCTCCGGGATGATGCCGCCGCCGAAGACCTTGATGTCCTCCGCGTCCCGCTCCTTGAGGAGTTCCAGCACGCGGGCGAAGAGCGTGTTGTGGGCGCCGGAGAGGATGGAGAGGCCGATCGCGTCGGCGTCCTCCTGGATGGCGGTGTCCACGATCTGCTCGGGGGTCTGGTGGAGGCCGGTGTAGATGACCTCCATGCCCGCGTCCCGCAGCGCCCGCGCGATCACCTTCGCACCGCGGTCGTGGCCGTCGAGACCCGGCTTGGCCACCACCACACGGATCGGACCGGTCACACCCATCGCACTGCCTCCCGAGTGAACGAACGTTAAGTACAGCATCGCGCACGCCGCCGTTTCGCGGTCCCTCACGAGGGGGAAATCACACGTGGGACGGCATTGCGCCACCGTGCCGACAGCCGCACGGCACGGTGGCGCGACCGGCCGCAGTCCCAAGAGGCCGAGGGGAGGCCGCCGGTGGGGCTGTGCGTGCCGTTGTCCGTGTCCTTGTCGTCCTGGTCGTCCTGGTCGACCTTGTCCGGAGCCGCACTGCGGGCCGGCGCCCTGGAGGTCGTGGTCCTCGGCGGGCACCTGCTCCTCTACCCCACCGGAGTGTGCCAGGAGAAGGTCGTCCCGCGCCCGCCCGCGACACGGCCGCCCGTCCTCCTCCTCCACGGGTTCACCGACAACCGGTCCGTCTTCGTCCTGCTGCGGCGCGCCCTCGGAGCCGGCGGCCGGCGGCACGTGGAGGCGTACAACTACTCGCCCTTCACCCGCGACCTGCGGGTCACGGCCCGCCATCTCGCCCGGCGCGTCGAGGAACTGTGCGAGCGCACCGGGCAGCAGCGGGTGGACCTGGTCGGGCACAGCCTGGGCGGGCTCGTCGGCCGGTACTACGTGCAGCGCCTCGGCGGCGACGCCCGCGTCCGCACGCTCGTCACGCTCGGCACCCCCCACTCCGGCACGCTGGTCGCCCCCTTCATGGACGCGCACCCCCTGGTCCGGCAGATGCGCCCGGACTCCCGGGTGGTGTCCGAGCTGGCCGAGCCCGCGCCCGGCTGCGCGACCCGGTGCGTGGCCTTCTGGAGCGAGTTCGACGCGCTGATGACTCCCGTCGGGACGGCGCGCATCGAGCATCCGGATCTGCAGGTGGAGAACGTGCAGGTCACCGGTATCGGGCACCTCGCCCTGCCCGCTCACCCCGCCGTGATCGCGGCCGTCCGGCGCGCCCTCGACGGGCCCGTTCCGGCATCCGCCGAGAGCGCGGACGCCGCCTCCGTCGCCTAGACCGCATCCGACAAAAAGTCGAACGGATTTCGAACTCAAGGCCAAGGGTCTGCATTTCGGCGACCGAAAGACGGCCGAATGCCCGGTTCCGCAGCTACGGAACCCCCGCGAAGATTGTCGTTGCGAGTAACCGCCGGGTACAGTCACGCCACTGCTCTCCTCCGGGGAACCTCCAATTCCCCGGCCACCCAGGCCCCCCACTGCCGAGGCGAAAGAGAAGTTGGTGAACGACCGCCCCTCGTCGGGCCAGTACCCCGATCCCGGGTACGACGGCCTTACCACCACCACTTTCGCTGGTGACTCGGCCTACGTTTCCTACGAAACGCAGGGCCAGGGGGTCAACTACGCCGCCTACGGCTCCTACGAGACCGGCGCGTACGACACCACCGCATGGGCCTCGCAGGACAGTTACCTGCCCACGATCCCCAGCCAGGGCGTCCCCGCGGACACCACCGGGCAGTGGGACGCGAGTGCCTGGAACACGCCGGGTGCGGACCACCCCGGCTACACCGACTACCAGCCCGCCTCCTTCGGCTACGACGCTTCGGCCGAGCAGACCGGGCACTGGGCACTGCCGGGCTACGGCACCACCGGCACCGAGACCGGCGCCTACGACGCCACCGCCTGGAACACCGTCACGGAGACCCCGGCCCCCACCGAGGCCGGCTACCCGAACGAGTACGCGTACGAGTACCAGCCCGCGCAGCAGTACCCGGGCCAGTACGAGCACCAGCAGCCCGAACACCAGCAGCACCAGCAGCACGAGCAGCACGAACACCACCAGCAGCACCAGCAGCACCAGCAGCACCAGCAGCCCTACGACGGCACCGGCTACGCCTACGAACCCCAGGCCGCCGCCGGACCCGAGGCCGAGCCCGAAGCACCCGCCACGCCCGAGGCGTACAGCGAGACCGCCGTCTTCGAGGCCGTTCCCGGCGAGGAGCCCGAGCTCCTGCCTTCGGCCGAGGTGCACGACTTCCCCACCCAGGCCATGCCCGTGGCCCCGCCGTCGACGCCGGGCGAGCCGCGCAGTGCGCGCCGGACCGCCGCCAAGGCGAACGCCAAGGCGAACGCGAAGACCGCCGCCAAGGCGAGCAGCAGCCGGGCGAGCAGCCGTCGCCGCACCCCGGCGAAGCGTTCCGCCCTGCTGACCGTGGCCGTTCCCTCCGCCTGTGTGATGGGCGTCGCCGGTGTCGCGGCGGCCTCGGTCGGCGGGCTGACCGGCACGGAGAAGCCCGCCGAGGACACCACCACGATGGCCGCGCCCGACCCGGCCTCGGTGAAGCCGGTCGCGGCGAACACCAAGCTCGACACCCAACTGGCCGCGCTCAGCGCCGACGCGGGCGACTTCGCGGACCGCGCGAGCCGCACGCAGGAGCGCATCGACCTGCGTCAGCGCCAGGAGGACGAGAAGAAGAAGAAGGCGGAGGAGGCGGCGGCCAAGGAGGCGGCCCGCCCCAAGTTCGCTATCCCCGTCGCGCAGCAGGGCCTCAGCGCCAGTTTCGGACAGTCCGGCGGCATGTGGATGTCCGTGCACACCGGCATCGACTTCCCGGTCGGCTACGGAACCCCGGTCATGGCCGCCACCGACGGCACCGTGCGCACCCAGTACAACAGCGCGTACGGGAACATGGCCATAGTGACCGCGCCCGACGGCACCGAGACCTGGTACTGCCACCTGAGCAGCACCAAGATCCGTGGTGGGAAGGTCAAGGCCGGCGAGGTCATCGCGTACTCGGGCAACTCCGGCAACTCCACCGGACCGCACCTGCACTTCGAGGTGCGGCCGGGCGGCGGGTCCGCGATCGACCCCATGCCGTGGTTCCGCGCCCACGGCCTGAACCCCGCGTAACAAGCGGGCGGGGCCCACGCCGCCATGGCACGGACCCCTGCCCCACGCCCTCGTGGCACGGACCCCTGCCCCACGCCCTCGTGGCACGGACCCCTGCCCCACGCCCTCGTGGCACGGACCCCTGCCCCACGCCGTCGTGGCACGGACCCCCGCGGTGGCCCGACGGCCCCGGCGGCCTGGACGGCCCCCGGCGGCCCGGACCGCCCGCCTACAACTTCTGCACCGGCGCGTAGCGCAGCAGCAGCCGCTTGGGCTTGTCGTCCCCGAAGTCGATGGTGGCCTGCGCGTCCGCGCCCGCTCCCTTGACCTCCATGACCGTGCCGAGCCCGAACTGGTCGTGCGTGACCCGGTCCCCGACCACCAGGTTGATGACCGGCTTGTCGGCTGCCCGGCGCGTCGCGAACCCGGACGGGCCGGACTTCGTACGCGACGAGGACAGGAACGACTCCGGCGAGGTGCCGAAGGTCGCCTTCCCCGAGCCGGACGACCCGGACGACCCGTACCCCGAGCTCCGCATCGGCCCCGCCGGCTTCTGGGTCGCGCCCGTCCGCTTCCACTGGAGGTACTCCGCCGGAATCTCCTCCAGGAACCGGGACGGCGGGTTGTAAGAGGGCGTGCCCCACGCGCTGCGCATGCTCGACCGGGTCAGGTACAGCCGCTCGCGCGCCCGGGTGATGCCGACGTAGGCGAGGCGGCGCTCCTCCTCCAGCTCCTTGGTCTGGCCCAGTGCCCGCATGTGCGGGAAGACCCCGTCCTCCATGCCGGTCAGGAAGACCACCGGGAACTCCAGGCCCTTGGCGGTGTGCAGGGTCATGAGCGTGATGACGCCCGTGCCCTCGGTGTCCTCGTCGGGGATCTGGTCGGAATCGGCGACGAGGGCGACCTGCTCCAGGAACTCGGCCAGGGTGCCCGGGCCGGGGGCCGGGGCGCCGGTCTCGGCCGCTTCGGTGGCCGCGGCCTCCCGGGCCTGCTCGAATTCGAGTGCCACCGCCGCCAGTTCCTGGAGGTTCTCGATCCGCGTCTCGTCCTGCGGGTCGGTGGACGCCTGGAGCTCGGCGAGGTAGCCCGTGCGCTCCAGCACCGCCTCCAGCACCACCGCCGGGCCGGCGCCCGAGTCGACGATCGTGCGGAGCTCCTCCATCAGCACGTTGAACCGCTTCACCGCGTTCGTCGAGCGCGCGGCCATGCCGAAGGCCTCGTCCACGCGCCGGAGCGCCTGCGGGAAGGTGATCTTCTCGCGCATCGCGAGGGCGTCGATCATCGCCTCGGCGCGCTCGCCGATGCCGCGCTTGGGTACGTTCAGGATCCGGCGCAGCGGGACGTTGTCCTCGGGGTTCGCCAGGACGCGCAGGTAGGCGAGGACGTCCCGGACCTCCTTGCGCTCGTAGAAGCGGACGCCGCCGACGACCTTGTAGGGCAGTCCGACGCGGATGAAGATCTCCTCGAACACGCGGGACTGCGCGTTGGTCCGGTAGAAGATCGCGACGTCGCCGGCCTTGGCGTCACCGGCGTCGGTGAGGCGGTCGATCTCCTCGGCGACGAACTGCGCCTCGTCGTGCTCGGTGTCCGCGACGTAGCCGGTGATGACGGCGCCGGTGCCGGCCTGGGTCCACAGGTTCTTGGCGCGGCGGTTCTCGTTGCGCTCGATGACGGCGTTGGCGGCGGAGAGGATCGTCTGCGTGGAGCGGTAGTTCTGCTCCAGCAGGATCGTCTTCGCGTCCGCGTAGTCCTCCTCGAACTGGAGGATGTTGCGGATGGTCGCGCCGCGGAAGGCGTAGATCGACTGGTCGGCGTCACCC
This sequence comes from Streptomyces sp. NPDC048255, assembly GCF_040652415.1. Lineage (NCBI taxonomy): Bacteria > Bacillati > Actinomycetota > Actinomycetes > Kitasatosporales > Streptomycetaceae > Streptomyces > Streptomyces sp. NPDC048255. The sequence goes on from NZ_JBEZMA010000043.1 coordinate 19,901, forward strand.
ACCACGCACAGTTCGGCCGGGTGCAGGTCCGGGTAGCCGGTGCCCACCAGCTCGCGCACGAGCGTGTACTGCGCGTGGTTGGTGTCCTGGTACTCGTCGACCAGGACGTGCCGGAAGCGGCGCCGGTAGTGCTCGGCGACGTCCGGGAACGCCTGGAGCAGGTGGACCGTGGTCATGATGATGTCGTCGAAGTCGAGCGCGTTGGCCTCGCGCAGCCGCCCCTGGTACATGGCGTACGCCTGGGCGAGGGTCTTCTCGAAGCCGTCGGCGGCCTGGTCGGCGAAGGCTTCCTCGTCGATCAGCTCGTTCTTCAGGTTCGAGATCTTGGCGTTGAAGGCCTTGGGCGGGAACTTCTTGGGGTCCAGGTCCAGGTCCCGGCAGACGAGTGCCATCAGGCGCTTCGAGTCGGCCGCGTCGTAGATCGAGAACGAGGAGGTGAAGCCGAGCCGCTTGGACTCGCGGCGCAGGATGCGTACGCACGCGCTGTGGAAGGTGGACACCCACATGGCGTTGGCGCGCGGGCCGACCAGGCTCTCGACGCGCTCCTTCATCTCACCGGCGGCCTTGTTGGTGAAGGTGATCGCCAGGATCTGGCCGGGGTGGACGTTCCGTGCGGACAGCAGGTGCCCGATGCGGTGGGTGAGCACCCGGGTCTTGCCGGATCCGGCGCCGGCCACGATGAGCAGCGGCGAGCCCGCGTGCACCACGGCCGCGGCCTGCTGTTCGTTCAGCCCGTCCAGGAGCGTCGCCGGGTCGATGACGGGCCGGGGGGCGCCGTCGCGGTAGTACGCGTCCCCGGGCCCCCCACTGCCGACTGGCATGTCGAACTGGCCCCCGAAGAGATCGTCCGCGCCCGGCTCCGGGGCGGGGTGGTCCTCGGGCGGCGGGGGGACCTCGTCGGAGGGGGTGAAGTCCACCAGGAAACTGTCGTCAAAGAGGCTGCTCATCGCGTTCCGAGTCTAGGGGGCGGGACCGACAGCCGGTTCCGTGACCGGAAATTCGCCGACGGCCAGGGTCAGCAGACCGGGGAACCGCTGGTCGAGGTCCTGGCGGCGCAGGGTCAGGAAGAGTTTGCGTCCCTCGGGGCGCTGGCAGATCACCCCGGCCTCGCGCAGGGTGCGCAGGTGGTGGGTGACCGTGGAGCGGGGCAGGCCTTCGGCGACCGCCCCGCAGAAGACCTCCGTCCCGGATCCGGCGAGGGTACGGACGATCTCCAGCCGTACGGGGTGGCCGAGGGCGGCCAGGACCTCGACCAGTTCGATCCGGGCGGCGTCGGGGTGGTGGAGCTCGTCGGCGGCCATGGACCAACTGTACGCAAAACCCGAACTGAGGTTGACCGGCCGCCCGGAACCGGCCTGTGGGCACCCCGTACGCTCGGGGCCATGGACGTACTGATCAATGTCTTCGTCGGCCTGCACATCATCGGTATCGCCTCGCTCCTCGGCGGTTTCCTGACCCAGATGAAGGCGATGGGCGCGGGCACCGCCCGCTTCACGCCCGCCATGCTGCACGGCGCCCTCACCATGCTCGTCACCGGCGTCCTGCTCGTCGGCTTCCGCGAGATGGACGGCACCGCCGTCAACAACATCAAGATCGGCGTGAAGCTCGCGATCCTCTTCGTGATCCTCGCCCTCGTCTACGTCAAGCGGGACGAGGAGCAGGTGGAGAAGGCGCTGTTCGGCGCGGTCGGCGGTCTGACCGTGATCAATATCTTTGTCGCCGTCCTCTGGCGCTGATCCGGACCGGTCCCGAGCGGCCATCCCCGGTCGTATCAAGCCACTTACGATCATCCCGTCATCCGCCCGTTACCTGCGGGTCTAGCGTCCTCCTCCAAGCACCGAGAGAGGAAGGACGTGAGGCCCCCGTGGCCAGTCACCGAAAGCCCAGGCAGCGCCCGTTCTCCGGCGGCACCGTACGGACCGCCGCCACCCTCGCCCTCGCGGGCGCTGCCACCGCCACCGCCTTCGAAGGCACCTCCCAGGCCGACCCCCAGCTGACCCCCGCCCAGGTCAAGGCCGAGGTGGACCGGCTCTACGAGGAGGCCGGGGCCGCGACCGAGCGGTACAACGGGGCGAAGGAGAAGGCCGACGAGGCCCAGCGCGCGCTGACCGGCCTGCGCGACGAGACCGCCCGCAAGGCCGACCGGCTCAACACCGCCCGCAGCGCCCTCGGGTCCATGGCCGCGAGCCAGTACCGCACCGGGGGGACCCTGGGCACCGCCGTCCGCCTCGCGACGGCCGACGACCCGCAGGCCTACCTCGACCAGGCCTCCTTCATCACCCGCACCGGGGACCGCAACGCCGCCGAGATCTCCTCCGTACGCCGCCGGCTCGACGAGGTCGGCAAGCTGCGGGGCCAGGCCGCCGGACGGCTGGCGGAACTGCGCTCCCGGCAGGCCGAGATCGCCGGGCACAAGGCCGAGGTCGAGAAGAAGCTGGAGGCCGCCAGACGCCTGCTGGCCAAGCTCACCGCCGAACAGCGCGCCGCGTACGAGGCCCAGTCGGCCCCCGCCTCCCCCGCCGGCTCCAAGGCCCCCGCCGGCTCCGAAGGCTCCCCCGCCGGTCCGCCGAGCACCCCGCCGGCCGCGTCCGACGGCTCCCGCGCCGCGCGGGCCATCGCCTTCGCCCGCGGGGCGATCGGGAAGCCGTACGTCTGGGGCGCCACGGGCCCCGGGTCCTTCGACTGCTCGGGGCTGACCCAGGCGGCCTGGCGCTCGGCCGGGGTCTCCCTGCCGCGCACCACCTACACCCAGATCAACAGCGGCCGGCGCGTGGCCCGCGACCAACTGGCCCCCGGCGACCTGGTGTTCTTCTACTCCGGAGTCACCCACGTGGGCCTGTACATCGGCAACGGCCAGATGATCCACGCCCCGCGTCCCGGCTCGACGGTCCGGGTGGCGCCGATCGACTCGATGCCCTGGGCCGGCGCGTCCCGTCCCGCGTGAGTGCCCAGCGTGAGCGCCCCGTACGAGCGCCCCGCATGAGCGCGGCTACGGCGCCTTGACCGTCTTGCTCAGCCAGCCGAAGGTCTGCGGCAGCTGCTTCGACCACGAGTCGAGGTTGTGGCCGCCGGTCACCTTCTCCGCGTGCACCACGGTCGGGCTCTGGGCGATCGCCTTGAGGTCCGTGCCGGACAGGTAGCCGTCCTGCTCGGCGCCCGACATCCACAGCGAGACCGCCGGCGGCGTCGGCGCGGCCTTGAGCAGGGCCTTCAGGTTGTGGGTGCGGCGCAGCTCGGGGTCCTGGCCGACCAGCGAGGAGGGTTCCTGGCCCGGGTCGTTGTAGCCGGACAGGGAGACGGCCGCGCTGTAGCGGTCGGGGTGGGCGATCGCCAGCTTGGCGGCGCAGTACGCCCCGGCCGAGTATCCGGCCACGCCCCAGGTGCGGGCCTCGTCCGAGGCGCGGAAGTTGTCGGTGACCATCTTGCGGACGTCGACGCTGAACCAGCTGTCGGCGTTGACCTTGCCGGGGAGGTTGGCGCAGCCGGTGTCGCCGTTGCCGAGGAGCATCGCGCGCGGCGAGACCAGGATGAAGGGGGCCACCTTGCCCTCCTTCATCAGCGGCTCCAGCACCTCGTGCACCTTGAGCCCCTGGAACCAGGACTTCCCCGTGCCCGGTATGCCCGGGATCAGCTCGACCACCGGGAACTTCTTGTCCTTGTAGGCCGGGTCGTCGTACTGCGGCGGCAGCCACACCAGCACGTCGCCCTTGACCCCGGAGATCTTGCCGTCGAGGTCGGTCTTCTGGACCCGGCCGCCGAGGCCCTCGACCGGCTCGAACTTCTGGCGCACCTTGGGCGCCTCCGCGGCCTTCTTCCCGCCGAGCCCGTCCGGGCCGAGGTCGGGGGCGGCCGTGACGTACGTGCCGGTGCCGAGCAGGTCACCCCAGGAGGTGTAGAAGTTCATCTGCTGGTTGAGGCCGATGAAGACCAGGGCGATGGCGGTGACCTGCGCGAAGACCACCATCAGAGCGCGGGTGGCCACGCGTACGACGACGGGGCCGCGCACCCTGCTCCACACGGCGAGCGGCAGGACGACGGCGAGCACGGTCAGTACGACCACCGTCACGAAAAGGGGGGTCCCGGTCAGGCTCATCACGAGACCCAAGAGTGCCACGTGCCGCGGCCCGGTTGCCCCCGCCCCCTGCGGCGTGGATCACACCTGCTCAGACCAGGCGGCGGGCCGTCGCCCAGCGGGTCAGCTCGTGCCGGTTGGACAGCTGGAGTTTGCGCAGCACCGCGGAGACGTGCGACTCCACCGTCTTCACCGAGATGAACAGCTGCTTGGCGATCTCCTTGTACGCGTAGCCGCGCGCGATCAGCCGGAGCACCTCGCGCTCGCGCTGGGTGAGGCGGTCCAGGTCCTCGTCCACCGGCGGCGCGTCCGTGGAGGCGAAGGCGTCGAGCACGAAGCCGGCCAGCCGGGGCGAGAACACCGCGTCGCCGTCCTGCACGCGGAAGACCGAGTCCACCAGGTCGGTTCCGGTGATGGTCTTGGTGACGTACCCGCGGGCTCCGCCGCGGATGACGCCGATGACGTCCTCGGCCGCGTCGGACACCGACAGCGCCAGGAATCTGACGGGGGCCTCGGCCGCCGCCATCAGGGGGGCGCAGCGCCGCAGCACCTCGACCCCGCCGCCGCCGGGCAGGTGCACGTCCAGGAGCACCACCTCGGGGCGGGTGGCGGTGATGACGGTGACGGCCTGGTCGACGTCGGCGGCCTCGCCGACGACCTCGACGCCGGTCCGCTCGGTCTCGCCGATCTCCGCCTGTACCCCGGTGCGGAACATCCGGTGGTCGTCGACGAGGACCACCCGGACCCGCCTGGTCTCCTTCACAGCGCTGTCCTCGGTCATGGTGCGTTCGCCGCCCTCTCCATCTCCAGCTCGACTTCCGTGCCGCCGTCGGGCGCGGACCGCAGCCGTGCGGTCCCGCCGTTGCGCTGCATCCGGCCGATGATCGATTCTCGTACGCCCATGCGGTCGTCGGGTACCGCGTCGAGGTCGAAGCCCGGCCCGCGGTCCCGTACGGACACGAACACCGTCCGCCCCTCCACCTCGGCGTAGACCTGGACCGGCCCGCCCTCGCCACCGTACTTGGCGGCGTTGACCATCGCCTCGCGCGCGGCCTGGACCTGCGCCGCGAGCCCCTCGTCGAGCGGGCAGTCGCCGACGACGACGACCTCGATGGGGACGCCGTGGTGGTCCTCCACCTCGGCGGCGGTCTTCTTCACGGCCTCCGCGAGGGTGGCCGGCTCCTCCGCCTCGTCCTTGCCGGTGCCCTCGGGCTTGTACAGCCAGTTCCGCAGCTCGCGCTCCTGCGCCCGCGCGAGGCGGCGCACCTCTCCCACGTCCTCGGCGTTGCGCTGGATCAGGGTGAGGGTGTGCAGCACGGAGTCGTGGACGTGGGCGGCGACCTCGGCGCGTTCCTGGGCGCGGATGCGCATCAGCCGCTCCTCGGAGAGGTCCTGGGTCATGCGGATCAGCCAGGGTCCGGCGAGCAGGGCCACGCCGACGAGGACGGCGAGGGTCGCGGTCAGGACGTTGCCGAGCTGCGCGGCGGAGCCCCGTACGACGATGAAGACGGTCAGGCCCACACCGACGAGCACCACGCCCGCCAGGGCCCGGGCGACCTGGAGCAGGTTCCCGTGCCGGCCGGCGGCCGCGCTCCAGTGGGCGCGGCGGGCGTTGTCGGCCTGCCGCCAGACGAGGACCACACCGGCCCCGACGAGCAGCGTCGGCCACACGTACCGGCCGGAGGTGCCGCCGAGCTGGACCTTGGAGACGAAGATGCCGGCGCCGACGCACAGCGCGATCAGGGCGGTGATCTGCCCCTTCTCGGGTTTGCGCAGGCGGCGGCTGCCGTCGGACAGGGTCTCGAACCAGGAGCGGTGCCCGCTGCGTCCGCCGACGCCCAGCGGTACGAACACCCAGAACGCCGCGTACAGCAGTACGCCGAGCCCGTCCCCCCACAGGAACAGCCCGAGGAAGGCGAGCCGGACCCAGAGCACCGGCATCCCGAGGTGCCCGGCGAGACCGCGCGCGACACCGCCGAGCATCCGGCCGTCGGCGCTGCGGTAGAGCTTGCGCTGGTGCGTCTCGGAGCCCGGTGGCGGTTCGGCTGCGTGCGGGGTGCGGGGAGCGGCTGCTACGGGCATGTCACCGATGGTCACACGCGCGGGGGCGGCGCGGCATCAGGGCAGCCCCCCAGTTCTGTCGGGGGGATATCAGGGTTGTGCCAGGGTCGGGCCGGATTCCGCGGGCCTGCACCGCCCGTCACCATGGACCCATGACCGAAGTTCACGATGCCCCGCCGGCGGATCCCGGGGCCCCGCACACGGCCGACGCCCGGCCGCCCCTGCGCCGCGCGAAGCGGGACAAGGTCCTCGCCGGGGTGTGCGGCGGCCTGGGCCGGTACTTCGACCTGGACCCCGTGGTCTTCCGGATCGTCCTCGGCGTCCTCGCGGTCACGGGCGGCGTCGGCCTGATCTTCTACGGTTTCGCGTGGCTGCTGCTGCCGCTGGAGGGCGAGGAGGACAGCGAGGCGAAGAAGCTGCTGACGGGCCGCGTCGAGGGCGCCACCCTGGCCGCGGTGTTCGCCGCGCTGGTGGGCTGCGCGCTGTTCCTGTCGATGCTGGACAACGGCGGCCTCGCGGTCTTCTCCGTCCTGGTGATCCTGGCGCTGGGCGGGGCCTCGTACTGGTCGCAGCGGCGCCGGCACACGGCCGCCCCGGAGGCGGAGGCCCCGGCCGCGAGCCGGCCGGCGCACTCGCCCGCCCCGCCGGAGACGAAGGCTCCGCCGGCCCCCGGCGGCCCGTCCTGGTGGCGGGACCCGCTGGTGAAGGACGGTACGACCGGTCCGGTCGGCGCCACGGGGTACCTGTGGGGCCCCGACGACGCCGAACCAGCGCCCGTCGGCGCGGGAGCGCCTGCGACGGCCAAGCCGGCCGCAGCCCCGGCCCGCCCGTACGGCGGCCCGTACGGCGGCATCGGCGGCCGGGTCTTCCTGCTGGCCCTGCTCGCCGGAACGGCCGCGACCGCCGTCAACTGGCAGGGCCGTCCGCTGGGCGATGCCCTGCAGACCGGGCTCGCCGCCGCCCTGGTCGTCTTCGGCCTGGGCCTCGCGGTCAGCTCCCTGCTCGGCCGCACCGGCTTCGGCACGGTCCTGCTGGCCCTGCTCACCTCGGGCCTGCTCGCCGTCGCCGCCGTGCTGCCCCGCGACATCGGCACCGACTGGCAGCGGATCGAGTGGCGTCCGGCCGCGGTGGCCGACGTACGGCCCGCGTACGAGGCGGGCACCGGGCTGGCCACCTTGGACCTGAGCCGCCTGGACGTGGCGAAGGGCACGACCGTGGCCGTCAGGGCCTCCCTCGACGCGGGCCGGCTGAAGGTGATCCTGCCGCGGGAGGTCACGGCCGAGGCCGAGGTCGGGATCCGGCTGGGCGACATCCACATGCCCGGGGAGACCAGCCGCGACTTCCGGGTCCGCGGCGGAGGCGAGACGCAGCGGGCGACGCTGCCGCCCGCCGCCGGCACCGAGGCCGGCGGGACGATCGAGCTGCACCTCAACGCGGGTGTGGGACAGGTGGAGGTGGCCCGTGCGGCGTCATGAGTTCCAGCCAGGACGGCTGGTCGCGGGAGCGGCCCTGACGGTGGCGGGCGTGCTCTACCTGCTCGACGTCTCCGGCGAGGCGGACGTGCCCTGGTTCGTCGTCGTGCCGCTCGCCGTGGGCGGCCTGTGCCTGGCCGCCCTGGTCGGGATGGTGACCTACGCGGTGCGGCGCGACCGCCGCGACCGGATCAGCGAGTCCAGCGAGAGGTAGGGCGCCCCGGCGAGGATGAAGGGGATCCAGGCCATGAGGTAGATGAGGTCCTGGCTGTAGTAGTAGCGGGGGACCGCCCACGACACGGTGAGCCACAGGCTCAGCGAGATCAGCGCGCCGCCGACGGCGGCGACGCGGGTCAGCAGGCCGGCCAGGACACCGAGGCCGACGAGGAGTTCCCCGATGGCCATGGCGACCGCGAAGCCGACGGGGTCCTCCAGGGCCATGTCCACCAGACCGGGGATCGCGGCGGCGTCGCGCGAGGATTCCATCGTCTGTCCGATGGAGCCGTCGCCGGACACGGACAGGAACGCGGAGTCGGTCAGCTTGTCCAGACCCGCATAGACGAAGGTCACGCCGAGGAAGATCCGCAGCGGGAGCAGCGCGTACCGAGAGGCCTGTTCGCGGAGCAGGGCGTAGCGGGAGGACTGTTCGCGTACCCGGGCGAGGACTTCAGTTCGAGTCACGCACCATGTCTACCGCGTTCACTCGGCCACGTCGACCGTGCAGCGATTGGATTCCACTCCTGCGGCAGTCACCACCTGGATCTCGATGAGGCCGGGTTCCACTTCCGCCGGCACCGGCACCGTGAGGACCGCGTCCGAAGGGTTGGTGAACCCGCCCGGAACCGGCACCAGCGGTACGTGCACATGCACCGCCCCGATGCGTACCACCAAACGGGCGAGCATCTCCGGGGTCTGCGCCCCCGGCGGCACGAAGCCCACGCCCCGGATCTCGATGTCGTCGCCGGGGCGGACGGCCGCGTCCAGGTCCCCGGGCTCCCGTCTGCGCACCACCGACAGCACCAGCGGGCGGCTGCCCTCCGCGTACTTCCCCGCCAGGTAGACCGCGGCCGACAGCACCACCAGCAGGGCCAGCGCCCACGGCAGCTGCGGCAGCCGGTCCGGGAACCGGGCCAGCGACACCAGCGCGTAGGCCAGCACCACGGTCGAGACCAGCACGTACTGCGCGTCCGGGAAGCTCCCGCGCCCCGCGTCGTCCGTCAGCAGGTCCACCCCGCGCGGCCGGTCCGCGGGCAGCTTCTGCAGCCGCTGGCCCATGATCCGTACGGCGACCACCCGGCGGACCAGCACGGCCACCCCCGAGGTCAGCGCGACCACCGCCAGCAGCGGCAGCGCCCGGTCCAGCGCGAGACCCGCGTACAGCGCCTCGCGTTCCGGGCCGGGAGCCGAGGCCGCCAGCCGCAGCGCCGGCAGCAGCGCGGCGAACGCCGTCAGCACCACCCACGCGCTCGGCACCGCCTTGGAGGTGGACAGCCGGTTGTCCTCGCCGACCAGCGGGGCCAGCAGCCCGCCGCGCACCGACTGGGCCCGGGCCGCGACCGTCAGCAGCCCGGCCAGCACGAGCGCGGTCAGCAGCCCGGCGGTGCGGGCCGTGCTCCATCCGGTGCCGAGCGCGGTGCCGACCTGGACCAGCAGCAGGACCCCGGCGGCGATCCACACGGCGAGCACGGCCCGCCGCGAGAACAGGTACAGCCAGGAGTTCCCCGCCTCCCGGCCGCGGTCGGCGACGGTACGGGCCGACAGGGTCAGCTCGTCGGAGACCCACTGGCGGGACGCTCCGAGCGAGTGCGCCACGGCGGCCGGCACCCCCTGCCCGGAGGCGAACTCGTCGCGCTTCTCCAGGAAGGCCGCCACGGCGCGGCGGTGCCCCTCCCGTGCGCAGTCGTCGCAGGCGCAGGCGACGGTATGGGAACCCCGGGACATCTCTTGGACAGCCACGTACGTGCCGCCTCTCTGAACTACGGTGCAATGCCAGCGAATTGTGCACCACTGCGGCAGTGTTCCGGATTGCGCACGATGTCAGAGCAGGTGATTAACGGTTCATGATGTTGACGCCACCGGCGTGTCACCGCTGTGGAGCAGCGGTTGGCAGTTCACCCAGGCGGCGAGATCCGACCCGAACCGCTCGCGGGTGGCGACCGCGCTGTGGTGGTCGATGAGCACCGGTTTCCCGGCCGCCCGCGCGATCAGCTGCACCTGCGCCGCCCGCTCCGCCGCGATGAACCACCACACCGCGGCCTCCACCGAGTCCCCGACCGTCAGCAGCCCGCGGTTGCGCAGGATCAGCGCCTTGTACGGGCCCAGTGCGCGCCCGATCCGGTCGGCGTCGTCGGCCCCTGCCCCGGGCGCTGTGAACTCGTCCAGCAGCGCGTGGTCCTCGTAGAAGGCGCAGGCCTCCGCGGTGACGGGGGCCAGCAGTTCGCCGAGGGCGGCCAGGGCCCTGCCGTACGGGGCCTGCGCGCGGACGACGGCCACGGCCTCGGGGCGCCGGCGGTGGACCGCCGCGTGCACGGCGAAGGCCAGCTCGTTGACCCGGCGTTCCCCCTGGAGCACCCGGCCGCCCCCGTCGACGAGCAGCAGGTCCCCGGCGGTGAGGGAGCCGAAGGCCCGCCCGAAGGGGTTCACCCAGTAGCAGTCCTCGAAGCCGGGGTCCCGCGCGGTGACCTGCCCGGCCACCCCGTCCTCGTACCCGAGCCGCCCCAGCAGCCGCAGCGCCCCGGCGAGCCGCTCCTTGCGGTGGGCGCGCGCCTCCTCGACGGTGTCGTGCACGGGGGGCATCTCGAAGCCGAGCCGCTCCACGGGCACGGGTTCGGGTGCGGGTTCGGGTACGGGCTGATCCGGCATGCGCCCTCCTTCGAGTCGCGGCGCAAGGTACCGGCGCGGCCGTCAACTGGCCATACACGCGACGAAGCCGCCGCTCCGGAGGGAGCGGCGGCTTCGTCTCACGTGCGGGCGGGGACTACTCCCACTCGATGGTGCCCGGGGGCTTGCTCGTGCAGTCCAGGACCACGCGGTTCACGTCCGGCACCTCGTTGGTGATGCGGGTGGAGATCCGCGCGAGGACCTCGTACGGCATGCGCGTCCAGTCCGCGGTCATGGCGTCCTCGGAGGAGACGGGGCGCAGCACGATCGGGTGACCGTAGGTGCGGCCGTCGCCCTGGACGCCCACGCTGCGGACGTCGGCGAGCAGGACGACCGGGCACTGCCAGATCTCGCGGTCCAGGCCGGCGGCGGTGAGCTCGTGGCGGGCGATGGCGTCGGCCTCGCGCAGCAGGTCCAGGCGCTCCTTGGTGACCTCGCCGACGATGCGGATGCCGAGGCCCGGGCCGGGGAAGGGCTGGCGCTGGACGATCTCGTCCGGCAGGCCGAGCTCCTGGCCGACCATCCGGACCTCGTCCTTGAACAGCTGGCGCAGCGGCTCGACGAGCTCGAACTCGATGTCGTCGGGGAGCCCGCCCACGTTGTGGTGGGACTTGATGTTCGCGGTGCCGGTGCCGCCGCCGGACTCGACCACGTCCGGGTACAGGGTGCCCTGCACCAGGAAGGCCACCGCCGGGCCCTCCTCCTGGAGGATCTCCAGCTGGGCCTGCTCGAAGACGCGGATGAACTCGCGGCCGATGATCTTGCGCTTGGTCTCCGGGTCGGAGACGCCGGCCAGCGCGTTCAGGAAGCGCTCCTGGGCGTCGACGACCTTCAGCTGCACGCCGGTGGCGGCGACGAAGTCCTTCTCGACCTGCTCGGTCTCGCCCTTGCGCATCAGGCCGTGGTCGACGTACACGCAGGTCAGCTGGGAGCCGATGGCCTTCTGCACGAGGGCCGCGGCAACCGCCGAGTCCACGCCGCCGGAGAGGCCGCAGATGGCGCGCTTGTCGCCGACCTGCTCGCGGATGGCCGCGATCTGCTCCTCGACGATGTTGCCGGTGGTCCAGGTCGGGGACAGGCCCGCGCCCCGGTAGAGGAAGTGCTCGAGCACCTGCTGGCCGTGCGTGGAGTGCATCACCTCGGGGTGGTACTGCACGCCGTACAGCTTCTTCTCGTCGTTCTCGAAGGCCGCGACCGGCACGACGTCGGTCGACGCGGTGACGGTGAAGCCCTCGGGAGCGGCGGAGCAGGCGTCGCCGTGGGACATCCACACCGGCTGGTGCTCGGGGGTGCCCTCGAAGAGGGTGGAGCCGGCCTTGGAGACGGCCAGCGGGGTGCGGCCGTACTCGCGGGCGCCGGTGTTGTCGACCTGGCCGCCGAGGGTGACCGCCATCAGCTGGAAGCCGTAGCACATGCCGAAGACGGGGACGCCGGCCTCGAACAGGGAGCGGTCGAGCTGCGGGGCACCCTCCTCGTACACGGAGGACGGGCCGCCGGAGAGGATGATCGCCTTCGGGTTCTTGGCCAGCATCTCGGCGACGGGCATCGAGCTCGGCACGATCTCGCTGTAGACCCGTGCCTCGCGGACGCGGCGGGCGATGAGCTGGGCGTACTGGGCGCCGAAGTCGACGACGAGAACCGTGTCCGGGGCGCTGTCGTGGGCGGCGGAGGGTGCTTCTGGCACGGGGCGGCCTTCCGGCGGAAGAGGTGGCTGTTTTGTCGATTCTAACGGGGGACGTACGGGCCTCTTCGTCTCACCATCCGAACCGGCTTGGCCGCGAGGGGGACGGAAGCCCATAATCCGATCCATGCGCAAGCAGCTGAGCTTCCTCTTTACCTATGGCACCGGTCGGTCCGGTCGCCATGGGTCCTCGTGATGCTCGCTTGAGCCACTGATTTCCCGGAGCGCCCCGGTCCGACAGGACCGGGGCGCTCTTGCGTTTCCGCTCCTGCCGGCATGACACCCACAGGAGACAAGACCATGACCACTGCCACCGCCACCGCCACCGCCACCGCGACCACCGCCCCCGAGCAGCTGATCGCCGACTCCCGGATGCGCATCGACGCCCTCGACGACCGGATCATCGGCCTGATCCAGGAGCGGATGGCCGTCTCCACGGTCATCCAGGAGGCCCGGATCTCCTCCGGCGGCCGGCGGGTGCACCTGTCCCGCGAGATGGAGGTGCTCTCGCACTGGAGCGATGCTCTCGGAAAGCCGGGGACCGCGCTCGCCATGACCCTGCTGGAGCTCTGCCGGGGCCGCGTGTGAGGCCCGCGGCACGGGCTGCGATCGGCCGTTCGTCACTCGATCGGACCGTGACCGGCCCCACGGCCCTTCGTTGGTGTGGTTGTCCGCGCCAGCCAGTCGCGGACCGCGACACCACGCGTGGCTCCGCCGGAGCGATGAGACGCATCCCCCGTGGGGCGTGCGTCGTGGGACCTCGCTCCTTCGCGTGACCGGACGGCAGGGGACAGCAGCCCGGTCACCCCGCTAGAAGGACGGCCGGCCCGGGGGACGCCCCGGACCGGCCGTTCCTTTTCCCGCGTGCCCCTCGGCCGCCGGACCCGCGCCGCCACTGCTCAGGCCACTGTGTGACTGACGCCACAGTCCCGCCTGCCGGGTTCCGGTACAACCATCCGGGCGGATCACGTGTCACCACTTGCACGCGGGGACTGCGCTCGGAGGGGGAGCGCAGTCCCTGCGTCATTTCCTCCCCGGGTCACCTCGCCCCCGGGTCATCGCGTCACTGCGTCGCCGCATCACCGCGTCACCGCATCACTGCGTCACCGCGTCCCCGTGCTCCCGTTTCGGCGGGACCTCCGGCATGCCGAGGAACGGCAGCCTCAGCGCGCCGAAGGCCTCCTCCGGGACCGCCGGGCGGGAGGGTTCCACCGCAGCGAGGCGGGTGTAGGCCGCGCCCTGCTCGGGCCGCGGGTCCCGCTCGCCCTTGTTCGGCCAGTACGACATGGCCCGCTCCGCCTGCGCCGTGATCGTCAGCGACGGGTTCACCCCGAGGTTCGCGGAGACCGCGGCGCCGTCCACCACCGAGATGCCGGGATACCCGTAGAGGCGGTGGTACGGGTCCACCACGCCCTCCGCCGCCGAGGCGCCGATCGGGCAGCCGCCCAGGAAGTGCGCGGTCAGCGGGGTCCCCATCAGCTCGCCGATGTTGCTGCCCGCGAAGCCGTTGATCTCCTCGGCCAGCAGGGTCGCGGCCTGCGTGGCCTCCTCGATCTGCACCGGGTTCGGGGCGCCGTGGCCCTGGCGGGCGGTGAGCAGCCCCTTCCCGATGCCGCCGGGCTTGCGGTAGGTCGTCAGGGAGTTGTCCAGCGATTGCATGACCAGGCCGATGATGGTCCGCTCCGACCAGCGCCGGTTGGACAGCGAGCGCGCCAGCTGTACGGGGTGCTTCGCGTTCCTGGCCAGCCAGGCCCGCACCCGGTGCTTGCCGTACGGGACCTGGAGGACGGTCATGAACCCCATGGCGTTGGAGCCCTTGCCGTAGCGGACGGGCTCGATGTGGGTGTCGGCGTTGGGGTGCACCGAGGAGGTGATGGCCACGCCCCGGGTGAAGTCGGCCCGCCGTTCCTTGCCGTGCCGCTTGCGGTAGCGGCGGTCGTCGGTCTGCGCGCCGACCAGGCCCTCCGAGTTGGTCCGGGTCAGCTCGCCGAGCCGGTCGGACAGGTGCGGCAGTTCGCCCTGGTCCTTCATCGTGTGCAGCAAGGTCTGCGTACCGTACGTACCCGCCGCGACGACCACGTAGCGGGCGCGCAGCACCTTCGCGCGGCCCTTGCGGCGGGCGTCGGTGGGGACGGTGCGGACGCGGTAGCCGCCGTCCGGGTGGGCGGACAGCCCGGTGACGGTGGTCATCGGGTGGATGACGGCTCCGGCCCGTTCGGCGAGGTGCAGGTAGTTCTCGTTCAGGGTGTTCTTCGCGCCGTGGCGGCAGCCGGTCATGCACTCGCCGCATTCGGTGCAGGCCTTGCGGGAGGGGCCGGCGCCGCCGAAGTAGGGGTCGGGCACCTCCTCGCCGGGCCGGACCTTCGCGGGGCCCGCGCCTTCCTGACCGTCCTTCCCGTCCCCGAAGAAGACGCCGACCGGGGCCATGTGGAAGGAGTCGGCGACGCCCATCTTCTCGGCGGCGGCCTTGAGGTGGACGTCGGAGGGGGTCAGCGTCGGGTTGAGCCGTACGCCGAGCATCCGCTTGGCCTGGTCGTAGTACGGGGCGAGTTCCTCGCGCCAGTCGGTGATGGCGGCCCACTGCCGGTCCTCGAAGAAGGCGGCGGGCGGCACGTACAGGGTGTTGGCGTAGTTGAGGGAACCGCCGCCCACGCCGGCGCCCGCGAGGACCATCACGTTGCCGAGCAGGTGGATGCGCTGGATCCCGTAGAGCCCGAGGGCCGGAGCCCACAGGTAGTTGCGCAGGTCCCAGCTGTTCTTCGGCAGGCTCTCGCGGGTGAACCGGCGCCCTGCCTCCAGGACGCCGACCCGGTACCCCTTCTCGGTGAGCCGCAGGGCGGATACCGATCCCCCGAAGCCCGATCCGATGACGATGACGTCGTAGTCGTACGACACGGGCGTGCCCCTAACGCAGTCGGAGGGCCTTCATGATCTGGAGGCTGCGGGTCATGAACGCCGCGTACTTCTCGTCGTCCATGCCCAGCGAGGGCGCCATCGGGAGCAGTCGCTGGTGGGCGACGGTCTGGGCCTCGGTGTACTTGAGGATGCCCTCGGAGCCGTGGCGGCGGCCGAGGCCGGAGTCCTTCATGCCGCCCATGGGCGCCTGGGCGCTGCCGTAGGCGGGGGCGTAGCCCTCGTTGATGTTGACGGTGCCGGTGCGCAGGCGGGCGGCGACGGCGTGGCCGCGGCGGGAGTCCTTGGTCCACACGCTGGAGTTCAGGCCGTAGGCGGTGGCGTTGGCCTCGGAGATCGCCTCGTCCTCGTCCGTGAAGCGGTAGATGGACACGACCGGGCCGAAGGTCTCCTCGCCGCAGACCGCCATCGGTGCCTCGACCCCGTCGAGGATGGTGGGCTCGTAGAAGAGCGGCCCGATGTCGGGGCGGGCGGTGCCGCCCGCGACGAGCGTGGCGCCCTTGGCGACGGCCTCGTCCACGTGCCGCTGTACGGTCTCCAGCTGGCGCTCGCCGACCAGGGAGCCCATGTCGGCGCCGTAGGCGAGGGCGCTGCCCAGGCGCATGGCCTTGGTGCGGGCGGCGAACCGCTCCACGAAGGCATCGGCTATCGAGGCGTGGACGTAGAGCCGCTCGATCGAGATGCACAGCTGGCCGGCGGAGGAGAAGCAGGCGCGGACGGCGCCGGCGGCGGCCTTCTCGATGTCGGCGTCGTGCAGGACGAGCATGGCGTTCTTGCCGCCGAGTTCGAGGGAGACCCCGACGAGGCGGGCGGCGGCGCCCTGGGCGACCTCGCGGCCGGTCCGGGTGGAGCCGGTGAAGGAGACGTAGTCGGCGTGGCGGACCACCTCGGGGCCGACGACGGGGCCCTCGCCGAGGACGATCTGGAAGACCTCGGCGGGGAGTCCGGCCTCGATCAGCAGGTCGCGGGCCCACAGGGCGGTCAGCGCGGTCTCGGTGTCGGGCTTCATGACGACCGCGTTGCCCGAGACGAAGGCGGGCAGGGCGTCGCCGACCGACAGCTCCAGGGGGTAGTTCCAGGGGGCGATCTGGCCGACGACCCCGCGCGGCTGGCGCAGCTCGGTGACCTTGGTGAGGGTGGGCATGGCGCCCGTGTGGCCCTTGGGGCGCAGGTACGAGGGGGCCTTGCGGCCGTAGTGGCGGGCGGCCACCGCGACGGCCTGGACCTCTTCGTGGGCGTGCAGCCGGGCCTTGCCGGTCTCCAGCTGGATGAGGTCGAGGACCTCGGCCTGCCGGGCCAGGACCAGGTCGTGGAAGCGCAGCAGGACGCCCGCCCGCTTGCGTACGGGGACGGCGGCCCAGGCGCTCTGGGCGGCGCGGGCCCGGCCGAAGGCCTCGGCCACGTCCTCGGGGGTGGCCTCGGGCAGTTCCGCCAGCAGGTCGCCGGTGAAGGGCGTGTGGTTGGCGGTGCGGCCGGACCCGATCACTCCGCGGGTCAGCCGGGTGACCAGGTCGGGGGTCACCACGTCGGCGGCGGTGCGGGCGCCTGCCGGGGCCGGGGCGACCGGGTTGGTGGGCTGCGGTGCGGCGCGGTGAGGGGCGGCGGGGGCCTGCGAGTCCGTCATGGCGGTGAGCGTATTGCGCGCGGGACCCTTTGGGTACCCGTGGGTAACCGGATTTTGCCATTTCCGCCAGCGATCGCTGGCAGGATCTACGGCACCGGCCCGTCCGGCGCCGACCGGACCGGGCTCAGCGGGCCCCGCCGGGCGGCTGCCACCCGCTGAGCACCGTGTCGAACTGCTGCCGGGTGGTGCTCCAGTCGGCGGCGGGCCCCGCCATGTACACCGCGTACTCCGTGCCGTCCGTGGCCACGTACATCTGCTCGATGGCCCGGCGCGGCCCGGGGTGGTTCGCCTTCTCGGTCCACGTGAAGTCCCACAGCGCGGCGTGGGTGCTGCCCCGGAAGGTGTTCTGGTTCAGCCACTGCCGCTTGTAGTCCGTCCGCTTCTGCACCTGCTTCTCCAGGTCGAGCACGTGCATGTACGGGTTGGCGTAGTCCGGGGTGGGGTCGGCGGCGATCCGGATGAAGTGGTTTCCGTTGTCCGGGGTGTAGTCGATCTGGTCGCCGTTCTTCTGACGCTGCCAGCCGTCGGGGACGAACAGGGTGAAGCCCGCCGGGTCGGTGACCTGCGTCCACCCGGCCGGGGGCGCGGCGTGTCCGTCCTTGCCCGGTTTCCCGTCGGGCGCGCTCACGTTCTTGTCGGGGTCGCCGCCCTTGCCGCCGTCGTCCCCGGTGAACTTGAGCACCCCGAACACACCGCCGCCACCGATCAGCGCCGCCACCAGGGCCACGGCCGCCGCCCGCTTGAGCCGGCCCTTGGCCGGCCCGTCGGAGGCGGACGCCGGCACGGGCGCCGGGGGCTCCGCCATCGGGGCCGTCCGGGCGCCGTCCACGGGCGCGGCCGGCTCCTGCGGCTGCTCCTGCGCCGGGGCCAGTTCCTCCGAGGTCACCGCGCGCGTGGGCACGTACGCCTGCGCCGCCTTGGGCTCCCGGCCCTCCATCGCCTCCAGCAGCATCCGCTCGGCCTCCACGGCCGAGGGCCGGTGCGCCGGGTCCTTGCGCAGCAGGGCGGTGATGACGGGGCCCAGCGCGCCCGCCTGGCGCAGGGCCGGCGGCTCGTCGTTCACCACGGCCTGGAGGCTGGAGATGGGCGACGTACGGCGGAACGGCGAGCGGGCCTCCACCGCCGTGTACAGGGTCGCGCCGAGCGACCACAGGTCGGAGGCCGGGTCGGGAGCACCGCCGGTGACCCGCTCGGGCGCCAGGTAGTCGATGGAACCGACCAGTTCGCCGGTGCGCGTGATGGACGAATCGCCCTCGATCGCGGCGATCCCGAAGTCCGTGAGCAGGACCCGGCCGTCCTTGGCGAGCAGCACGTTGCCCGGTTTCACGTCCCGGTGCAGGACGCCCACCGCGTGCGCGGCGCGCAGCGCGCCCAGGACGTGGAGCCCGATCCGGGCCGCCTCGCGCGGCTCGATCCGGCCCGCCGCCTTGGCCGCCTCCGCCAGCGAGGGGCCGTCGATGTACTCCATGACGATCCACGGCCGGTCGTCGTGCTCCAGCACGTCGTGGACGGTGACGACCGCCGGATGCTGGATGCGGGCCGCGGCCCGCGCCTCCTTCTGCGTCCGGGCGTGCAGGACGTCCCGGTCGGCCTGGGCGACGTACAGACCCGCCGTCAGTTCCTTGACGGCGACCGTCCTGTGGAGCAGCTCGTCATGCGCGCGCCACACCTTGCCCATGCCGCCGCTGCCGATAGGCTCGACGAGCCGGTACCGGCTCGCGAGCACGGCGCCCGCACCTGTCTGCTGTTCCACGAAATCCCGCCGCTCTGTGCACTTCGGGCCAGATTACGGAGCCCCTGGGCGCTGCCGGAACCACGCGGGCGTGGTGAGACAGCACTGTGACGCAATTGCCGTACTGATCCCCCGTCAGTACGGTCTCAGCCGCCCGCCCGGTAACTCGCCGTGGCTTTCTCGAAGACCTCGGTCACCTTCGCCTCGTCGTCCTGCGGGCCCGTCACGACGACCACGTGGTAGCTGCCGCCGAGCGCCACGACGTAGTTGCGGGCGACGACGCTGCTGCCGTTGCCGTCGATCCAGGTGTACTTGCCCGTGGCCCGGAGCTGCTGGCCGACCTTCGTGCTCTTGACCTCGCTGACGGTGGACCAGGTCGAGGTGCGGTACGGGGTCAGCTCCTGCTCCTTGTCCTTCTGGTAGGCCGCCGGGTCCGGATTGCCCTCGACCTTGTCCCGGCCGGGGACCACCGTCAGGGCGAACTGGCCGCTGGTGTACCGCACCTGGCCGGCCTCGTTGATGCCGCGGCGCTCCCAGCCGTCGGGAACGGCGATCTCGAAGTGCTCCGGGTCCTGCTGACTGGTGTAACCGGCCGGGGCCGGGGCCGCCGGACTGGCCGGGGGCGTGGTCGTCTGCGGCGCGGGCTTCGACTCGGGCGTGCCGGTGGGGGTGTTGGCCGAGGCTCCGGGAGTGCCCGCCGGGCCCTGGGTCGCCGGCGTCCTGGCCTCGCCGCCCTCGCCCTCCGAGGGGGCCCGGGGCATGAACAGCATCGCGTACGCCACGGCTCCCGCGAGGAGCACGAGGATCCCGGCGAGCAGCGTCCGGCCCAGGGCGCGGGGCTTGCGGGGGGCCGCCGGATTGCGGTGCCGCCCGTGCAGTTCGCCGCGCCTGCGCACGACGGGCAGCCGCGCGGGATCCGGCTCCGGCATCGGGAGCGCGGCGAAGCCGGTTTCCGGCTCGGGGGCGGACCGTACGAGCGACCGCAGCCAGCCGCGGAGCTCCTCGAACTCGGGGCGCTCGGTCGGGTCCTGGCGCAGCAGCGACTCCACCACCGGGCGCAGCGCACCGCACTCCTCGGCGAAGGCGGGGGGTTCGGAGCAGACCATGTCGACGAGCTCGGCGACGCTGTCCTCCGGATACGGGGCGTGCCCCTGCACGGCGCGGTAGAGCAGGGCGCCGAGGGCCCAGAGGTCGGTGGCGGGCCCGACGGGGGCGGCCAGCTGCCACGGGCCCGTGACGGGGCGGGCCTGTTCGGGGGCCCAGCGCTCGGTGACGGCCCCGACGACGGCCATCCGGGTCTGGCGGGCGCGCTCGGCGTCGAGCCCGGTGCGGGGGCCGCCGCCGCCCCAGCCGTCGCCGAGGGGCTGCCGGGCGGGGCGGGCCCCGGGCCGGGCGGCCTGGTCCGCGTACTCGGCCTCGGCCTCGGCCTCGGCCTGGCGGTAGCCCTGGGGCAGGGCGAGTTGCGCGGGCAGGACGGCCCGCGCGGATGGGCTCGGCGGCTGGGGCCGGGCGGGGGGCTGGGACTCGGGCTGCGGCTGGGGCCACGGCGGGCTCTGGGGTGTTTGTTGCGCGTGAGGCCGCGGCTCCGGTGGCCGGTGCGGGCTCTGGGGGCCCTGCTGGGGGTGAAGCTGCGATTCCGCTTGCGCTCCGCCCTGCGCCGGCGCCGGAGGCTCCTGGCCGGGCCGGTGGGCTGCCGGAAGGGCCTGGCGGCGCGGGGTCGTGCCGTGCCAGGGCGTGGTGCCACCGCCCTGCGGGCCCCCGTACGGGTACGAGTACCCCTGCGGGAGCGTCGAGCCCTCGGGCCGCGGCTCCGGCGCGGGTCCGGCCCCGGCCTTGCGCTCCTCGCTGACCCGGGCCGCCGCGGCCCGCGCCCCCGCCCGGTAGGCGGCGATGGCCCCGGCCCGCGCGGCGGCCTTGGCGTCGGGCCGCTCGCCGGGCCGCTCGCCGGGCCGTTCGGGGGTGATGTGGTCGCGGTAGCGGGGCCCGGTGTCGTACCCGGGAGCCACGAGCGGAGCATCAGCGGGCCCCGGCGCGTACCCCTGCCCGAGCCCGGGCTCCACGGCCGGCACACCGAACTCCGGGCCGGGGCCCTGCCCGGGGCCGGGCTCCACACCCCGCACACCGAACTCCAGGCCGGGGCCGTTCGGCGCGAGCCCGGGCTCCACACCCGGCGCGCCGAACCCCAGCCCAGGGCCGGGCTCCGTGCCCGCCGCACCCAACTCCGGCCCAGGACCCGGCGCGAGCCCGGGCTCCGTGCGCGGCGCGCCGAACTCCGGCCCAGGGCCCTGGCCGGGGCCGGGCTCCGTGCCCGCCGCGCCGAACTCCGGCCCAGGACCGGGCCCGAGCTGGTGACCGTAGGACTCCTCGGGCCCGTAGCCGAAGGCCAAGGCCTGGCCACCGGAAGGCTCCGGGGCGTCCCACCCCGCGCCGCCCGGCGAGGCGGAATCCGGCACGGGGTCGTACCCGCACAGCGCGTCCTCGGCGGCGCCCGCCGCCAGCCCCGTCAGGACGACCCGCCCGTCGTCGCAGACCAGGACCGTCCTGACGGTGATGTTCCGGTGCGTCCAGCCGTGCGCGTGCAGCACGCGCAGCGCGGTCAGCACGTCCGAGGCCACTTCCGCCGCCCGGTAGGGGGTCAGCGGTTCATCGGCGATCAGCGCGGCCAGCGGCCGGGCCGGGACCAGTTCGCTCACTATCCACAGCGACCCGCCCTCGGCGAACACGTCGAAGACCTGGTCCAGCCGCGGATGGTCGGGCACGGCGGCCGCCGCCTGGGCCGCCTCGATCGCCCGCCGCACGGCCGGCAGGTCGGCCGCCGAGCGGCGCCCGGCGGCCGGGGCCCGGTGGCCGTCCAGCAGCTCGGCGTCCACGACCTCCGGTAACGGCACCTGCCGGACCAGGACTTCCTGCCCGCTGCGCGTGTCGAAGGCGCGGGTCTCGACCAGCTCGTACTCGTCCGTCGGCGGCAGGGGCAGGCGGTAGCGGTCGGCCAGGATCCGACCCGCGTAGTCCTCCACATCGCCTCCCCCGAGTGCGTGGGCCCCCCATGGCCCCGCTGACACGATACGTCGCCGGAGCCGCCCGCGTCCCGGGCCTGGCAAGGCTCGTCAGCCGAGGACTTGGAAGGTCTCGAACGCGGTGTTGCGCATCTGCGTGCACTCGGGGCCGTCCCACTGGTCGGCGGCGCAGCTGATCATGATGGCGAAGCCGTTCTTCGCGTCCACCCTGAAGCCGCGGTTGAGGACACGGACCTTGATGCCCTGCTGCTCCCGCTCGAACTGCCAGTCCGCGACGGTCGGGTAGCCCCGGTACTCCACCGCGTCGATGCTGATGGTGCGGTAGCCCTTGCTGCTGCCCTGTACGAGCGGGGCGGACTTGAGCCAGGCGACTTTGGCGTCCTCGCCCGGGCTGGAGGTGTGGTCCACCTGGATGCGCGGGAAGCCGCCGTCACGGCTGTATATGGCTCCGGAGTTCTCGCCCGCTGTGGCCGTCTGCTTGAAGCCTTCGGGCATCGCCATCGAGAAGTGGAACCCGAGGTTGGTCACCACTGCGTAGCCCTGTGGGACCCCGCCGCCCGGGGAGCCGGGCGTGGCGCCCTGCCCCTGGCCGCTGCCCGGCGTCTGCTGACCCTGGCCCGGCTGGCCGCCGTTCGCGGCGCCGCCGTTGGCACTGCCGTTGGCACCGCCGTTCGGGTCGGCTCCCTTCGGCGTCTCCCCGGTGCCGCCCGGGGTGGCGCCCGAGGACGGGTTCGCGGACTGGCCCGCCGACGCGGCCGGGGTGACCTGGCCGCCCTTGCCCTCTTCCTTGCGGCCGCCCTTGTCGTCGCCGCTGACCGCGTAGGCGATCAGCGAGCCGACGACCGCCAGCGCCACGATCACACCGGCTATCGCGAGCGCGATGGTCCGGCGCGGCATGACGTCGGTGAGCGGGGCCGGGACCGGGGCCGGCCGGGCGGGCGACGCCGGGGCCTCCGCGGCCGAAACGGCCGGCGCTGCCGCCGCCTTGCGGGCTGACTTCAACGCGGCACGGGCCCGTTCGCGCTGTTCGCGGTCGCGCCGCTCGCGTTCCTTCTTCTCCGCCTTCTCGGCTGCCTTCTGCGCGGCGGCCTTGTCGGCCGCCTCCTTGGCGTGGGCCAGCGAGATCTGCCGGGGCTCCTCGGCCGGGACCGGTACGGGCTTGGGCGCGGGCTCCGGTGCGTTGAGCACGGCCGTGAGCATCGCCCTCGCCCGGCCCTCGTCGAGGCGCTGGGCCGGGTCCTTGGCGAGCAGGCCGTAGATGACGTCGGTCAGCGGACCGGCGTTCTTGGGCGGGTCCACCGGCTCGGTCATCACCGCGGTGAGGGTGGCGAGCGCGGACCCCTTGTCGTACGGGGGCACGCCCTCGACCGAGGCGTACAGCAGACCGCCGAGCGACCACATGTCCGCCGGCGGGCCGGGCTTGTGGCCGCGGGCGCGCTCGGGCGAGATGTAGGAGGGGGCGCCGACGAGCATGCCGGTGGAGGTGACGGAGGGGTCGCCCTCGACCTGCGCGATGCCGAAGTCGGTGAGGACGACGCGGCCGTTGCCCGCGATGAGCACGTTGGACGGCTTCACGTCCCGGTGCAGGATGCCCTGGCGGTGCGCGGCGCGCAGGACGTCGAGCACCGCGAGGCCGACCTCGGCGGCGCGGTGCGGGGTGAGCGGGCCGTTCTCCCGGACGAACTCGGCGAGCGAGGAGCCCTCGATGAGCTCCATGACGATCCAGGGACGGGCGTCCTCGTCGACGACGTCGTAGACGGTGACCGCGCCGCCGCTGCGGATCCGGGCGATCGCCTTGGCCTCGCGGAGGGTTCGCGTGATGAGGCGTCGCTTCTCGTCCTCGTCGACGCCGCTGCTGAAGCGGAGCTCCTTGACGGCGACGGTCCGGCCCAGGGTCTCGTCCTCGGCACGCCATACGGTGCCCATGCCGCCCTTGCCGAGCACGGCGCCGAGCCGGTAGCGGCCGGCGAGCAGCCGCCCTTCGTCCTGCCCGTTGCCCGCCGCCTTGGCGGCCTCGGCCCTGGCCTTGACCTCGGCGGCCACGGCATCCGCCTTCGCCGCGGGAGTGACGGCGGCCGGCTTCGCCACCGCGGGCTCCACCGGCTCGGCCTCGGCCGCGGCGACAGGCTTCGCCAGATCGGCCTTGACCCCACTCGGCTTCACCGCCGCGGGCTCGGCATCCGCAGGCTCGGCCTCCGCAGGCTCGGCCTCGGCCTTCGCCGCCGCAGGCTTGACCTCAGGCTTCACCGGATCGGCCTCGGCCGCCGCGGGCTCGGCATCCACAGGCTCGGCATCCGCAGGCTCGGCTATGGCCTCCGCCGCGGCGGCAGACTTCGTCAGGTCAGCCTTGACCGCAGCCGGCTTCACCGCCGCAGGCTTGGCAGCAGGCTTCGCCAGATCCGCCTTGGCCGCTGCCGGCTCGGCATCCGCAGGTTCGGCTTCGGCCTCCGCCGCCGCAGGCTCGTCCTCAGGCTTCCCGGGATCGCCCTCGGCCGTTACGGGCTCGGCATCCGCAGGCTCGGCCTTGGCCGGCCGCGTCGGCTTCGGCTTCTTGGGGGCAGCCTCAACCGCCGCAGGCTCCGCGTCGGCCACAGCCTCGGAAGGCCCAGCCGGATCGGTCTTGCCCGCCCCCGGCTGCTCGGTGTGCTCCGGCTTCGACATGCGTCCCCTCTGCGATCGTGCCGCCTGCTCCGGCTGCCCCGGCCGTTGCGGCCGTCCCGGCAGCCGCCGGGGTTCCCGGTGCCCCGCTCCGGCAGAATCCGTCGGGTAACCCGCCCCGGCAGAACCCTCATTGTTCCTCACTACGCAACGGACGGGCGCCCCGGGTCCGCGGTTCCCCCTTCCGCATCCCGGACTTACAACGGAACGATGTCGGGCGCCCCCAGCCGCGCCGCGTCCGCCGTCTGGTCGTCCGGCTGGCGCTGCGATTCCCTTTCCGCCTGCACCCTCTTCTCGTAGTGCTCCACTTCCTTCTCGATCTGCCCCTTGTCCCAGCCCAGCACCGGGGCCATCAACTCCGCGCACTCCCGCGCCGACCGGGTCCCCCGGTCGAAGGTCTCGATGGAGATCCGCGTCCGCCGGGTCAGTACGTCGTCCAGGTGCCGGGCGCCCTCGTGCGAGGCCGCGTACACGATCTCCGCCCGGAGGTAGTCCTCCGCCCCGGTCACCGGCTGGCCGAGCCCCGCATCGGCGGCGATGAGGTCCAGCAGTTCCTCGGTCAGCGACCCGTACCGGTTCAACAGGTGCTCCACCCGCACCACGTGAAGGCCCGTCCGGGCCGCGATCCTCGCCCGGGCGTTCCACAGCGCCCGGTAGCCCTCCGCGCCCACCAGCGGCACGTCCTCCGTCACGCAGTCCGCGACCCGCTGGTCCAGCCCGTGCACCGCCTCGTCGACCGCGTCCTTCGCCATCACCCGGTACGTCGTGTACTTGCCGCCCGCGACGACCACGAGCCCCGGCACGGGGTGCGCCACCGTGTGCTCGCGCGAGAGCTTGCTCGTGGCGTCCGACTCGCCCGCCAGCAGCGGCCGCAGGCCCGCGTACACGCCCTGCACGTCATCGCGGGTCAGCGGCACCGCCAGCACGGAGTTCACGTGCTCCAGCAGGTAGTCGATGTCCGCGCTGGAGGCCGCCGGGTGCGCCTTGTCCAGGTCCCAGTCGGTGTCCGTGGTGCCCACGATCCAGTGCCGCCCCCACGGGATGACGAACAGCACCGACTTCTCGGTCCGCAGGATCAGCCCGGTGCTCGAATGGATCCGGTCCTTCGGGACGACCAGGTGGATGCCCTTGGAGGCCCGTACGTGGAACTGGCCGCGCTCCCCGATCAGCGCCTGGGTGTCGTCCGTCCACACCCCGGTGGCGTTCACGATCTGCTTCGCGCGGATCTCGTACTCGCCTCCGCCCTCCACGTCCTGCACCCGCGCGCCGACCACCCGTTCGCCCTCGCGCAGGAAGGCGATCACCCTCGCCCGATTGGCGCACTGCGCCCCGTACGCGGCGGCCGTCCGCACCAGCGTGGCCACGTACCGCGCGTCGTCCATCTGGGCGTCGTAGTACTGAAGGGCGCCCACCAGGGCGTCCTTGCGCAGTGCCGGCGCGACCCGCAGCGCCCGCTTGCGCGACAGGTGCCGGTGCACCGGCAGGCCGCGCCCGTGGCCGCTGGAGACCGACATCGCGTCGTACAGCGCCACGCCCGATCCGGCGTAGAGCCGCTCCCAGCCCTTGTGCTGCAAGGGGTACAGGAAGGGCACCGGCTTCACCAGGTGCGGTGCGAGGCGCTCCAGCAGCAGGCCGCGCTCCTTGAGGGCCTCCCGGACGAGGGCGAAGTCGAGCATCTCCAGGTACCTGAGGCCGCCGTGGATCAGCTTGCTGGAGCGGCTGGAGGTGCCCGAGGCCCAGTCACGCGCCTCCACCAGCCCGGTGGCGAGGCCTCTGGTCACCGCGTCGAGCGCGGTGCCGGCGCCCACCACTCCCGCGCCCACGACCAGGACGTCCAGTTCCCGCTCGGCCATCCGGGCGAGGTCCTCGGCGCGCTGCGCCGGTCCGAGTGTCGCTGTCCTCACGGCTGCCTCCCGTTGGTGCGGGTGCTCCCCGCGTCGTGCGGGTGATCCCGCTCACATCCCCCGTAGCCCGATTCTGACCGCCCGCACCCACATCAGCCACCGCCTGTGGACAACACAACGGTGATCACCACCCCAGAATGCGACATATCTGTCATATATACGCCTAGTCTGACATTGCGCCAGCTCCCTGGGGGCTCCCCCTGTCCACAGGGCTTGCGCGCGCATCCCCCTCGTGTCAGGGAAGGGACGGCACCCCCATGCCCGCAGACCTCGCCGTCATCGGACTCGGCCATCTCGGCCTCCCCCTCGCCCAGGCGGCCGTCGCCGCCGGGATCGAGACGGTCGGCTACGACAGCGGTCCGGTCACGGACTCCACCCTCACCGCCGCCGAGATCCGCCGCATGTCGGCGGCCGGCTTCCGGGTCACCACCAACCCCGCCGAGCTCGGCAGGGTCCGCACCGCCGTCATCTGCGCCCCCACCCAGCTCGGCGCCGACCGCGCGCTCGACCTGTCCGCCGTCGGCGAGGCCGGCCGGGCGCTCGCCGCCCGGCTGCGCCCGCACACCACCGTGATCCTCGAATCGGCCGTCGCCCCGGGCGTCACCGAGGACCACCTCCGCCCGATCCTCGAAGAGGGCTCCGGGCTCCGGGCGGGCCGGGACTTCCACCTGGCCTACTCCCCCAGCCGCCTCGACCCGGGCAACCGGACCCACGGCATCTCCAACACGCCCAAGGTGATCGGCGGCCTCACCCCCGCCTGCACCGAGTCGGCGCACGCCTTCTACGCCCGCCTCGCCGAGAAGGTGGTGCGCGCCCGCGGCCTGCGCGAGGCCGAGACCGTACAGCTCCTGGAGACCAACTACCGGCACGTGAACATCGCCCTCATGAACGAGATGGCGGTGCTCTGCCACGACCTCGGGGTCGACCTGTGGGACGTCATCCGCTGCGCGGAGACCAAGCCGTACGGGTTCCAGGCCTTCCGCCCCGGCCCCGGAGTCGGCGGCCACGGCGTCCCCCTGGACCCCAACTACCTCCCCCACACCACCCGCACCCCCGGCCACCCCCTGCGCATGGTCGGCCTGGCGCAGGAGATCAACAACCGGATGCCGCAGTACGTCATCCAGCGTTCCGCCACCCTGCTGAACGAGCACGGGAAATCCGCCCGCGGCGCCCGGGTCCTGCTGCTCGGGGTCACGTACAAACCCGACCTCGCCGACCAGGAGGGCTCCCCGGCCCGCGAGATCGCCAGCCGCCTGCTCGACCTGGGGGCGCTCATCAGCTACCACGACCCGTACATCGCGGGCTGGCGGGTCCGGGACCAGCCGGTCCCGCGTGCCGAATCGTTGTACGAGGCCGCCGCGAACGCCGACCTGACGATCCTTCTCCAGCACCACCGCACCTACGACCTGCAAGGACTCGCGGTGAAGGCCCAGTTGCTCCTGGACACCCGCGGCGCCAGCCCGGTGGGGGCGGCCCACCGCCTCTGAGGGTTCCTCCCCCTGCGCCGAAATCCCCCCGGCGGATGTCGGAAGCGACTGCTAGCCTGCGGCGTCACTTATCTCGTACTTATGCCCGAGTGGCACCCGTACGCCCGAATCCCTGGGGGGGATTTCCCAATGAGCCAGAACTTCCAGCCGCCCGCGCCTTACTCCTACACCGAGGCGCCCGCACCGGCTCCGGCCCGCAGCGGCAACCTCGGCCTGGCGATCGCTGCGGCTGCCGTCACGGCTCTGATCGCGGGCGCCGCATACGGCGGCCTCATGGGCGGGATCGAATACCAGATCGGCTACGCGGCCGCCGGTGTCGGCCTCCTCGTCGGTCTGGTCGCGGCCCGCCTCGGCGGCCGCAACCCGATCCTTCCGGCCCTGAGCGCCGTGCTGACGCTGCTCGGTGTCTACGTCGGCTACCTCCTGGCCGAGGCGATCTTGATCTCCAAGACCTTCCCGATCTCGGTGACCGAGCTGCTCACCAGCAGGATCGCCGACGTGCACCAGTCCTTCCTGGACAACTTCGACCCGATCTCGGTCCTCTTCTTCGCCCTCGGTGGATATGCCGCGTTCCAGACGGCCCGCAAGGCCGGCAACTGAGGTCCGGCCTCCGGACAACGCGCTGAGCAGGCACGATCGTGATCTGAAGGCGGCCTGAAACCCTGTTGGCGACAGGGCGGCCGATCATATGATCCGCGCGTGTCTGCTCTTCCTCCTCCCGGTCGGCCCGTGTTCGAACCCGCCGACCGCATCCCCTCCCTCGCCGCACTGCGCGAAGCCGTGCGCCGCGGGGACTGGGACGCCGTCCACTCCGGTCTCGAATCGCTCTCCTCCGAGGACGACCGGGCCCTCGCCAGCAGGATCGTCGCCGAGACCGACGGAGCGGAAACCTTCCTCCAGTCGCACGCCGACCGCGGGCCGCGCGACCCGCTGGCGCGGACCCTGCTCGCCGACCGGCTGGTCCAGATCGGCTGGGCCATCCGCTCCGGCCACCGGGCCGAGCACGTGTCGCAGGACCAGTTCCGCGACTTCCACGCCTACTTGCGGCGCGCCGAGGTCCTGCTCATCGACGTCTGCGCCGAGTACCCCGAGTACGCCCTGGCCTGGTACCTGCGCGTCATCACCTCCCGCGGCCTCGAACTGGGCCTGAGCGAGACCCGCCGCCGCTACGACCGGCTCACCGAGCACCACCCGCACCACTACAGCGGCCAGTCGCAGCTGCTCCAGCAGATCTGCCCCAAGTGGGGCGGCAGCTGGGAGGCCGCCCACGGCTTCGCCGAGCAGTGCGCGGCCGCGGCTCCGGAGGGCAGCCCCAGCGGGGCCCTGGTGGCCATAGCCCAGATGGAGCAGTACCTGGAGCTGTCGCAGAAGGAGAGCAAGGGCAGCGCGGAGGCGTACCTGCGCGAACCGGGCAACCACGCGCGGCTGCTCGACGCCGCGGCCCGGTCCGTGCTGCACCCCGCCTTCCGCGCCGACGCCCACCACGCCGTCAACGCCCACAGCGCCTTCGCCGCCGCGCACTGCGCCGCCGGCCGGCACGCCGAGGCGGCTCCGCACTTCCGCGCCCTCGGCGACAACGCCAGCGAGTTCCCGTGGGGCTACCTGAGCAACGACCACGAGGCCGTGTTCGTGCGCCACCGCAAGACCGCACTGGCGAAGGGCTGAGGACCACATGAACATCGAGACCACCGGCCCGGACACCACCGCACCGGACACCACCGGCCCGGACACCCCCGGCGCGGACACGACCACACCGGACACCACCGCCCCGGCAGCCACCGCACCCCCCGCCACCACCGACGCCGACGGCATCACGCACACCACCGTCGAC
Organism: Streptomyces sp. NPDC048255; assembly: GCF_040652415.1. Taxonomy (NCBI): domain Bacteria; kingdom Bacillati; phylum Actinomycetota; class Actinomycetes; order Kitasatosporales; family Streptomycetaceae; genus Streptomyces; species Streptomyces sp. NPDC048255. The sequence continues at coordinate 49,233 of NZ_JBEZMA010000043.1, forward strand.
GGCATCCGCACGCTCCTCGCCCCGCGCTCCGGCCCCGTCACCGCCGGCCTGCTCTTCCGCGTCGGCCGCGCCGACGAGACCCTCGCCACCAGCGGGATCACCCACCTGGTCGAGCACCTCGCCCTGCACCGGCACGGCCTGAGCGACCTGCACTACAACGGCGCCACCGCCGCCGCGTACACCCACTTCCACGTCACCGGCACCCCGGCCGACGTGGTCGAGTACCTCAACGGCGTCTGCGCGGCCCTGCGCGACCTGCCCATGGACCGGCTCGAGACCGAGAAGGAGATCCTGCGCACCGAGGCCGCCGGCCGCAGCCGCGGCCCGGGCCACGGCATGGCCCTGTGGCGCTACGGCTCCCGCTCCTACGGCCTCACCGACTACGCCGAGGCCGGCCTGCACCGGATCACCCCGCACAACGTCCGCGACTGGGCCACGACCCGCTTCACCGCCGAGAACGCGGTCCTGTGGATCACCAGCGACACCCTCCCCGAGGGCCTCGACCTCACCCTGCCGACCGGCGAGTGGATACCCACCCCCGAGGCGAGCTCCGCCCTGCCCGTCACCCCCGCCTACTTCCGCGGCGACGAGGGCGGGCTGGTCCTCACCTCGGTCCTGCCCCGCTCGACCAAGGCCGGGCTGCTGACCGAGATCCTGGGCAAGGAGCTGTTCCGCGCCCTGCGCCAGAAGGGCGGCTACTCCTACACCGCGGCCGCCGAGTACTGCTCGCGCGACACCGACTCCGCGACCGTCGTCGCGTACGCCGACGCGCTCCCCGAGAAGCAGGACGCGATGGTCGGCGCCTTCGTCGACGTCCTCGCGAAACTGCGCGCCGGCCGCATCGAGAAGGCCGACCTGGAAGCCGTACGGACGGCCGCGCTGGCCCAGTTCGACGCCCCGGAGCTCGCCGCGGCCAAGCTCCCGGCCCAGGCCATGAACCTGCTGATGCGCCACCGCGACCTCACCGTCGCCGAGGCGCGGGCCGAGATCGAGGCGGTCACCGTCGCAGATCTCCACGAGGTGGCGCGCGAGCTGTGGGCGGGCGCGCTGGTGCAGGTGCCCGGCAGGGACCTGGACTGGGCCGGGCTCACCGCGGCCCCCGCGGCCTCCCCCGACACGGTCACCGGACGCCGCTACACCTCGCTGGAGGACCGGAAGGTCGCCCTGCTCGTGGCGGGCGACGGCGTCAGCCTGGTCGGCCCGGACAACCAGGTGACCGTCCGGTACGCCGAGTGCTCCCTGATGTACGTCTTCCCGGACGGCGCCCGCCACCTCGTCGGCCACGACGGCTTCACCCTCACCGTCGAGCCGACCCTGCACGGCATCACCGCCGCCGAACTGGCGCCCCTGGACGCGGGCGTCCCGCCCGCCTCGGTGATCCGCATGCCGCCCCGCGACCCCGCCCGCATCCCGCAGCCCCGCAAGGCGGAGCCGGCCGAGCCGAAGGCCGCCCGCAAGACGGGGATCACGGTCGTGCTGTGGCTGCTGGGCCTGATCTCCGGGTTCCTGACGGTCGTCCTGGGCCTGCTCGTGCTCGGCGAGACCGACGCGGAGATCACCCCGGACGGGCCCGACTGGACCAGCGTGATCGGCTTCGGCCTCGTCTGCCTGATGTTCGTCGTCCCGTGGCTCCTGGTGCTGCGCCACCGCCTCAAGGGCCGGGGCTGAGACACGCCGAAGGGCCGGCGCCCCGAACGGGGTGCCGGCCCTCCTGCGTACGTACGTCCGTACGTGCCCGCGTACGACCGTCAGCGACTGTGCTGAGAGTCCGCCACGGTGACCTCGACCCGCTGGAACTCCTTGAGCTCGCTGTAGCCGGTGGTGGCCATCGAGCGGCGCAGGGCGCCGAAGATGTTCATCGAGCCGTCGGGGCTGTGCGAGGGACCGGTGAGGATCTCCTCGGTGGTGCCCACGGTGCCCAGGTCGACCTTCTTGCCGCGCGGCACGTCCTCATGGACGGCCTCCATGCCCCAGTGGTTGCCCTTGCCGGGCGCGTCCGTGGCACGGGCGAGCGGGGAGCCCATCATCACGGCGTCCGCACCGCAGGCGACGGCCTTCGGGATGTCGCCCGACCAGCCCACGCCGCCGTCGGCGATGACGTGCACGTAGCGGCCGCCGGACTCGTCCATGTAGTCGCGGCGGGCCGCGGCCACGTCCGCGACGGCGGTCGCCATCGGGACCTGGATGCCGAGCACGTTGCGCGTGGTGTGCGCGGCGCCGCCGCCGAAGCCGACGAGGACACCCGCGGCGCCGGTGCGCATCAGGTGCAGGGCCGCGGTGTAGGTGGCGCAGCCGCCCACGATGACCGGGACGTCGAGCTCGTAGATGAACTGCTTCAGGTTCAGCGGTTCGGCGGCGCCCGAGACGTGCTCGGCCGACACGGTGGTGCCGCGGATCACGAAGATGTCCACGCCCGCGTCGACGACGGCCTTGGAGAACTCGGCGGTGCGCTGCGGGGAGAGCGCGGCGGCGGTGACGACACCGGAGTCGCGCACCTCCTTGATGCGCTGCCGGATCAGGTCCGCCTGGATCGGCGCGGAGTAGATCTCCTGGAGGCGGCGGGTCGCGGCCTCCTCGTCCAGCTCCGTGATCTCGTCGAGCAGCGGCTGCGGGTCCTCGTAGCGGGTCCACAGGCCTTCGAGGTTCAGCACGCCGAGGCCGCCGAGCTCGCCGATGCGGATCGCGGTCTGCGGGGAGACGACCGAGTCCATGGGGGCGGCCAGGAAGGGGAGCTCGAAGCGGTACGCGTCGATCTGCCAGGCGATCGAGACCTCCTTCGGGTCCCGGGTCCGCCGGCTCGGGACGATGGCGATGTCGTCGAACGCGTACGCCCTGCGGCCGCGCTTGCCGCGCCCGATCTCGATCTCAGTCACGTGTGGTGGCCTTTCCTCTGGGTCTGCCCGTCCAGTATCCCCGAACGCCGGGGGCCCGCGTTCCGATGACCGCCGTACGGACACGATTGCAGCCCCGCCGGCGTTCGAGGCGCGGGGGTCCGGGGGCAGAGCGCCCCCGGCAACGGCGAGAGGCGGGCCCGGAAACCCGGACCCGCCTCCTGCGCTGACGCCTGCTACCCCTTACGGGAGTAGTTCGGTGCCTCGACCGTCATCTGGATGTCGTGCGGGTGGCTCTCCTTGAGGCCCGCCGAGGTGATCCGCACGAAGCGTCCCCGGTCCTGCAGCTCGGGGACGGTGCGGCCGCCGACGTAGAACATCGACTGGCGCAGACCGCCGACGAGCTGGTGCACGACCGCCGAGAGCGGGCCGCGGTAGGGCACCTGGCCCTCGATGCCCTCGGGGATGAGCTTGTCGTCGCCGCCCACGCCCTCCTGGAAGTACCGGTCCTTGGAGAAGGAGCGCTGGTCGCCGCGGGACTGCATCGCGCCGAGCGAACCCATGCCTCGGTAGGACTTGAACTGCTTGCCGTTGATGAACAGCAGCTCGCCCGGGGACTCCTCGCAGCCCGCGAGCAGCGAGCCGAGCATCACCGTGTCGGCTCCGGCGACCAGGGCCTTGGCGATGTCGCCGGAGTACTGGAGACCGCCGTCGCCGATGACCGGGACGCCGGCCGCCTTGGCGGCGAGGGAGGCCTCGTAGATCGCGGTGACCTGCGGGACGCCGATGCCGGCGACGACGCGGGTGGTGCAGATGGAGCCGGGGCCCACGCCGACCTTGATGCCGTCGCAGCCGGCGTCGATGAGCGCCTGGGCGCCGTCGCGGGTGGCGACGTTGCCGCCGATGACGTCGACGCCGGAGTTCGACTTGATCTTGGCGACCATGTCGCCGACCAGGCGGGAGTGGCCGTGGGCGGTGTCGACGACGATGAAGTCGGCACCGGCCTCGATCAGGGCCTGGGCGCGCTCGTACGCGTCACCGGCGACGCCGACGGCCGCGCCGACCAGCAGCCGGCCGTCCTTGTCCTTGGCCGCGTTCGGGTACTTCTCGGCCTTGACGAAGTCCTTGACGGTGATGAGGCCCTTGAGGATGCCCGCGTCGTCGACCAGCGGAAGCTTCTCGATCTTGTGGCGGCGCAGCAGCTCCATGGCGTCCACACCGGAGATCCCGACCTTGCCCGTGACCAGCGGCATCGGGGTCATGACCTCGCGCACCTGGCGGCTGCGGTCCGACTCGAAGGCCATGTCGCGGTTGGTGACGATGCCGAGGAGCTTGCCCGCCGGGTCGGTGACCGGGACGCCGGAGATGCGGAACTTCGCGCAGAGCTCGTCCGCCTCGCGCAGCGTCGCGTCCGGGTGCACGGTGATCGGGTCGGTGACCATGCCGGACTCGGAGCGCTTGACCAGGTCCACCTGGTTGGCCTGGTCGGCGATGGAGAGGTTGCGGTGCAGGACGCCGACGCCGCCCTGACGGGCCATCGCGATGGCCATGCGGGCCTCGGTGACCTTGTCCATGGCGGCCGACAGCAGCGGAACGTTCACCCGGACGTTGCGCGAGATGAGGGAGGAGGTGTCGATCGCGTCAGGCGACATGTCCGACGCGCCCGGCAGCAGCAACACGTCGTCGTAGGTCAGTCCGAGCGTGGCGAATTTGTCGGGCACTCCGTCGGCGGTCATGACACCTTCCCAAATGGTCTTGCTCAGCGCGGATGTCCATGCTAACGGGATCCCGACGCGTCTCATTCCACGATGAAGATCGACCGGAAGATTCGTTGGTTCCTACGAGGCATGCGACCGTTCGGCCTCCTACTGCTCCGCGAGCGCCCTCAGCCTGCTGAGCGCGCGGTGCTGGGCCACCCGCACCGCTCCCGGGGACATGCCGAGCATCTGTCCGGTCTCCTCGGCCGTCAGCCCGACCGCCACCCGCAGGACGAGGAGCTCGCGCTGGTTCTCCGGGAGGTTGGCCAGCAGCTTCTTGGCCCAGGCGGCGTCGCTGCTGAGCAGCGCCCGCTCTTCCGGGCCGAGCGAGTCGTCGGGACGCTCCGGCATCTCGTCGGAGGGCACGGCCGTGCTGCCGGGGTGGCGCATGGCGGCCCGTTGCAGGTCGGCGACCTTGTGCGCGGCGATGGCGAAGACGAAGGCCTCGAAGGGCCGGCCGGTGTCGCGGTAGCGCGGCAGGGCCATCAGCACGGCGACGCAGACCTCCTGCGCCAGGTCCTCCACGAAGTGACGAGCGTCACCGGGGAGCCGCGACAGCCGGGTGCGGCAGTAGCGGATGGCCAGCGGGTGCACGAAGGCGAGCAGGTCGTGCGTGGCCTGTTCGTCGCCCTCCACCGCACGGCGTACGAGCGCACTGACAGGCCCGGCACCGCCGCCTTTGGCGGCGCCGGTGGGGCCTGTGGCCGCGGGGGACCCCTGGGCCTCGTCGTCGCGCATCAATCCATGGTGCCTTGGCGCCGGAGGATCCGTGGCACCGTGGCCCGCGTTGTGCATCGAAGCGTTATGAGCGGGTGCGCCGGAACTCATGATGTGCGCCCTCCCCTCCCCGCTCGGCCGAATGGTCCCCGAGGGTTCCCCGAGGACTCCACATCTCCAAGAATGCGGCACACCCTCAAGGATGCGGCATCGCGCACGAAGCGACACGTCCCCTGGATTGTGCCCCGCCGATCCCCGGGTGCGCACCGGGTAGGACCGACAGGACCGCGCCCGCCGTACGGGGCCGGGCGCGCCGCCGCCTCCGGGCGGAGGGGCACCGCCGGGACGCCCCGGCGGCAGCCGGGGGGAGAGGTGGTGCTGCCGCCCCGTCCGCCCCAGGCGGACGGGACCGCTCTCAGCAGCCGGCCGTCGGCCTCGCGGTCTGCGGCGGACCGGGCCGTGACCCGGGGGTCAGCGGACGAGGCCCCAGCGGAAGCCGAGTGCCACGGCGTGCGCCCGGTCGGAGGCGCCGAGCTTCTTGAACAGCCGGCGGGCGTGGGTCTTGACCGTGTCCTCGGAGAGGAAGAGCTCGCGCCCGATCTCCGCGTTGGACCGGCCGTGGCTCATGCCCTCCAGCACCTGGATCTCTCGCGCGGTGAGCGTGGGCGCGGCGCCCATCTCGGCCGAGCGGAGCCGGCGCGGGGCCAGTCGCCAGGTCGGGTCGGCGAGGGCCTGGGTGACCGTGGCCCGCAGTTCGGCGCGCGAGGCGTCCTTGTGCAGATAGCCCCGGGCTCCGGCGGCGACCGCGAGGGCCACGCCGTCCAGGTCCTCGGCGACCGTCAGCATGATGATGCGGGCGCCGGGGTCGGCCGAGAGGAGACGGCGGACCGTCTCGACACCGCCGAGTCCGGGCATCCGTACATCCATCAGAATCAGGTCGGAGCGGTCGGCACCCCAGCGGCGGAGGACTTCCTCGCCGTTGGCAGCCGTCGTCACACGCTCGACGCCGGGCACGGTGGCAACCGCGCGGCGGAGCGCCTCTCGGGCAAGCGGGGAGTCGTCGCAGACGAGGACGGATGTCATGACCGCCCTCCGCAGCTGCTGATGCGCGTCACCTTGAGCCTCCAGGCTGGTACGTATCGTCACCTGTGCGGTCGATGTCCCCGGACACCTGTCCGAGAACTTCTTGGTTCAACCGCCTTCGCACTCTCAACGATGGTCACTCGAAAGAGTTACGGGTCGGACGGACACCTTCGGCACTCTACGTGAGGAAGCGATCACGACGCGGACACCACCACCCGCGTGTCCTCCATCTGGAGCTATGCCCTATTTGGCGGCTTTCCTTCCGTTTGGCATGTGTCTGAGGCTAGATTCCCAATGAGTCATATTTACATCTACTACGACAGTAGGTGTGGAGACATGGACCGTATCCGCCTCAGTACCGGCACCAAGAGGACTACCAATGGCAGATTTCTCCCGCCTCCCCGGACCGAACGCCGACCTCTGGGACTGGCAGCTGCTGGCTGCCTGCCGAGGAGTCGACAGCTCCCTCTTCTTCCACCCGGAAGGCGAGCGGGGCGCGGCCAGGAGTGCGCGCGAGGCCTCGGCTAAAGAGGTCTGCATGCGATGCCCGGTGCGCGCGGAATGTGCCGCGCACGCACTCGCCGTCCGTGAGCCCTACGGGGTGTGGGGCGGCCTGACCGAGGACGAACGCGAGGAGCTGATGGGCCGAGCCCGCCACCGCCTGATCCCCGCATCCAGCACGATCGGACCGATCGCTCCGCACTGAGGGCCGCCGGAAACGCCCGAAGGAACGTTTCTCCCGACCCCGGCACACCCGGGCGGGCAGCAGCTCCCGGCTGCCCGGGCGTGCCGCGCCGGCGCCGACCGCACCCGTACGGCCGTACGCCCCCGGCCGTCGTCGGAGGTGCGCCCCTGCCCGGGGTGTGCTCAGCCGCGCGGCGGCCGCCCGGTCAGCGCGCGGCGGCCCCGTCAGCGCGCGGCGGCCCGCTCCAGCTCGGCCAGGGTCGCAGCCACGGCCGGCACCCGGGCCAGGTCGGGCAGGGTCAGCGCCACGACCTCCCGCTCGACGGCCGGTTCCACCACCAAGGTGCTCACGCCCTTGGCCCGTACGGACTCCACCGCGAGCTCCGGCAGCACCGCGACGCCCAGCCCCGCGCCCACCAGCCCCACCACCGCCGGATAGTCGTCGGTGGCGAAGTCGATGCGCGGGGTGAAACCCGCCCCCTCGCACACCTCCACCAGATGGCGGCGGCAGCGCGGGCAGCCCGCGATCCAGGGCTCCTGCGCCAGCTCCGCCATGCCCACCCGTTCGGCCCCGGCCAGCGGATGCCCTTCGGGGACCAGCCCGACGAGCCGGTCCGTCAGCAGCGGCCGCACCACGAGGTCCTCCCACTCGGCGGCGGACCCGGAGGAGCCCCCGTAGCGGAAGGCCAGCGCCAGATCGCAGTCGCCCTCGCGCAGCATCTCCACCGAGCGCGGCGGTTCGGCCTCGACCAGGGAGATGCGCGTCCCCGGGTGCTCGGCGCGCATCGCCGCGAGCGCGGTCGGCACCAGCGTGGAGCTGCCGCTGGGGAAGGACACCAGCCGGACGCGGCCCGCGCGCAGCCCGGCGATGGCCGCGACCTCCTCCTCGGCGGCGGTCAGCCCGGCCAGGATCCCGGCGGCGTGGCGGACCAGGGCCTCACCGGCCTGGGTCAGCCGCATTTCGCGGCCGGTGCGGATGAGCAGCGGGGTGCCGGCCGACTGCTCCAGCGCCTTCATCTGCTGGGAGACGGCCGGCTGGGTGCAGCCGAGCTCACGGGCGGCGGCGGAGAAGGACCCGGTCCCGGCGACAGCGCGCAGAACCCGGAGATGACGTGCCTCGATCACCCTTCGAGCATAAGGCCTGCTTTGACTGGAGCGTCAATACCCATGTGCCCCTTTGGGGCAGCTCGGCTAGCGTGTCCTCCATGACCAAGGGCACCACCCATCTGATCTCCGTGAACCTCGGCCGCGCCACCCCCGTCGACTACGCCGACACCGGCGTGACCGGCATCGGCAAGCGCCCCGTCCCCGGTCCGGTCCGCGTCTTCGCCCCCGGCCCCAAGGCCACCGGCCTCGGCAGCGGCCTGGAGGGCGACAGCGTGTGCGACCGGCGCCATCACGGCGGCGACCACCAGGCGGTCTACGCGTACGCGCGCGAGGACCTCGACCTGTGGGAGCGCGAGCTGGACCGCGAACTGCCCGACGGGATCTTCGGCGAGAACTTCACCACCTCCGGCATCGACCTGAACACCGCGCGCCTGGGCGACCGCTGGCGCGTCGGCACGGACCTCGTCCTCGAAGTGGCCTCCGCCCGCATTCCGTGCCGGACCTTCCAGGGGGTCCTCGAAGAGCCCGCCTGGGTCAAGCGGTTCACCGCGCAGGCCCGCCCGGGCGCGTACCTCCGGGTGATCCAGGAGGGCTCGGTCTCCCCCGGCGACCCCATCGAGGTCGTCCACCGGCCGGACCACGACGTGACGGTGGAGCTCTGGTTCCGCGCCTTCACCACCGAACGCGCCCTGCTCCCGCGCACGCTCGCGGCGGGCGAGGCGATGGAGCCCGCGGCGCACGAGACCGTACGCCGGTACGTGGAGAAGTACGGGGCGAAGTCCGGCCCGCAGTAGAGCCGGCAGCCGGGGAAGCTAGGTTGCGCCTATGACGACTGCGTTGATTACGGGATCCACGGCGGGCATCGGCGCCGCCTTCGCCCGGCGGCTCGCCGCCCAGGGCCACAATCTGGTGCTGGTGGCACGCGATACGAAGCGGCTCGGCGAGCAGGCCACCGAACTGCACGACCGGCACGGCATCGAGGCCGAGGTACTGGCCGCCGACCTCTCCTCCGACGAGGGCATCCAGGCGGTCGAGCACCGCCTGGGCGACCGTACGCACCCCGTGGACCTGCTGGTCAACAACGCGGGCTTCGGCAACAAGGGCCGTTACCTCGAGGTCTCGATGGCCGACGAGCTCGCCATGGTCAAGGTGCACGTCGAGGCGGTGCTGCGGCTGACCTCGGCGGCCACCTCCTCGATGCGCGAGCGGGGCCGGGGCGGCGTGATCAACGTGGCCTCGGTCGCGGCGTTCGTACCGCGCGGCACGTACGGGGCGAGCAAGGCCTGGGTCGTCCAGTTCACCCAGGGCGCGGCGAGGGACCTCGCGGATTCCGGCGTGCGGCTGATGGCGCTGTGCCCGGGCTTCGTGCGCACTGAGTTCCACCAGCGTGCGGGCATGGGCACCGACAACATCCCTAGCTGGCTGTGGCTGGACGCCGACAAGCTGGTGGCCGCGGCCCTGGCCGACCTGGCGCGGGGCAGGACCGTGTCGATCCCGGACCCGCGGTACAAGGCGCTGATGGGCGTGGTGAAGCTGGCGCCGCGCGGGCTGCTGGGCGGGGTGTCCTCCCGTACGGGCCGCAAGTACGGGCCCCGGTAACCCGCCGGTAAACCCGCTGAACGGGCGATATCTCCCTAAACTGGACATGTCCCATCCAGTCCGGGAGACGCCATGACATTCGTACAGATAATCGATTACAAGACCAGTCGGCAGGACGACCTCAACCAGCTGCTCGACCGGTACGTCTCGCAGAGCCAGGGCAAGCGCACCGTCACCCACAGCATCGTGGGCAAGGACCGCGAGAACGAGAACCACTACGTGGACGTGGTCGAATTCCCCTCGTACGAAGACGCCATGAAGAACTCTCATCTCCCGGAGACGGACAAGATGTTCCGGGAGATGGTGGCGCTGTGCGAGGGGATGCCGACCTTCACCAACCTGGACGTCGTCCGCGACGAGAACCTCAACAAGATGCTCGCGAACCGGGTGTTCGAGGAGATCCTCCAGAAGGGCAACATGGCGCTCGTCGACGAGTGCTTCGCGACGAACTACATCGACCACGACGTCAGCAAGGAGGAGTCCACCGTCATCGGGCGGGACGTCATGCGCGAGGACGCGCAGATGTGGCGCGGGGCCTTCGACATGACCTTCGACATCACGGCCCAGCTGGCCGAGGGCGACTTCGTCACCACCGTGTGGACCTGGCACGGCACCCACAAGGGAGAGTTCATGGGAGTCGCTCCCACCGGGAAGACCTACGACATCCTCGGCAGCACCACCTTCCGCTGTACGGACGGCGAGATAACCGAAGCCTGGTGGCAGTACGACATCGGACGCCTCATGCGCGAGATGGGCATGTCCGGGTCCTGAGCACGTGAACGGGGAAGGCCCCGTTCCGCAGATGCGGAACGGGGCCTTCCAAGCGTGGTGCGCGATCAGTGGCTGTGGCCGTGACCGTGGCCGTGACCGGCGTCGCCCTCTTCCTCCGCCGGCTTCTCGACGACCAGGGTCTCGGTCGTGAGCAGCAGGGAGGCGATGGAGGCGGCGTTCTCCAGCGCGGAACGGGTGACCTTCACCGGGTCGATGACGCCGGCCTTGACCAGGTCGCCGTACTCGCCGGTGGCGGCGTTGAAGCCCTGGCCCTTGTCGAGCTCGGCGACCTTCGAGGTGATGACGTAACCCTCGAGACCGGCGTTCTCGGCGATCCAGCGCAGCGGCTCGACGGCGGCGCGGCGCACGACCGCGACACCGGTGGCCTCGTCGCCGGCCAGGCCGAGGTTGCCCTCGAGGACCTTGACGGCGTGGACGAGCGCGGAGCCACCGCCGGAGACGATGCCCTCCTCGACCGCGGCGCGGGTCGCCGAGATGGCGTCCTCGAGACGGTGCTTCTTCTCCTTGAGCTCCACCTCGGTGGCGGCGCCGACCTTGATGACGCAGACGCCGCCGGCGAGCTTCGCCAGGCGCTCCTGCAGCTTCTCGCGGTCCCAGTCCGAGTCGGTGGACTCGATCTCGGCCTTGATCTGGTTGACGCGACCGGTGACTTCCTCGTGGCTGCCGCCACCGTCGACGATGGTCGTGTCGTCCTTGGAGATCGTGACGCGGCGGGCGGAACCCAGTACGTCCAGACCGGCCTGGTCGAGCTTGAGGCCGACCTCCTCGGCGATGACGGTGGCACCGGTGAGGGTGGCCATGTCCTGGAGCATCGCCTTGCGACGGTCACCGAAGCCGGGGGCCTTGACGGCGACCGCGTTGAAGGTGCCGCGGATCTTGTTGACGACGAGGGTGGAGAGCGCCTCGCCCTCGACGTCCTCGGCGATGATCAGCAGCGGCTTGGACGCGCCGGCCTGGATGACCTTCTCGAGCAGCGGCAGGAGGTCCTGGATGGAGGAGATCTTGCCCTGGTTGATCAGGATGTACGGGTCGTCGAGGACGGCCTCCATACGCTCCTGGTCGGAGACCATGTACGGGGAGAGGTAGCCCTTGTCGAAGGCCATGCCCTCGGTGAACTCCAGCTCCAGGCCGAAGGTGTTGGACTCCTCGACGGTGATGACACCGTCCTTGCCGACCTTGTCCATCGCCTCGGCGATGAGCTCGCCGACCTGCTGGTCCTGCGCGGAGAGCGCGGCCACGGCGGCGATGTCGGACTTGTCCTCGATCGGGCGGGCGGTCGCGAGGAGCTCCTCGGACACGGCCTTGACCGCGGCGTCGATGCCCTTCTTCAGGGCGGCCGGGGAAGCGCCGGCGGCGACGTTGCGCAGACCCTCGCGGACCAGCGCCTGGGCCAGCACGGTGGCGGTGGTGGTGCCGTCACCCGCGATGTCGTTGGTCTTGGTCGCCACCTCCTTCACGAGCTGCGCGCCCAGGTTCTCGTACGGGTCGTCCAGCTCGACCTCGCGGGCGATGGTGACACCGTCGTTGGTGATGGTGGGGGCGCCGAACTTCTTGTCGATGACGACGTTGCGGCCCTTGGGGCCGATCGTCACCTTGACCGTGTCGGCAAGCTTGTTGACGCCGCGCTCGAGGGCGCGACGGGCGTCCTCGTCGAACTTCAGAATCTTCGGCATGGGAGCGGTTCAGTCCTCTCGTTGCGATCGGCCGCTCACCGCGACCGCCACCGCCTGGAACGAACTACGCCCCTCGCCGCCCGGCATCAGCAGGGTGACCAGGGGCGCAGCTCAAATCAAAACTTGAAGCGAATTACTTCTCGACGATCGCGAGCACGTCGCGAGCCGAGAGGACGAGGTACTCCTCGCCGCTGTACTTCACTTCGGTGCCGCCGTACTTGCTGTACAGCACGACGTCGCCGACGCTGACGTCCAGCGGGAGACGCTGGCCGTCCTCGAAGCGACCCGGGCCCACGGCGAGGACGACGCCCTCCTGGGGCTTCTCCTTCGCGGTGTCCGGGATGACCAGGCCGGAGGCCGTGGTCTGCTCGGCGTCGAGCGGCTGGACCACAATGCGGTCCTCAAGCGGCTTGATGGCAACCTTGGAGCTGGCGGTCGTCACGATCCGACCTCCCCCTTCGGAGATCCGGGGTTAACTGTCTGAGGTGGCGACCAGGTCGATCCGTCGTCGCGGGTGCCGGACCTGCCTGTCGCTGTGTTGGCACTCACCCGGGGCGAGTGCCAGGTGCGACACTATTCCGGCGATTAGCACTCGGTCAAGCGGAGTGCCAATTCTCGCCGCCGAAGGTGTCGTCGTTCTTCCCTGGGGCGCCGCCCCAGACCCCGCGCCTCAAACGCCGGCGGGGCTGGATTTGGCTTCGGCCCGGGGTGGGCCCGTTCCAGCGGAGCCTGGTCGGTTTGGCCGGTCCGCGGTGCCCCTCCGGGCTGTCTCCTCGGCCACCTGCCCTGCGGGCGGGCCGGCTGTGTGCGGTTCGGCTTGCCGGGGCCTGGTCGGTGGGAGCCGGTCCGCGGTGCCCCTCCGGGCTGTCTCCTCGGCCACCTGCCCTGCGGGCGGGCCGGCTGTGTGCGGTTCGGCTTTGCCGGAGCCTGGTCGGTGGGAGCCGGTCCGCGGTGCCCCTCCGGGCTGTCTCCTCGGCTCGCGCACTGAGCCCCCGCTACGCCCCCTCGGCCCAGGTTGCGCGCTCGTCCTGCGGGGA
>NZ_JBEZMA010000044.1:0-61717 GCF_040652415.1 Streptomyces sp. NPDC048255
CAGGACGAGCGCGCAACCTGGGTCCCACTTGCGTAGCGGGGGCTCAGTGCGCGAGCCGAGGAGACAGCCCGGAGGGGCACCGCGGACCGACCCCACCGACCAGGCCCCGGCAAAGCCGAACCGCACAACGTCGAGGCCTGGCGCAGCCGACCAGGCCCCGCCAGGGACAGGTAAACCCCGAGCAGGCCCTGCCAGGGAACCGGCCCTGCCAGGGGAACGGGCCGCCGGGGACAGGCCAACCCCGAGCAGGCCCCGCCAGGGGACCGGCCCCGCCAGGGGACCGGCCCCGCCAGGGGACCGGCCCCGCCAGGGGACCGGCCCCGCCAGGGGACCGGCCCCGCCAGGGGACCGGCCCCGCCCAGGGAAGCGGCCCCCGGCAGGGGAAGGGTCAGCTTTCCGTGCGGTACATCAGGTCGACCTCGTGGGTGGTGAAGCCGAGGCCCGCGTAGACGGCGAGGGCCGCCGGGTTGTCGGCGTCCACGTAGAGCATCGCGGTGGGCAGGCCCTGCGCGGCCAGGTGGCGCAGGCCGATCGCGGTGAGGGCCTTGCCGAGGCCGCCCCCCTGGGCGCCGGGGCGGACGCCGACCACGTAGACCTCGCCGAGCCGCTGCTCCGCGTGGACCTTGGTCCAGTGGAAGCCGATGATCTCGCCCTCCCGCTCGGCGAGGAAGAAGCCCTTGGAGTCGAACCAGGGCTGCGCGATCCGGTCGTTCAGGTCCCGCTGCGTCAGCGCCCCCTGCTCGGGGTGGTGGGCGAAGGCGGCCGCGTTCGCCGCGAGCCAGGCCGCGTCGTCGGCGCCGGGTACGAAGGTCCGTACGGTCACCCCCGGCGGGAGCACCGGCTCGGGCAGCGGGTCACCCCCGGACAGCGGGCGGCGCAGCTGCCGCAGCTCGCGGAAGAGGGTCAGGCCGAGCACCTGCGCAAGGTGCCGGGCGGCCGACTTGCCGCCGTGGGCCCACACCCGGATCCGCTTGCCGGAGGCGGCCAGCAGGGCCGTGCCCAGCGCCCGCCCGTGGCCGCGCCCGCGCAGCGCGGGGTGGACGAGGAGCTCGGCGGCGGGGGCCTCCACCGGGTCGGTGTCCTCCAGTTGTCCGTATCCGACGAGCCGGCCGCCGACGGTGAGCAGGAAGTGCCGGATGCCCTCGCGCGGGCCGCCGCGCAGCTGGAGCCGGCCCTGTTCGGACACGGCGGTGGTGCCGTCGGTACGCGCCGCGTCCTCGATCAGGGCGAGTACGGCGTCGGCCTGCTCCTCCGTCAGTTCCTCGAGGGTCTCAATCTGCCGTCCCGGCTCCAGGGCCGCTGCTGCGTCAGTCATGACACGAGCCTACGACCGCGACGGGCGCGCCGTGGAGTGCGGACCGGGCGTCGGTCCGTCTTCTGTGCGTAACCACCTCGATACCCGATACCCCCTGTCGTGCTACGCGCGTTGACCATAGGCTTCGGCGGACCTCCCAAGCTGTATCGCTGTCCACAAAGGGGATTAAATGTCAGCGACGCCACAACGGCACCGCCGAGTCCGCCGGTTGACCCTCACTGCCATCGCCGCCACGGCCGGGGCCGGGGCGATGGTCGCCGCCGCACTGCCGGCCGGGGCCGCGAGTGGTGGCGGTGCGGGCAAGAGCCGCACCGTCGATGTGCAGATGCTGTCGATCAACGACTTCCACGGCACGCTCGAGCCCCCGCAGGGCTCCTCCGGCAACGTGACCGAGCGTCAGGCAGACGGCACCACCAAGGCCATACCCGCGGGCGGGGTCGAGTACCTCGCGACCAGCCTGCGCGAGGCCCGCAAGGGCCACGAGTACTCCGTCACCGCCGCCGCCGGTGACATGATCGGCGGCAGCCCGATGCTGTCCGGGCTCTTCCACGACGAGCCGAGCATCGAGGCGCTGAACAAGCTGGACCTGGACGTCTCCAGCGTCGGCAACCACGAGTTCGACGAGGGCCGGGCCGAGCTGCGCCGCATGGCGTACGGCGGCTGCCACCCGGTCGAGGGCTGCTTCGAGCCCGGCAAGGAGTTCACGGGCTCCGAGTTCCAGTACCTCGCCGCGAACGTGACGGACGAGAAGACCAAGCGTCCGCTGATGTCGCCCACCTTCGTCTGGAAGAAGGGGGACGTGAAGATCGGCTTCATCGGCGTCACCCTGGAGGGCACGCCGGACGTCGTGACGGCCGAGGGCGTCAAGGGCCTGAAGTTCGGCGACGAGATCGAGACGATCAACAAGTACGCCGCCGAGCTGAACAAGCAGGGCGTGAAGTCGATCGTCGCGCTGATCCACGAGGGCGGTCTGCCCGCGAGCGGCGCGTACAACTACGACTGCGACGTCCCCGGTGCGGGCGCGGGCATCTCCGGTGCCATCGTGGACATCGCCAAGAACGTGGACGCCAAGGTCGACGCGCTGGTGACGGGCCACACGCACCAGGCGTACGCCTGCAACATCCCCGACCCGGCGGGCAACCCGCGTACGGTCACCTCGGCCGCCTCCATCGGCCGCCTGTACACGGACACCACGCTGACCTACGACCGGCAGACCAAGGACATCGTCCGTACGCCGGTCGCCTCGCCGAAGCCGGTCAACAAGGTCGTCACCCGGGACCAGCCCAAGGCCCCGGACATGACCGAGCTGATCCAGCGCTGGAACGCCCTCGCCGCCCCGATCGCCAACCGTCCGCAGGGCTTCATCTCGGCCGACATCCCGGGCCGCGGCTCGGACGCGCCGGAGAAGCCGCTCGGTGACCTGATCGCCGACGCGCAGCTGGAGGCGCTGGCCCCGGCCGACAAGGGTGGCGCGCAGCTGGCCGTCATGAACCCGGGCGGCATCCGTTCGGACCTCGCGTACAAGGCCTCGGGTGGCGAGGGCGACGGCGTGGTGACGTACGGCGAGTCCTTCACGGTCCAGCCGTTCACCAACATGATGAACATCGTGGACCTGACCGGCGCGCAGCTGATCACCGCGCTCCAGCAGCAGGTCAGCGGGCCGGTCAACGGGACGAGCCCGAAGATCCTCCAGGTGTCGAAGGGCTTCACGTACACCCTGGACATGACGAAGACGGGCGCGGACCGCATCGTCGTGGACTCGGTGAAGCTGAACGGCGCGGCGATCGACCCCGCCAAGACCTACCGGGTCGCGATGAACGAGTTCCTCGCGGGCGGCGGCGACGGCTTCACCGTCCTGAAGGAGCACAAGAACAAGCTGGTGGGCGCGTCCGACCTGGACTGCTTCAACGCCTACCTGACGAACAACTCCTCGGAGCAGGCGCCGATCGCGCCGCCGGCGGCGAACCGGATCACCGTCATCAAGTAACACCCGCGCACAGCGCGCCCGGAGGGGCGGCGGGCCCTGTGGCCCGCCGCCCCTCCGGCGTTCCCGGGACCGGCGTTCCTAGAGGGTCGCGAGGAAGGCGGCCACGGCCTCGGTGAAGCCCTTCGGGTCCTGGAAGGGGACGAAGTGCTCGGTGTCGAGACCGGTGTACGAGGTCCCGGGCCGCCGGGAGACCATCGCGTCGGCCTGCTCCTGCGGGAGCGCCTGGCTGCGCCTGCCGTGGATCAGCAGGGCCGGGCAGCGGCTCGCGGTCCAGACGTCCCACTGGGAGGCGCGGAACTCGGCGATGGTGTCCAGGGTGTCCTGGGGGTGGAACGGCAGCCGCCACCCGCTGCCGTCGGGGAGCGGGCGCAGGGCGGGTGCGACCGACTCGCCCCAGGGGCCGCAGGCGGCGACGAGCTGCTCGCGGGTGGGCGCGGTGTAGGGCAGGCGGCGGAGGAATTCGAAGGGGCTCGGGCCCTCGGCGCGCTCCACCGGGGAGTCGACGTTGATCATCGCGGAGACCAGGTCGGGCCGGGTGGCGGCCAGGTGGTAGGCGTTGATCCCGCCGAGGGAGAAGCCGAGGACGGGCAGCGGGCCGGTGAGGCCGAGGTGCTCCAGCAGGGCGACGGCGTCGGAGACGTAGCCCTCGCGGCTGTACTCGGTGGTGCGGTCGGAGTCGCCGTGGCCGCGCTGGTCGGGGGCGATGACCCGCCACGCGTCGCCGAGGGAGGCGGCCAGGTCGGCGTAGTGGGCGCCTTCGGAGAGACCGCCGTGGAGGGCGAGCAGCGGGCGGCCGGGGCCGCCGAAGTCCACGTAGGACAGGGTGCGGTCGTCGATCTTCAGCTCGTGGCGCATGGTTCTTCGTCTCCCCGTGTCGTGTGGTCCGGCTTCGAGGGCCTCCGGGGCTCCCCGGTCCGCCTGTCTGCCGGTCCGCCGGTCTGCCTTCGTGGGGAAGCCTGCCAGGATTTGGGCAAGCGCGCAATACGTTTGTCTTGGGCGAGCGCCCAAAAGGGATGACGCGGATACGATCCCGGCATGGGAAATCGTGAGGACCTGCTGGCCGGGGCGCGCCGCTGCCTGGAGGAGAAGGGGTACCTGCGCACGACCGTGCGCGACATCGCCTCCGCGGCATCGGTGAGCATGGCCGCGATCGGCTACCACTTCGGCTCCCGCGAGGCCCTGCTGAACCAGGCCCTGTTCGCCGCCATGGACGAGTGGGCCGCCGGGGCCGGGCGCCTCGCCGGGCAGGGCGACAGCGCCGAGGCGCGCTACGCCGACATGTGGGACCGCAAGATCCAGGACTTCGGCGAGACGCGCTGGCTGTGGACCGCCTCCGTCGAGGCCTTCGTGCACGCCCAGTCCTCGCCCGAACTGCTCGCGATCCTGGCCGAGGGTCAGCGCGGGTCCCGGCGGATGGCTGCGGCGCAGCTGCGCGGGGTGTCCGAGGAGGCCGTCGCCGAGGAGGACGTACGGTCCCTCGGGTCGGTGCACATCGCCCTGCTGGCCGGGGTGATGGTGCAGTGCCTGACCGACCCGGAGCACGCGCCGGACGGGCGGGAAATCGCCCAAGGGCTGCGCGCCATCGCCGAGTTGCTGGAGAAGTAGGCCTTACCGACGGGTAGTAAAGGCTGGTTCCGCACGCCATAATCCGGTCCCACCACTGGGTCGGCAAAGGGGCGGGCATGGGCATGGCACTGGACCGGCGGGCATTCCTCACCGGGGCGGGGGCACTGGCGGCCACGGCCGCCGTCGGACTGGCCGGAGCGGCCCCGGCCGCCGCCCGCACGCTCGGCACCCAGGACTGGATGGCTGGCCTGGCCGACTCCACCGCCCTCCAGCGGATGACCATCCCCGGCACCCACGACGCGGGCGCCCGCCACGGCGGGCTCTACGTGGCCTGCCAGAACACCTCGATCGCCGAACAGCTGGACTCCGGGATCCGCTTCCTGGACGTCCGCTGCCGGGTGACGGGCGGATCGTTCGCGATCCACCACGGCTCCTTCTACCAGAACCTGATGTTCGGCGACGTGCTCGTCGCCTGCCGGAACTTCCTCACCGCACGGCCCTCCGAGACCGTCCTGATGCGGCTCAAGCAGGAGTACTCCACCGACAGCGACGCGACCTTCCGCGCCGTCTTCGACGACTACCTCGACAACCGGGGCTGGCGATCGCTGTTCCGGATCGCCGACACCCTGCCCTCCCTCGGGCAGGCCCGCGGCAAGGTGGTCCTGCTCGCCGACAACGGCGGCCTGCCCGGCCTGCGCTACGGCGACAGCAACGTCTTCGACATCCAGGACGACTGGAACGCCGAGCCCTTCGCCAAGCGCGGCAGGATCGAGAACCACTTCCGCAAGGCCGTCCAGCAGCCCGGCAAGCTCTTCGTGAACTACACGAGCACCGCGGCCTACATGCCGCCGCGCTGGAACTCCGACCGCCTCAACCCGCAGGTGCACGGTTTCGTCGACGGCGGGGAAATGGCCGGCCGGACCGGGCTCGGCATCGTCCCGATGGACTTCCCGAACACCCGCTCCGGACTGGTCGCCTCACTGATCCGGCACAACTGACGGGCCGGCCGGCGGCGGGGTCGGCGCCCCCGGGATGCGGAGCAACGCCTCCGTGCCCGGGCCGCCGTCGGCCGCCGCCCGCAGCTCGGCGCTGCCGCCCGTACGGGCAGCCGTACGGGCCACGATCGACAGCCCCAGCCCGCTGCCGGGCAGGGCGCGGGCCGACGGGGAGCGCCAGAACCGCTCGAAGACGTGCGGCAGGTCCTCGGCCGGGATGCCCGGCCCGTGGTCCCGTACGGTCAGTTCGCCCGCCCGCAGCGTCACCGCGACCTCGCCGCCCGGCGGGCTGAACTTGACCGCGTTGTCCAGGACGTTGACCACCGCCCGCTCCAGCGCGGCCGCCTCGCCGCGTACGTACCAGGGCTCCAGGTCCGAGCGGAAGCGGAGCTCCGGACCGCGCAGCCGGGCCCGCGACAGCGCGGCGCCGGCGATCTCGTGCAGGGCCACCACCTGGAGCGGACCGGGGGACACCGCGTCCGGCCGGGACAGCTCCTGGAGGTCCCCGATCAGCGCGGCGAGCTCCGTCATCTGCGCCTTCACCGAGGCCAGCAGCTCCTTGCGGTCCTCGGGCGGAATGGCCCGGCCGGTGTCCTCGCTGCGCGCCAGCAGCTCGATGTTCGTACGGAGCGAGGTCAGCGGGGTGCGCAGCTCGTGCCCGGCGTCCGCGATGAGCTGGGCCTGCCGTTCCTGGGAGGAGGCGAGCGCGGCGGTCATGGAGTTGAAGGACCGCGACAGGCGGGCGATCTCGTCGTCGCCCTCGTCGGGGATGCGGACGGTGAGGTCCTCGGTGCGGGCGATGTGCTCGACGGCGCCGGTGAGTTCGTCGACCGGCCGCAGCCCGGTCCGGGCCACCCACAGGCCGGCCGCGCCCGCGCCGACGATGCCGATGCCGCAGACCAGGAGCAGTACCCAGGCCAGCGTGGACAGCGGCTTGTCGATGTCGGCGAGCGGCTTGGCCACCGACAGCGCGGCGGCCCGTCCTTCCAGCAGGGCGGGCTGGGTGTAGACCCGCACCGCGACCCCCTCGGAGGTGGTCGCGTCGTAGAGGGCGGCGCCGCGCCGCCGCTGGGCGACCTCCAGGTCGGTGTCGCTGATGCGCAGGGTGCTGCGGCCGTCGACCCAGCAGTGGCCGCCGTCCGGCAGGACGATCTGCACCTGGGCGCTGAGGTTGTTCGCGGGCCGCTCCGGCAGGGCGTTGCCGGAGACCGCGACGCAGCCGATCGACCGGACCACCTGGTTGGCCTGCGCCTCCGCGTTGGTGGCGCGCAGGGAGCTGTCCAACTGGTCGCGCAGTTGGGTGCGGACCATCACCCAGGACACCGCCGCCACGGCGGCCACCGCGAGGGCCACCGCCACCGTGACCAGCAGCGCGAGCCGGGAACGCAGCGGCAGCGCGCGGAACCGGGCGACCGGGCTCACTCGGGCCCGCTCTCGCCGGCCCTCAGGACGTAGCCCACCCCGCGCACGGTGTGCACGAGGCGGGGTTCGCCGCCCGCCTCGGTCTTGCGGCGCAGGTACATCACGTACACGTCCAGGGAGTTGGAACTGGGCTCGAAGTCGAAGCCCCACACGGTCTTGAGGATCTGCTCGCGGGTGAGGACCTGGCGCGGGTGCGCGAGGAACATCTCCAGCAGGGTGAACTCGGTCCGGGTCAGCTCCACCAGCCGCCCCGCCCGGGTGACCTCGCGGGTCGCCAGGTCCATGCGCAGGTCGCCGAAGGTCAGGGCGTCCTCGGGGCCCTCGGCGCCGGCCTGCGGGGCGGCGTAGGAGCTGCGGCGCAGCAGGGCGCGGACGCGCGCGAAGAGCTCGTCCAGCTCGAACGGCTTGACCAGGTAGTCGTCGGCGCCCGCGTCGAGGCCGGTGACGCGGTCGCCGACGGTGTCGCGGGCGGTCAGCATCAGGATCGGCGTGACGCTCCCGGCGGCGCGCAGCCTGCGGGCCGCCGTCAGGCCGTCCATGCGCGGCATCTGGATGTCCAGGACGATCAGGCCCGGTGCGTACGAGGCTGCCTTGTCGAGGGCGTCGAGCCCGTCGACGGCGGTCTGCACGGCGTACCCCTCGAAGGCGAGGCTGCGGCGCAGGGCCTCGCGCACGGCCGGCTCGTCGTCGACGACGAGGACGCGCTGCTGGTCGCCTTCGGCGGGATTCATGGGTGCTCCCCCAGGGTGGTCGTGGTCGTCTCGTGGTCGTCCGGTCCGTGTCCGGCGGAGCCGCGGGAGGCCTCCCGCGGAGCTCCTCCCCAGCGTCGCACGCGGGCGCCGCCGGGCCGGCGGGGACGGCCGCCGGACTTAGTACGTGGTGCTCAGGCCGTTGTTGCCGGAGCCGCCGCCTTCGGTCCCGGCGCCGCCGGGGCCGCCCTTGCGCAGGGAGTCCAGGTCGGCCTTGATGGTGTTGACCGGGATGGCGAAGCCCAGGCCGACGCTGCCCGCGGCGGCGCCGCTGCTGGAGGGGGAGTAGATCGCCGAGGGCATGCCCACGATCTCGCCGTTCATGTTGACGAGGGCGCCGCCGGAGTTGCCGGGGTTGAGGGAGGCGTCCGTCTGGATGGCCTTGTACGAGGTCGTGTCCGAGCCGGTGTTCCCGTTGAACTGCTGACCGCCGTACGAGAACGGCCAGCCGCCGCCCTGCTGCTGGCGCTGGGGCGACTGCTGCTCCGACTTCGGTACGTTCACCTCGCGCTCCAGCGCGGAGACGATGCCGCTGGTCACCGTGCCGGTGAGGCGGTCGGGGGAGCCGATGGCGACGACCTGCTCGCCGACCTTGAGGCTGCCGGAGTCGCCGAGCTCGGCGGGCTTGAGGCCGGAGGCGTCCTGGAGCTTGATCAGGGCCAGGTCCTTGTCGGGGTCGGTGCCGACGATCTTGGCGGAGTACTTCTTGCCGTCGCTCGTCGTCACCTGGATCTGGGTGGCGCCGCTGACGACGTGGTTGTTGGTGGCGATCTCGCCGTCGGCGGTCAGGACGATGCCGGAACCGGTGCCCTGGCCGGACGCCGTGCCGGTGTCGATGCGGACCACGGAGGGGCTGACCTGTTCGGCAACGCCGGAGACGGTGCCGGTGCTGGACTGCGAGACGTTCGTGCCGTTGACGCCGCCGCCGGTGCCCTGCTGGGGGCCCATCAGCTGCTGGACCGCGGCCGCGGTGCCACCGCCGACCACTGCCGCCGCGAGGGCCACCGCGGCCAGCAGCGCGACGGGCCGCCTGGCGCGGGGGGCGGGGGTGGCGGCGTGGGCGGGGCCGGAGGTGGCGGGGCCGGCGGGGCCGGTGTCGGGGACCGTCTCGCCGCGGATGACCGGCGGCTGGTGCGCCTCGTGCCAGCCCGGCGCGGCGGGCGGGTACGAGGGCGGCGGCGGGTACGCCCCGGTCCCGGCGTCCTGCGCCAGCCGGTCACGGCCCCGCTGCCAGTCCTCGCCGAAGGGCGCGTGCCGGGTCGGGCTCTCCTGCGGGTACTCGCCTTCGCGGCGGAAGCTGTCGGTCATGGCTATGACTCTGGCCGCGGATGATGAGAGCTTCCTGAGTCCGGCCTGAGAAGCCCGACAGAACCGCGTATGCCGGATATAAGCGCCGGGGTGTCAGGTGCGGTCCCGCTGCCGCGGCTCCGCTTGGGCGTGCCCTGCGGCGCCGTTGCCGGGGCGCTGCCCCGGACCCCGCGCCTCAAACGCCGGGGGCAATTCCAGCCCCGCCGGCGTTTGAGGCGCGGCGCGGAGCGCCGTACGGGGTGCGGGGCGGAGCCCCGGGGAGCCGGGCCGCAGCCGGGGGGGGGCGCGGGGCGGAGCCCGGCGGGCGGGCCGGGCCGGAGCCGGGTTCTGCTGACCGCCGGAGGCTAGCGGCAGCCGCAGGAGCGCCGGATCACCAGCGCCGAGGGGAACTGCTTCAGGCGTTCGCGGCGGGAGCCGGCCACGCGGAGGCCGTCGTCCAGGACGAGGTCCACCGCCGCGCGGGCCATCGCCGGGCGGTCCGAGGCGATGGTGGTGAGGGGCGGGTCCGTGAGGGCCGCCTCCTTGACGTCGTCGAAGCCGGCCACGGCCAGTTCCCCGGGCACGTCGATCCGCAGCTCGCGCGCCGCGCGCAGCAGGCCGATCGCCTGGTCGTCGGTGGCGCAGAAGATGGCCGGCGGCCGGTCGGGGCCGGACAGGACGTCCAGGGCCACGCGGTAGGCGTCGTAGCGGTTGTACGGGGCCTGGAAGAGCCGCCCCTCGATCGAGCGGCCGGATTCCAGCATCGCCCGGCGCCAGCCCTCGACGTGGTCGGCGACGGGGTCGCCGACCTCCGGGGTGGTCTCCACGCCGCCGAGGCAGGCCACGTACTCGTGCCCGTGCTCCAGCAGGTGGCGGGTGGCGAGCTGGGCGCCGCCGATGTCGTCCGTGACCACGGCGACGTCGTCGATGGCCTCGGGCCGCTCGTGCAGCAGCACGACCCGCGCGTCCCAGGCCTCGATCTCCGAGGCGGCGCGTTCGCTCATGCCCTGGCTGACCAGGATCAGGCCGGAGACCCGCATGCCGAGGAAGGCCCGCAGGTAGTGGACCTCGCGCTCGTCCCGGTAGTCGGAGTTCCCGACCAGCACCATCTTTCCGCGCTCGGCGGCGGCCTGTTCGACCGCGTGCGCCATCTCCGCGAAGAACGGCTGCCGGGCGTCCGGGACGATCATGCCTATGAGGTCGGTGCGCCGCGACGCCATCGCCTGGGCGACCCGGTCCGGGCGGTAGCCCAGTTCCTTGATCGCGGCGAGGACACGCTCGCGCGTGGCCGGGGCAACCGGCCGGGGTCCGTTGTTGATGACGTAGCTCACGACGGCGGTAGAGGTACCCGCAAGTCGCGCCACGTCATCCCGCGTCACCTTGGCCACGCGCGGCAGTCTACGCGGGGTGACCTACCTCTGGGCAGGGCGTCCTGCGGAGTGGATGCTCACGGGGTCTTCCGCCGTCCGGGTGACGGCCGCGCCGCTCTGCGCACCGGTCTGCGCGGCCGCCTGGGCCGCCGCCTTCGCCGCCGCCTGTGCGGCCGCCTCGGCCGCCGCCCGCTCGACCTTCTCCGGCGTGACGAAGCGGTATCCGACGTTGCGGACCGTGCCGATCAGCGACTCGTGCTCCGGGCCGAGCTTGGCCCGCAGCCGCCGTACGTGGACGTCCACCGTCCGGGTGCCGCCGAAGTAGTCGTAGCCCCAGACCTCCTGGAGCAGCTGGGCGCGGGTGAAGACCCGGCCGGGGTGCTGCGCGAGGTACTTGAGCAGCTCGAACTCCTTGAAGGTGAGGTCCAGCACCCGCCCCTTGAGCTTGGCGGAGTACGTGGCCTCGTCCACCGAGAGGTCGCCGTTGCGGATCTCCATCGGGGAGTCGTCGGAACCGAGCTGCTGACGGCCGGTGGCCAGCCGCAGCCGGGCCTCGACCTCGGCGGGGCCCGCGGTGTCGAGGAGGACGTCGTCGATGCCCCAGTCGGCGGTGACGGCCGCGAGGCCGCCCTCGGTGACGACGAGGATCAGCGGGCAGCCCGGCCCGGTGGAGCGCAGCAGCTGGCACAGCGACCGCACCTGCGGCAGGTCGCGGCGGCCGTCCACGAGGATGACGTCGGCGCCCGGGGTGTCCACGAGGGCCGGACCCTCGGCGGGCGCCACCCGGACGTTGTGCAGCAGCAGGCCGAGTGCCGGAAGCACCTCGGTGGACGGCTGCAGGGCGTTGGTCAGCAGCAGGAGTGAGCTCATGCCCGACCACCCCGCCCTGTTCCGGTCGGCCGGTCGAGCACGGTTCGCTGGTCCATCACGTCGGTTCCTCCTCGGTCCCGTCGAGGACGTGCTGCTTCGTACGTGGTGCGTCTCGTCTGGCGTCCGTGCGGTCCCCGCGCCCTGAGGTCCGGACGGCTGCCACTGTTCTCGGGTCGTTCAACGTGCTGAAAGCACAAAAGGACCCGGGGGCAACGTTGCCCGGATCCTCTCGCCAGCAGAATAGCCCACCGGTCCGTTCGGGGCCGAGGTCTGCGGAGGGTCCTCTTCTGTGGTTCGTGCCACGCCCACGACCACCGTATGCCCTGGTTTCACCGTATGGGTGGACCCCGCCTGGACCGGGTGGGCGCACCGGGGGCGCGCGGTGGCACGCCGGGGCGGCGGCGGGGAGGGGTCATCATGGAGGCCGACGGTAGAGAGCCGACGATAGGAGCTGCAGTGGCAACCGGAACCATCCGCTACTGGGCGGCGGCCAAGGCCGCGGCCAAGACGGCGGAGGAGCCGTACTCGGCGCGGACACTGGCCGAGGCGCTCGACGCCGTGCGGGAACGCCACCCCGGGGAGCTGACCCGGGTCCTGCTGCGCTGCTCCTTCCTCGTGAACGACGAGCCCGTGGGCAAGCGCCCGCACGATGCCGTCCAGCTGACCGAGGGGGGCACCGTCGAGGTGCTCCCGCCGTTCGCGGGCGGGTGAGCGGAAACCGATGAGCACGCCTGAGGAACAGCAGCAACAGCAACAGCAGTACCAGCAGCAGCACGGGCAGCACCCGCAGCAGCCCCAGGAGGACCCGTACGGGACCCAGACCTGGCAGGCCGACACCTGGGAGACCGGGTACCAGCCGGTGCACCCGCCGCTGGGCGCGGTGCCCGGGCAGCCTGTGGCGCCCGAGGGCTGGTTCCGGGACGAGGCCCCGGCTCCCTCGCCTGCTCCGGCCCCCGCTCCGGCTCCGGCCGAGGAGACCGCCTACTTGCCGCCGTACCCGGGTCCGGGACAGCAGCAGGGCGTCGCGGCTCCGGACGGCTGGTTCCGCGACGAGGTCCAGGCCCCGGCTCCGGCTCCGGTCCAGGACTGGTCCCAGGCGGCCGAGACGGCCTACCTGCCGCCGTACCAGGAGCACGCGGCCCCGGCCCCCGCCCCGGCTCCGGCCGAGGAGACCGCGTACCTGCCGCCCTACCAGGAGCAGGCAGCCCCCGCCCCGGCTCCGGCCGAAGAAACCGCGTACCTGCCGCCGTACCCGGGTCCGGGGCAGCAGCAGGGCGTCGCGGCTCCGGACGGCTGGTTCCGCGACGAGGTCCAGGCCCCGGCTCCGGCTCCGGCACCCGTCCAGGACTGGTCCCAGGGCGGTGCGCCCTGGCCGGACTACGCCGCGGCCGAGCAGACCGCGTACCTGCCGCCCCAGCCGGCGGCCCCCGTACCGGCCCAGGCCCAAGCCCAGGCAGCGGCTCCGACTCCGGCCCCGGCTTCGGCTTCGGCCGAGGAGACCGCGTACCTGCCGCCGTACCCCGGTCCCGAGGCCGGTCCCGAGGCCCGTCCCGCGGCCGTGGGCGCCGAGCCGGGCGCCGGGCAGCCCCCGGCGCCCGGTGAGGAGCCCGGCTGGTCGCCGCCCACCCTCGCGGGCAACACCATCCGCGCCGTCGATCCCGCCCAGGCCCGCGCCGAGGGCCTGTCGCCGATCATCGACCCGGGCCCGCAGTCGGCCATACTGACCGCCGCCCTCGGCGTGCTGCTGGCCGTGGCCGCCGCCCTCGGGGAGTTCGCCCTGCTCGTGCCGCTGATCGCCCTCCAGGGGCTCACCGCGGCCGGCTGGTTCCGCCTCAACGGCATGTGGCCGGCCCGCCAGGGCATCGCCCTCGCCTTCCTCGGAGCCCTCGTCGCCGACGCGGCCGTGCTCGCGGTGGAGCCCGTGTACGGCCCCGGCGCGATCATCGGCACCCTCGGCGCCTGGGTGCTGCTCACGCTGGTCCTCCAACTGCGCAGCCACGCCGATCCGGACGAACGGATGTACGGGCTGATGGCCTCGGTGGCCTCGGCCGCCCTCGCCATCGTCTGCGCGGGCTACCTGGCCGCCGGTTCCCAGGCCGTCACCGTCGGCGGCGCGGCCGTCGCCGCGGCCGTCTTCGCCCGGGCCCTGCCCCTGCCCGCCGCGCCCTCGGTGGGCGTCTCGCTGGCCTCGGCCGCGGGCGCCGGCATCGCGGTCGGCGGGCTGACCGTCGGGGCGGGCGGCGGGGCGCTGCTCGGCCTGGTCGCGGGCGTGTGCGCGCTGATCGGGCTGCGCGTGGCGGCGTACGACTACCCGTCGAAGTTCGTCCACATGACGGCCGGTGTCGCGCTGCCGCTGGCGGCGGCCGCGCCCGCCGTGTACCTGATCGGCCGGGTGGTGGGCTGACGGCCGTCCGACGGCCGGTCATGGTCAACTAGAACGCACGTACCGACTAGTAGGGGGGTGGACACGTGCGTTTCCTGCGTGTCGTGGTGATCGTCGCAGTGGTGCTCGGGGCGCTGCTCGCGGGTGTGGACCGCTGGGCGGTCGGCTATGCCGAGAACCGGCTGGCCGACCGGATACAGGCCCGGCAGGGCCTGGCCGGGAGCACCGAGGTGGACATCCACGGCTTCCCCTTCCTGACCCAGGCGCTCAGCCACGACCTGGAGCGGGTCGACCTCAGGCTCAAGGGCGTCGACGCCACGGCGGACGGCCGCAAGACGCGGCTCACGGAGCTCGACGCGCGCTTCCACGACGTGAAGCTGAACGACGACTACGCCGGCGGTACCGCCGCGCGCGCCGAGGGCGGCGCGCTCATCACGTACGCGGACCTGACGGCGGCCTCGCAGACCGGCGCGACCCTCACCTACGGCGGGGCGCCGGGCAAGGTGAAGGTCACCGCGACCGTCGACGTCCTCGGCAAGTCCCTGACGCACAGCGTGGTGTCGACCATCAGCCTCGTGGACGCCGAGGCCGGCAAGGGCGGCAAGGTGGTCCGGGTGCGCGCCGACGAGGTGCCGGGCGGCGGCGTTCCCGCCGTCGAGAAGCTGATCCGCAAGAAGACCGACTTCGACCGCCGGCTGGACGACGGCCTGCCGGCCGGGCTCCAGCTGACCTCGCTGACCTCGGACGAGGCCGGTGTGCACCTCACGCTGGGCGGCTCGAACGTGGTGCTGGCCGGATCGTGAGACGGTGCGGTCCGATCCGCAGATGGATGGGCCGGACAGGGGGTCCCGGAGGCGGCGCGGCGGCCGCCCGGGGCGCTCGTATCCCAGTATCCGGACGATCCTGTCTCGGAATATGACACACCGGTGACAGGGCGGCTGATTCGTCCCTACGATCCATGCCTATGAAGCATCAGCAGGCGGACCTCACGAAGCGGCGGGCAGTAGACCTGTGTCGCGTCGCCGCCATGCTCTGTCGATCCATGTGACCTGTGAGCGATCCGCTCCACCAGCCGGACGACAGCACTTCCCGCGTGACCGCACCTGCCTCCTGATCCCCTGCCGCCTCCCCGCGCAGGACCCTCGAGCGCACCCGGACGCACGCAAGCAGCACCCGCAGCCAGCAGGTCTCACGACCGGCAGGTCCGCAGCCGCACCAGTACAGCCCCGCCGCACACTGCCCCGGAGGAGAACACCATGAGCCGCAGCGACGTCCTCGTAGACGCCGACTGGGTCGAGGCCCACCTGAACGACGCGAACGTCGTCGTCGTCGAGGTGGACGAGGACACGTCCGCCTACGACAAGAACCACATCACCAACGCCGTCCGGATCGACTGGAAGAGCGACCTCCAGGACCCGGTCCGCCGCGACTTCGTGGACCAGGAGGGCTTCGAGAAGCTCCTCTCCGCCAAGGGCATCTCCAACGACGACACCGTCGTCCTCTACGGCGGCAACAACAACTGGTTCGCGTCCTACGCCTACTGGTACTTCAAGCTCTACGGCCACCAGGACGTCAAGCTCCTCGACGGCGGCCGCAAGAAGTGGGAGCTCGACTCCCGCGACCTGGTCGACGGCAAGGACGTCCCGAACCGCCCGGCCACCCAGTACAAGGCCAAGCCCCAGGACAAGTCGATCCGCGCCTTCCGCGACGACGTCGTGGCCGCGATCGGCTCCCTGAACCTGGTCGACGTGCGCTCGCCCGACGAGTTCTCCGGCAAGCTGCTCGCCCCGGCGCACCTTCCGCAGGAGCAGTCGCAGCGCCCCGGCCACGTGCCGAGCGCCCGCAACATCCCGTGGTCGAAGAACGCCAACGACGACGGCACCTTCAAGTCGGACGAAGAGCTGACCGCCCTCTACGAGGCCGAGCAGGTCGACCTGGCGAAGGACACCATCGCCTACTGCCGCATCGGTGAGCGTTCCGCGCTCACGTGGTTCGTCCTGCACGAGCTCCTGGGCCAGGAGAACGTCAAGAACTACGACGGTTCGTGGACCGAGTACGGCTCGCTGGTCGGCGTGCCGATCGAGCTCGGCCCCAACAAGTAACCCTGCCGGGCACGCAGGGCCCGTAGTAGCCAGTACGACCTCTCTAGGACAGGACAGAGAACATGTGTGGAGCACAGATCGGCGGGCCCGACCTCGCGACGCTGAAGCCCGGTGAGACCGCGATCCAGGGTCAGATCACCAAGGGGGGCGAGCCGGTGTCCGGCTACGTCCGCCTGCTGGACTCGACCGGCGAGTTCACCGCCGAGGTCCCGACCTCGGCCACCGGCCAGTTCCGCTTCTACGCCGCCACCGGCTCCTGGACGCTGCGGGCGCTCGTCCCGGGCGCCACGGCGGACCGCAGCGTCGTCGTCGCCGAGGCCGGCGGCGTGACGGACGTGGCGATCGCGGTCTGACCGACCGTGCTCGCGCACTGATCGACCGGCCGAAGGGCCGCACCCCCGGGGGTTGGACGCCACTGGAACGGGGTGCGGCCCTTCGTGCCGTCCGCGTACCTTGTGCGCGCCTGCGCCGGGCCTACGCTGGAGGCATGTACGCCCGGCGCCGACGCGTCTACTTCCTGCTCATGGGCGGATGCCTGTTCCTCTTCGTCTCCGCCTGGTCCTTCGTGCGGCTGTTCTCGGTGGAGGCGGCCGTGGCCCTGTGCGTGGTCGCCATGGTCATCCCGCCGGTCGCCGCGGTGGTCGCCAACCGGCGCGGGCCGGAAGACCGCTGGTGGGACGACCCCTCGGGCGATCCGAAGTCCGACGAGTGGTGGGACGAACTGGACGGAAAGCGGCGTCACGAGGACTGAGACGCCGTGAGGGCGGGGGTCGCGTACGGGATCGCCCAGCCCGAGCGCACCCAGATACCGGGCCTGTCCACCCCCAGATACCGGGCCTGTCCACCAAGGACGACGGGCGCGGGGTCTACCCGGCCCTGGCCGAGCCCACCCTGCCCCCCCGGCGCTGCTCTGCCCTTCGCCAAGGGCAACCCGGACGGGATCCGCCCCGGTCGGCGACGAGCAGACCAAGGCAGGATGCATCCAGTCCGGTGACGTGCAGGCGGTGATCCTCCAGACCCGCAAGGGCGAGGTGGCCTCCGTGCCCCTGCACCAGGCGGTGATCCTCCAGCACCAGCTGCTGGGCTGATCCTCCCGGTACGACGGGTACGGCCGACCTCACAGAGTGGGCCGGTCTCCGGGCCAGTAGGCTTGGGGACCGGCCCGTACACCGCACCGAATCCTCCGAGGAGCACCCCGTGCTTGAGGCAGTCTTCACCTCCCTGCTGGTCCTGGTCTGCGTCGGCGTCATGGCCTTCACCGGCCTGGCCGTCAAGAAGCTGTACCAGGGTCAGCGCTGAGCTCCGGCCCAGCAGACCGCCCCGGAACCCCTCCCACAGATCGCCTGAGCAGCCATTCATGATCCAGATCCCGTCCGACCTGAACCCGGGCCTCGTCCCCCTCGCCTTCCTCCTCGGCAACTGGGAGGGCGCGGGCGTCTTCGACTTCCCGGGTGAGGAAAAGTGCAACTTCGGCCAGGAGGTCGTCTTCACCCACGACGGGCGGGACTTCCTGGAGTACACCTCCCACACCTGGGTCCTCGACGCCGAGGGCAACAAGGTGCGGCCGCTGGAGTCCGAGTCGGGTTACTGGCGCATCGACAAGGACCGCAAGGTCGAGATCGTCATGGTCCGCGACCAGGGCGTCGTCGAGGTCTGGTACGGCGAGCTCGCCGACCAGAAGCCCCAGATCGACCTGGTCACCGACGCGGTCGCCCGCACCGCGGCCGCCGGCCCGTACAGCGGCGGCAAGCGGCTCTACGGCTACGTGAAGAGCGATCTGATGTGGGTCGGCGAGAAGGCCACCCCGGACGTCGAGCTGCGCCCGTACATGTCGGCCCAGCTGAAGAAGGTCGTCACGCCCGAGGAGGTCGCCGAGATGGCGCGCAACCTCCCGGACATGCCGGACGACGGCATCGCCTTCTTCCGCTGACGGTCGGGGCGGTCCAGCGGATCCGGCCGCCCGGCGCGTCCGGTCGTCCACAGGTTGTGCAAGAAGGGGAGCGCGGGCCCGCCCGCGGTCCCCTTCGCGCGCTTACACTGGCCGGGTGGTGAGCACCGACAGCACCGAGGGCACCGACTGGAAGACCGACCTGCGGCAGCGCGGATACCGGCTGACTCCGCAGCGCCAGCTTGTCCTGGAGGCGGTCGACTCCCTGGAGCACGCCACTCCGGACGAGATCCTCGTCCAGGTGCGCAAGACCGCTTCCGGGGTGAACATCTCCACCGTCTACCGGACGCTGGAACTCCTGGAGGAGCTCGGGCTCGTCTCGCACGCCCACCTCGGGCACGGCGCCCCCACCTACCACCTCGCCGACCGGCACCACCACATCCACCTGGTCTGCCGCGAGTGCTC
Organism: Streptomyces sp. NPDC048255; assembly: GCF_040652415.1. NCBI lineage: Bacteria > Bacillati > Actinomycetota > Actinomycetes > Kitasatosporales > Streptomycetaceae > Streptomyces > Streptomyces sp. NPDC048255. The sequence goes on from NZ_JBEZMA010000044.1 coordinate 18,400, forward strand.
CGACGTCATCGAGGCGGACGTGGACATCGCCGCCGAGTTCACCGCGAAGCTCCGTACCGCCTTCGGTTTCGAGACCGACATGAAGCACTTCGCGATCTTCGGACTCTGCAAGAAATGTGCCGCCAAACACCGTGCCGGTCAGGCGTAGCCGGGTCGTAGTCTTGGTCCCATGACCAGCCCTTTGCTCCATCTCCCCGGCGCCGTGCAGGCCGAAGGCCGCGACGAGGGCGTCGCCGCCCACTACGGAGAGCTGTACGGCGAACAGCGCGCCCTCGCGGACGGCCGCGGTTTCGTCGACCTCTCGCACCGCGGAGTCGTCACCGTCTCCGGCCCGGAGCGGCTGAGCTGGCTGCACCTGCTGCTCACCCAGCACCTCACGGAGCTGCCGGCCGGGCAGGCCACCGAAGCGCTGATCCTCTCCGCCAACGGCCACATCGAGCACGCGCTCTACCTCGTCGACGACGGCGAGACGACGTGGGCGCATGTGGAGCCCGGCACCCAGGAGGAGCTGATCGCCTACCTGGAGTCCATGAAGTTCTTCTACCGCGTCGAAGTCGCGGACCGCACCGCCGAGTTCGCGGTCGTGCACCTGCCGGCCGGCTCCATCGCCGAGGTCGCCAAGGAGCACGTCGTACGGGAGACCGCGCACGGCCGTGACGTCTTCCTGCCCCGCGCCGAGCTGGAGTCCTTCGCCGCCTCGCACGGCCCGGCCGCGGGCCTCCTCGCCTACGAGGCCCTGCGCGTCGAGGCGCACCGGCCGCGGCTGGGCCTGGAGACCGACCACCGCACCATCCCGCACGAGCTGGGCTGGATCGGCACCGCCGTCCACCTCCAGAAGGGCTGCTACCGCGGCCAGGAGACGGTCGCCCGCGTCCACAACCTGGGGAAGCCCCCGCGCCGCCTGGTCTTCCTGCACCTGGACGGATCCGAGGTGCTGCTCCCCGCGCACGGCACGCCGGTGCGGCTCGCCGCCGACGGGGAGGAGGGCCGCCAGCTGGGCTTCGTGACCACGGCGGTCCGCCACCACGAGCTGGGCCCGATCGCGCTCGCGCTGGTCAAGCGGAACGTTCCGGTGGACGCGCCGCTGCTGGCCGGGAAGACGGCCGCCGCGCAGGAGGTCGTCGTAGCGCCGTAGCTGGTTGGCCCTAGACGTCGATGACGATGGTGAACGGGCCGTGGTTGGTGAGCGAGACCCGCATGTCCGCGCCGAACCGGCCCGTCTCCACCGTCGCGCCCAGTGCCCGCAGCTGCGCGACGACCTCGTCGACCAGAGGTTCGGCGACCGGGCCCGGCGCGGCCGCGTTCCACGTGGGCCGACGGCCCTTGCGGGCGTCGCCGTAGAGCGTGAACTGGGAGATCACCAGCAGCGGCGCGTTCACGTCGCTGCAGGACTTCTCGGCCTCCAGGATCCGCACCGACCACAGCTTGCGCGCCAGCACAGCCGCCTTCTCCGGCGTGTCGTCGTGCGTCACACCGACCAGGACGCACAGTCCCTCGCCGACGATCTCGCCCACGGTCTCGCCGCCCACGACGACGCTCGCGCCGTCCACCCTCTGCACCACTGCTCGCATACCACCTGTGTACCAGCCGTGCACCCGTCCGGGGCCGATCGGGTGGAGTGGGACTGCACGGTGGCCACGGAGAGTGGCACGATGCACGCAGGCGGTGCGGGTGCGCCGCACCGGTCGAGGGGACGGACTCGTTCGTATGAATACTTCTGGTACCTCCGTACCTGCATCACCCGCTTCCACGTCGTCCATGTCCGCTGTCGCTGCCGCGGTACGACCGCCCGCGCAGCGCACCGCCGAACCGCAGGAGCCGGGGCCGGCGACCACGGCGCTCGGCCTGCCCGAACTGCGTACGCTGCGCCGCGAAGCGCAGCGCGACGAGGCCGACCTGAGCTACGTACGCCGCCTGCTCCAGGGCCGCATCGACATCCTGCGCGCCGAGCTCGCCCGGCGCAGCGACCCCGAGACCCCGGTGGTGGACCGGCTGTCGGAGATCCTCGCGGACGCCCCCTCCAGCCGCAGCGCCTCCGCCCGGCACGTCACGCTCGGTACCCCGCACAGCGAGGAGTACCGGCTGCTGGCGGCCGAGATGCTGGCCGACGTGGAGCTGTCGGACCTGGGCGCCCGCACGGACGGAGAGCTGTACGAGGGGATGGGCCGGCTCGTGCGGTACGAGCAGCAGGTCTCGCGGCGCCGCCAGCAGCTCCAGCGCACGGTGGACGAGTGCAGCGCGGAGATCACCCGGCGGTACCGGGAGGGCGAGGCGCAGGTGGACGACCTGCTGGCCTGAACCGGGGAAAAACCGGGCGACGGCGGCCCGTGCTCCCGCTTAGCGTGGTCCGCTATGAGCGCTGACGTCCGGCCGATCGCCGAATCCGAACTCGCCGAGTGGATGACGACCCTGCACTCGGGGTTCCTCACCCCGGCCCAGGTGACGGAGTCCGATGTCGCCCAGCGGGCCAAGCACAGTGACCTCGCCCGTATCCAGGGCGGCTTCGACACCGACACCGGCCGCTGCGTGGCGGCCTTCCGCTCCTTCGCGCAGGAGCTCACCGTGCCGGGCGGGGCCGCCGTCCGGGCCAGCGCCGTCTCGAACGTCGCCGTCCTGCCCACCCACCGCCGCCAGGGTCTGCTGACCCGGATGATGACCGCCGAGCTGACCGCGGCCCGGGAGCGCGGGGACGTGCTCTCCACGCTGATCGCCGCCGAGTACCCGATCTACGGGCGGTACGGGTACGGGCCCGCCGCCTCGATCGCGGAGTGGGAGATCGACGTACCGCGCACCGGACTGGACCCACGCTGGTCGGCGCCCGCGGACGGCGGACGGATCGACCTGGTGGACGTGGCCGAGCTGCGCCGGGTGGGCCCGCAGCTGCACGAGCGGGTGCGGGCGGCCACGCACGGGGCGGTGAACCGGGACGAGCGCTGGTGGAACCTGAGGACCGGGCTGGAGGAGATGTCGCACCAGCCGTACAAGGGCAAGTTCCAGGCCGTGTACCGGACGGCGGCGGGCGAGGTGGCCGGGCTGGCCGTCTACGAGAGCGACGGCCACTGGACGGACGCGAAGGTCCCGCTGAACACCGTGCAGGTCAAGGACCTGATCGCGCTCACCCCGGACGCGGAGCGGGCGCTGTGGCACTTCCTGTGCTCCATCGACTGGGTGCTGAAGGTCCGCACCGGCGGGCGGGCCCCCGACGACCTCGTCACCCAGCTGCTGCCCGACCCGCGGTCCGCCAGGCCGCTGACCTCGGCGGACTTCCTGTGGGTGCGGCTGCTGGACGTCGAGGCGGCGCTGAGCGCGCGGACGTACGCCGCGCCCGGGGAGCTCGTACTGGAGGTGACCGACGCGGCGGGGCTGGCGGACGGCCGGTACCGGCTGGACGCGGGCACCGGCGCCTGCGCGCGGACCGGGGAGGCGGCCGACCTGCGGCTGGACGTGGCCGCGCTGGGCTCGCTGTACCTCGGCGACGAGTCCGCGGTGCGGCTGGCCGCGCTCGGCCGGGTGGCCGAGGAGCGGCCCGGGGCTGTGGCGCTGGCGGACGCGGTGTTCCGCACCGCGCGCCGGCCGTGGTGCCCGGACGTCTTCTGACCTGCGTCTGTGCTTCCTGTTCCGGCTCTTGTCACATCGGCGGGCCGCCGTACGTCAGGGTGGTGCAGAGGCGTAAAGGCGTAAAGGCGTATCGGCGCATGGACGAGGGGAGCCCGGGATGACCACCGACAGCGAGTACCTGGCGGCGCGGTTCGAGGAGAAGCGCGGGCATCTGCGGGCCGTGGCCTACCGGATGCTCGGTTCGCTGTCCGAGGCGGAGGACGCCGTCCAGGAAGCCTGGTTCCGGCTCGACCGGACGGACACCAGCGCCGTCGAGAACCTGGGCGGCTGGCTGACCACGGTCGTCGCCCGCGTCTGCCTGGACCAGCTGCGCTCGCGCAAGGCGCGCCGCGAGGAGTCCCTCGACGGCCCGGTGGGCTTCCCGGAGCCGCTGCTGAGCCCGCCGGACGGACTCGACCCGGAGCAGGAGGTCCTGCTCGCGGACTCGGTCGGGCTGGCGCTGCTCGTCGTACTGGAGCAGCTGGCGCCCGCCGAGCGGCTGTCGTTCGTCCTGCACGACATGTTCGGGGTGCCCTTCGACGAGATCGCGCCCATCGTGGAGCGGACCCCGGCGGCGGCCCGGCAGCTGGCGAGCCGGGCGCGGCGGCGGGTGCAGGGCGGGGCGCCGACGCCGGACGCCGACACGGGGCGGCAGAAGGAGATCGTCGGGGCCTTCCTCACCGCGGCCCGGGGCGGCAGCTTCGAGGGCCTGATCGCGGTGCTCGACCCGGAGGTCGTGCTCCGCGTGGACCTGTCCGAGATGGCCCTGGGCGCGGGCGCGGTGGCCCGCCAGGCCCTCACCTTCCAGCGCCTGGCGCCGTACGCACGGCCCGCGCTGGTCAACGGGGTGCCCGGGCTCGTCACGATCACTCCGGGCGGCAAGGCGGTCGGGGTCATGGGCTTCACGGTCAGCGGCGGCCGTATCGTCGCGATCGACATCCTGGCGGACCCGGAGCGGCTGGAGCGCGTCGACGTCACCGTGCTGGACTGAAGTACGAGAAGCACTACGAGCAATATCGGCAACATCTGAGGACTGAGGTATTTGACGTCACTTGTGGAATCCCTGCGCGCGGCCGGCTGCGTCTTCGCAGAAGAGGAAGCGGACTTGCTGGCCTCGGCCGCCAGGGACGACGGCCACCTGGCGGACCTGCTGGCGCGCCGGGTGGCCGGTGAACCGCTGGAACACGTCGTGGGCTGGGCGGAGTTCTGCGGGCTGCGCATGGAGGTCGGAGAAGGGGCCTTCGTACCGCGCCGGCGCACCGAGTTCCTGGTGGAGCAGGCTGCGGCGCTGACCAGGCCGGGCGCGGTGGTGCTCGACCTGTGCTGCGGGGTGGGCGCGCTGGGCGCGGCGGTGGCGGCGCGGGTGCCGGGCGGGGTGGAGCTGCACGCGGCGGACATCGACCCGGCGGCGCTGGCGTACGCGAGGCGCAACGTGGCCCCGTACGGCGGGGCGGTGTGGGAGGGCGACCTGTACGGGCCGCTCCCCGCGTCCTTGCGGGGGCGGGTCGACGTCCTGGTGGTCAACGCCCCGTACGTGCCGACGCAGGAGATCGGGCTGATGCCGCCGGAGGCCCGGGACCACGAGCCGCTGGTGTCCCTGGACGGCGGCGCGGACGGCCTGGACGTCCACCGCAGGGTCGCGGCGGGCGCCCGGCCGTGGCTGGCCCCGGGCGGTCACCTGCTGATCGAGACGAGCGCCCGCCAGTCCGAGGCGACCGCCGGGGCGCTGGCCTCGGCGGGTCTCGCGGTGCGGGCGCTCACCTCGGAGGAGCTGTACGCGACCGTGGTGATCGGCAGCGTCCAGGCGGGCTAGGGAGTGGCCGAAGCGGCCCCTCCCCCGCAGGGGCCACTTCGGCGGACCCGGTGAACCTTTCCGGTCACAGCACTAGCGGGTGAGGTGTCCGACGGTGGGGGCCACGGTGCCGAAGAGGTCGGCGATGGTGGTCAGGCTTCCCGTCTGGAGGGTGGCGGCGGGCACGGTGCTGCCGTCGGGTGCGGGCAGCGGGCGGGTGGCGGTCGCCTCGGCGACGACGGTGGGCCGGTAACCGAGGTTGAAGGCGCCCTGGGCGGTGAAGGTGATGCACATGTGCGTCATGAACCCGGCCAGCACCAGGTCGGGCCGGCCAGGTCCGGCGCCCAGTTCGCGCAGCGTCTTCTCCAGGTCGGTGCCGTGGAAGGCGTTGGGCACGTGCTTGACCACGACCGGTTCGCCTTCGGCGGGCGCCACTTCGGGGCTGATGGCGCCGAGTTCGGAGCTGATGTCGTAGCCGGCGTCCACGACGTGGACGACCGGCGTGCCGGCCGCGCGGGCGGCGGCGAGCAGGCGGGCCCCGGCGGCGAGGGCGGGCTCGGCGCCGTCGAGGGCCATGACGCCGGTGCGGTAGGTGTTCTGGAAGTCGATCATGATCAGGGTGGCCCCGCCGAGGCGCGGCAGGGTGTTGTCGAGGCCGATGACGTCACGCAGGGTCGCAGAGGCATTCATGGATAAAAGGTGCCTTTCGGGTGTTGGGTGGGCAGGACGGAGCAGCGCACGGGCGGAGCTCGCGCGGGCTCGCGTACCAGGGGGTCGGGAAACCAGGGGGCCAGGAAGGCCCGAGGGTCAGGAAAGGGTGCGGAAGCGGCGGCGGTAGGACGCCGGGGTGGTGTTGATCTGTTTGCGGAAGGCCCGGTGCAGGGTCTCCACCGAGCCCATCCCGGTGGCCGCCGCGACCTGCTCCAGCGGCTGGTCGGTGGTCTCCAGCAGGCGGCGGGCCGCCTCCACCCGGGCGGCCTCCACGTAGGAGCCCGGGCTGGTGCCGGTCTCCTGGCGGAACACCCGGGCGAAATGACGCTCGCTCAGGCACATGCGCCCGGCCAGCACGGACGCCGACAGGTCCTCGTCGAGGTGCTCGGTGATGAACACGCGCAGGGCGTCGATGTCCCTGCGGGCCGCCGCCGGCCGGCTGAGCGGCACGCTGAACTGGCTCTGGCCGCCCTGCCGCCGCAGGTACATCACCAACTGCCGGGCCACGGCCAGGGCCACCTCCTCGCCCTGGTCCTCGGCCACCAGGGCGAGCGCCAGGTCCATGCAGGTGCTGATGCCCGCCCCGGTCCACACCCGGCCGGAGCGGACGAAGATCGGGTCGGCGTCGACCCGTACCCGCGGGTGCTCGGCCGCCAGCTGCGCGGCGGTCGACCAGTGCGTGGTCGCCCGCCGCCCGTCCAGCAGCCCGGCGGCGGCGAGCAGGTGCGCGCCGACGCACACCGACGCGATCCGGCGGGCGTGCGGAGCCGTGGCCTTCACCCACTCGACCACGCCGTCGTCGACCCGGGCCACCGGACCGTCCGGGCCCATGTCCACCGCGCCGGGCACCAGCAGCGTGTCCACCGCGGCCCCCACCTCGGCGAAGGCCAGGTCGGGCACCAGCCGCACCCCGGCCGAGGTGACGACCGGCTCGGCGCCGGGCCCGGCCAGCCGCACGGTGTAGCCCGCCGCGCCGCCGGTCACCCGGTTGGCGAGGGCGAAGACCTCGGCCGGGCCGGTGACGTCGAGCAGGTCGACGTCCGGGAAGACCGCGACGACGACGCGGTGAGGAGTGGGCATGCGTCCATGGTCACGTCGGCGCGTCATGACGGCAATGACGGCTCTCTGTCACATCCGGCCATCGCACACGGGTGCGAGCTTCTGCAAGCAGCTGCTTGCAATAGTTAGCAGAGTGCGGCAGGATCGGGGCATGGCATCGCTCAACGTCGGAAATCTCGGCGAATACCTCCGCGAGCAGCGGCGGCAGGCCCAGCTTTCGCTGCGGCAGCTGGCCGAGGCCGCGGGAGTGTCGAATCCGTACCTGAGCCAGATCGAGCGCGGGCTGCGCAAGCCGAGCGCGGACATCCTGCAGCAGCTTGCCAAGGCGCTCCGGATCTCCGCGGAAACGCTGTACGTGCAGGCCGGGATCCTGGATGAGCGGGACCGGGACGAGGTGGAGACGCGCGCCGTCATCCTCGCCGACCCGTCCATCAACGAGCGGCAGAAGCAGGTGCTGCTCCAGATCTACGAGTCGTTCCGCAAGGAGAACGCGCTCGACGCGCCCGCCGACGAGATGCCGCCGAAGACGAACTGAACTTGATCCGGGAGGACCACCGCATGGCCATCGCCGATGACCTGAAGAAGACCCTCACCGACCCGACGCCGCTCTACTTCGCCGCCGGCACCGCCGACCTCGCCGTGCAGCAGGCCAAGAAGGTGCCCGGGCTTATCGAGCAGCTGCGCGCCGAGGCCCCCGCGCGCATCGAGGCCGTGAAGAACACCGACCCGAAGGTCGTGCAGGAGAAGGCCAAGGAGGCGCAGGAGGCGGTCTCCGCCAAGGTCGCCGAGGTGTTCGGCGCGATCGACCCGAAGAAGCTCGGGGAGGCCGCCCAGGACCTGGCGCTGCGCGGGGTCGGCGTGGCGGCCGAGTACGCCGTACGTGCGAAGGAGACCTACGACAAGGTCGCCGAGCACGGCGAGCAGGCCGTGCGCAACTGGCGGGGCGAGGTCTCCGAGGAGATCGTCGACATCGCCGTGGCGGTCGAGCCGAAGCCGGAGACGGCTCCCGAGGCCGACGGGGAGCCGGCCGCCGAGGCCGACGGCGGGGAGAAGCCCGCCGCCCGGAAGACCACCGCGCGCAAGAGCACGGCCAAGAAGGCCGCCGCCACGGCGGGCGACGAGAGCTGAACCGCATGACGTACGGCGGGCCGGGCACCTGGAAGGTGTCCGGCCCGTTGTAGTTCGTGAAGGTGCCCGTGCCGGTAGCGTGGAGTCGGACGGCATCAGGCGCACGGCATGGAAGGCGGTCGCAGCGATGTTGATGGAAGGGTTCGATCGAGGGGTGGTCCCGCTGTTCGGGCTCGCCATGCTGGTGCTCGCGGTCGTGGCGTTCGTCATGGCCCTGATGGCCCGTGAGGACGCGTACCGGGCTGCCGACAAGAAGACCAAGACCTTCTGGCTGGTCCTTCTCGGCATCACCGTCCTGGTGGACTTCTTCCTGCCGCGGATGCTGTTCCTGACGATCGCCGGCCTGGTCGCCACCATCGTGTTCTTCGTCGACGTACGCCCGGCCCTCAAGCAGGTCTCGGGCGGCGGCAAGCGCCGCGGCGGCAGCAGCAGTGACGGGCCGTACGGGCCCTACAACGGCGGGCGGTAAGCCCCCTCGGCGTTGCCGCCGCCTGCCCCCCCCCGCTGTTCGCTCGGCCCCGTCGGACCTCAGCCCTCCGCGCGGGAGAGCAGGACCACGGCCACGTCGTCGGTGAGCTCTCCGCCGTTGAGGCGGCGCGCCTCGGTCACCGAGGCCTCCAGCAGGGCTTCCCCGCTCAGGCCGCGGTCCAGGTGGCGGTTGATCATCTCGACCATGCCGTCCTGGCCGAGGCGCTCCTTGCCCTCGCCGATCCGGCCCTCGATCAGGCCGTCGGTGTAGAGCATCAGGCTCCAGGTGCCGCCGAGCTCGACCTGGCGGCGCGGCCAGCGGGCCTTGGGCAGCAGTCCGAGCGCCGGGCCGCTGTTCTCGTACGGGAGCAGGCGCGCGGGGCGGCCCGGCCGGGAGATCAGCGGGGCCGGATGGCCGGCCAGGCACAGGCCGGCGCGGCGGCCGTCCGGGGCGATGTCCACCGTGCACAGCGTCGCGAAGATCTCGTCGCAGGGCCGCTCCACCTCCAGTACCTCCTGGAGGGTGGCCAGCAGATCGTCACCGCACAGCCCGGCCAGCGTCAGCGCGCGCCACGCTATGCGCAGCTCGACCCCGAGGGCCGCTTCGTCGGGGCCGTGGCCGCAGACGTCGCCGATCATGGCGTGGACTGTGCCGTCGGGGGTGCGCACGGTGTCGTAGAAGTCGCCGCCGAGCAGGGCCCGGCTGCGGCCGGGGCGGTAGCGCGCGGCGAAGCGGAGGTCGGAGCCCTCGAGGAGGGGGGTGGGGAGCAGGCCGCGTTCCAGGCGGGCGTTCTCCTGGGCGCGCAGTTTCGATTCTGCGAGCTTGTACTGGGCGATGTCGGCCCGTTTTCTCTCCACCGCGTAGCGGATCGTGCGGCTCAGCAGCCGGCCGTCCAGCTCGTCCCGGAAGAGGAAGTCCTGGGCGCCGACCCGCACGGCCTCGGCGGCGCGCTCGGCGTCGGCCTCGCCGGCGAGGACGAGGACGGCGTGGCGGGGCGCGATGCGCAGCACCTGGCGGAGGGCGGACAGCTGGTCGACGGCGGCGCCCGCCGTACGGGGTCCCGCGTCCGGGAGCGAGAGGTCCAGCAGGATGCAGTGGACGTCGGGCGTGAGCAGCCGGGCGGCCTCGGTGAGGTTGCGGGCGGTACGGAGCCGGATGCGGTGGCCGTCGGCGTCGAGGATCTCGGGGACGGTGAGGCCGCCGGCCGGGTCGTCCTCGATGACCAGCAGGGTCAGCGGGGTGGTGTGGGCGGTCGTCGGCAGGGTCGCAGGCGGGGTCGTGTGCGGGGGCGTCGGCGCGGCGGCGAGCTGTTCGGCGGCTGTCTGCAGAACGGCCTGAGCGCTCTCCGTGGCGGGGGTGTCCCTCTGCCGCGGTACGGGTGCGGGCATCGTCTCCGGTTCCTTCCCTCCCCCCGAGGGTGCGCTCGTCCGGCAGACCCTAGCGGTCCCGGCGGGGCGAGCGGAATGCCGCTCCTGGCGGGGTCCTGCGTCATATGCCGACATCGCGGGGGAAAATCGGCCTCACTGGATGACCAACGTCACGGCGGGGCGCGGTTTGTCCCGCCTAGCGAGACGTGGCCGCCGCCCACATGGTTGCCTCTGCACCCGATCTCCACCCGATCTCCCCGCGGCGGGGGCGGCGAAGCGCCATTCGGCCGCCGGGCCACCAGGCCCGAGCCCTGCGGCAAGGGCCGAGCCGATGTCGTGCCACTGCCGAGCCCGCCTGCCGTCGGCGCAAAACGCACAGTTCGAAGACCGGGGCTCCGCCCCGTACCCCGCGCCTCAAACGCCGGCGGGGCTGGAATTGCCGGGCACCATCCGGCCCACACCGGGCCGAATCCAGCCTCGCCGGCGTTGAGGCGCGGTGTCTGGGGCGGAGCCCCAGGCACAGCTGGCCCTGGGGCAGGGCAGCCAAGCCCGGCCCCGGCGGCACAAGGCCGCGCAGACCCGCCCGGCCCCCGACCCCGAGGGCTACGCGTCCGGGCGGACGACGGCCTTGATCGGCATGGAGCCCGCGCCCGCCATCGTGACGTTGCGCCCCGGGCGCGGCGCGTGGACCATCGCGCCGTCCCCGACGTACATCCCGACATGGCTCGCGTCGTCGAAGTAGATGATCAGGTCGCCCGGACGCATGTCCTTCAGCGCGACCTTCGGCAGCAGCCGCAGCTGCTCCTGCGAGGTGCGCGGGATGCCCTTGCCCGCCGCCCGCCAGGCCTGGGAGGTCAGCCCGGAGCAGTCGAACGAGCCGGGGCCCTCGGCGCCCCAGACATACGGCTTGCCGATCTGCGCGGTGGCGTACTGGACGGCCGTCTTCCCGGCGTCCGTCGCCAGGCCGTTGACGTCCTTCATCGCGCCCGTCGACAGCCACGCCTTCTGCGCCTTGTACTGGGCGTCCTGCTCCAGCTGGATCAGCCGGGCCTTCTCCTCGGCCTCCAGCTTGTTCTCCAGCTCCTCGGCCGCCTTGATCTTGGCCTCGACTTCCTTCTTCGAGTCCTCCTGCTTGATCCGGTTGGCCTCGAGCTTCTGCCACTGTGTGCTCGCGTCCCGCGCGTACTGCTCCAAGTCGGCCTGGGTACGGTCCAGTTCGGAGAGCATGTCCGAGGCGGCCTTCTCGCCCCGTCGCAGCCGGTCCGCCCCGTCGAGGTACTTGCCGGGGCTCTCGCTCAGTGCGAGCTTCGCGCCCGGCGGCAGCCCGCCCGAGCGGTACTGGGCGCGGGCGGCGGCGCCCGCGCGGTTCTTCAGGGTGGCGATCCGCTCCTGGCCGGCGACGACCAGCTTGGCGATCTCCACGATCTTGTCGGACTGCGCCTTGGCCTCGCTCGCGGCGAGGTTGTAGGCGTCGGTGGCCGTGCCCGCCTGCCGGTACAGCTCCTCTATCTCCTTGCGGACCTGCTCCAGGGACTTGGCGCCCGGGGCGGGCGCCGGCGCCGGGGGCGGCCCCGGCTCGGGCGCCGGCGCCGCGTACGAGGTACCCGCCGCCAGGCCCGGGGCCGTCAGTACCGCCAGTGCGCACACCAGTGTGAAGGCGCTCGCGCCGCGCCGCCGCCTTACGGTCCGCATGGTTCCCCCAGGCACCAGGAGTCAGACCGTTCATGAGATCTGACTATTCATCAGTAACTTGGCACTGCCTTCGGGATGGTGCCACGAGTCGATGAATTCCGACACCCTTGTGGATGGCGTGCCGATCTTGTCCGCCCCATCGGAGTCCCCACGGACCGCCTTCACCCCGCCGGGCGCAACGCCTCCCAGCGCACCGTCAGTTCCCCCTGCCGCCACCGCGCCGGCCCGTCCGCCAGCGGCCAGTCGCCGGAGAGCGCCCGCGCCGTCCGGATCCAGCGCTGCCGAGCCCCGTAGGAGGCGTACGGGGCCGCCGCCGCCCACGCCCGGTCGAAGTCGCGCAGGAACGCGTGCACCGGCTCGCCCGGCACGTTCCGGTGGATCAGCGCCTTCGGCAGCCGCTCCGCCAGGTCCGAGGGGCGCTCCAGGGAGCCCAGCCGCGTCGCGAACGTCACCGTGCGCGCCCCCTCCGGCCCCAGCGCCACCCACACGTGCCGCCGCCCGATCTCGTCGCAGGTCCCCTCCACCAGCAGCCCGCCCGGAGCCAGCCGCGCGCACAGCCGCCCCCACACCTCGGCGACCTGCTCCTCGTCGTACTGGCGCAGTACGTTCGCCGCGCGGATCAGCATCGGGCGCGCACCGCCGTCCAGGGGCACCTCGAAGCCGCCGTGCCGGAAGCTCAGGCCCTCCCGCTCGTACGGCTTCGCCCCCGCGACCCGCGCCGGTTCGATCTCGATGCCGACCACCCGCACCTGCGGGGCCGCCTCCCGCAGCCGCGCCAGCAGCTCCACCGCGGTCCAGGGCGCGGCCCCGTACCCCAGGTCCACCGCGACCGGCGCCTGCGCACGGCGCAGCGCGGCCCCGTGCGTGGCCGCGATCCAGCGGTCCATCCGGCGCAAGCGGTTCGGGTTCGTCGTACCGCGGGTCACCGTGCCCACGGGGCGGCCGGGGCGGCTCGGGGGCGGCGGGGTACTGCGCGAGGACATGAGGCGAGACTAGGCGCTTCCGTCCCTGAGCCGCCGGACACCCCCTGCCGGTGCGCGCATGCCGGAGGAAAACCCGGCAACCCGAGGAAAAGTCAGCGCGCCACGGAATGCGGGGCACGGCCATCCGGGTTGCACTGCTTGAAGCGCGCCGACCGCGCTCTTCGCGTCATGCCGCCCGAGCGAGAGGACTGCTCCCCTTGAGTCAGTACGTGTCCCGCCTCGGCGGCAGCATCAGCGGCCGGATCGCCTCCGCGCGCGGCACCCGCCACGACCCGCCGCGGCTGCGCCTCCCGGCCGTCGGCCACCACCGCAAGCCGCGCCGCGTCGCCATGCTCAGCGTGCACACCTCGCCGCTGCACCAGCCCGGCACCGGCGACGCCGGCGGGATGAACGTGTACATCGTCGAGCTGGCCAAACGCCTCGCCGCGATCAACATCGAGGTCGAGATCTTCACCCGGGCCACCGAGGGCGGCCTCGCGCCCGTGGTCGAGCTGGCCCCCGGGGTCCTCGTACGGCACGTGGACGCGGGCCCGTACGAAGGCCTCGCCAAGGAGGAGCTGCCCGCCCAGCTGTGCGCCTTCACCCACGGCGTGATGCAGGCCTGGGCCGGCCACCGCCCCGGCTACTACGACCTCGTCCACTCCCACTACTGGCTGTCCGGCCACGTCGGCTGGCTCGCCGCCGAGCGCTGGGGCGTCCCGCTCGTGCACGCCATGCACACCATGGCCAAGGTCAAGAACGCCGCGCTGGCCGAGGGGGACACCCCCGAGCCCGCCGCCCGCGTCATCGGCGAGACCCAGATCGTGGCCGCCGCGGACCGGCTCATCGCGAACACCGCCGAGGAAGCCGACGAACTCGTCCGCCACTACGAGGCCGACCCGGGCAAGGTCGCGGTCGTCCACCCCGGCGTGAACCTCGAACGCTTCACGGTCGGCGACGGCCGGGCCGCCGCCCGCGCCCGCCTCGGACTGCCGCAGGACGCCGTGATCCCGCTCTTCGCGGGCCGGATCCAGCCGCTCAAGGCCCCCGACATCCTGCTGCGCGCCGTCGCCGAGCTGGTCGACCGGGACCCGTCGCTGCGCTCGCGGCTCTTCGTACCCGTCGTCGGCGGCCCCAGCGGCAGTGGTCTGGCCAAGCCGGAGGGGCTGCAGAAGCTCGCCGCGAAGCTGGGCATCGCCGACGTCGTGCACTTCCACCCGCCGGTGGGCCAGGACCGGCTCGCCGACTGGTTCCGGGCGGCCTCGGTGCTGGTCATGCCCTCGTACAGCGAGTCCTTCGGGCTCGTCGCGATCGAGGCCCAGGCCGCCGGTACGCCGGTGCTCGCGGCCGAGGTCGGCGGGCTGCCGGTCGCCGTCAACGACGGGGTCACGGGGATCCTCGTACCCGGCCACGACCCGGTGGACTACGCGCGGGAGCTACGGCGCTTCGTGGACGAGCCCCGGCTCGCGGAGCGGATGGGCGGCGAGGCCGCGCGGCACGCGCAGTTCTTCGGCTGGGACACGGCCGCGAGCGGCACGGCCGACGTGTACACCGCGGCCATGCATGATCATCGCCGTCGCGTACGCTCCCACCATGGCTGACACCGCCGAGATCATCGAAGCGACGCTGACCGGCGCCGAGCTGAGCTGGGAGAGCCCCGAGCCGGGTTCGTACGTCGTCCAGCTCCCCGGCACCCGCAAGCTGTCCACCACCTGCTCCCTCCGGGTCGGCCGGCACTCGCTGTCGGTCAACGCCTTCGTGATCCGTCACCCCGACGAGAACGAGGCGGGCGTCCACCGCTGGCTCCTGGAGCGCAACCTCAAGCTGTACGGGGTGAGCTACGCCGTGGACCGCCTCGGGGACGTCTACCTGACGGCCCGCCTCCCCCTGTCGGTGGTGAACCCGGAGGAACTGGACCGGGTACTGGGCACGGTCCTGGAAGCGGCGGACGGCGCCTTCAACACGCTCCTGGAGCTGGGCTTCGCGAGCGCGATCCGCCGCGAGTACGAATGGCGCGTCTCCCGCGGCGAGCCGACCTACAACCTGGACGCCTTCAAGCACCTGACGCAGCCGTCGTAGCGCGGGCGGGGCCGGGTGGATCCGGCCCCGCCCGCGGGTGAGGCGCGGGTTCGGGCAAATCCAGCCCCGCCGGCGTTTGAGGCGCGGATCCGGGCAGAGCCCGGTGGCTACGCCACGCCGGCCGGTGCCGCCGGCTTCGCCGTCTCCGCGGCTCCGCCTGCCGTACCGGCTCCGGCTGCCGTACCGGCTCCGCCTGCCGTACCGGCTTCGACGCCGCGCCCCGAACCCGCGTCACTCTCGGGGAGCCTCCGCATCAGCAGCCAGTAGCCCGCACCCGCCACCGTGCCCAGTACGCCGGTGGCGCCCCACAGCCAGTCCGCCCCGTACCGGTCGATCACGAAACCGGCCATCAGCGGCGCGACGAGCGCGGCCACGGCCCAGGACATGTTGTACATCCCCTGGTAGCGCCCGCGGCCGTGCAGCGGCGAGAGGCGCACGACGAGGCCCATCTGGGTCGGGGAGTTCACGATCTCGGCCAGCGTCCACACGCCCACCGTCAGCGCGTACGCCCACAGCGGCCCGGCGAAGGCCGTCAGCGCGAACCCGTACCCGGCCAGCAGCGCCGAGACCACCAGGAGCTTCTGCGGGTCGCGGTGCTCGATGAACCGCGTGACCGGGAGCTGGAGCAGCACGATCAGCAGGCCGTTCACGGCGATGACCAGCCCGTAGTCCCCGGGCGAGAACCCGGCGGCGCCCATCGCCACGGGCAGGCCCACGGAGCCCTGGGTGAAGATCAGGGAGATCAGGAAGGACAGCCCGACCACGCCCATGAACCGCCTGTCCCGCAGGACGGTCCCCAGCCCGATCCCGGACTCGTCGTCGGCCTTGCCGCCGGTCTTGCCGCCGGTCTTGCCGTCGGCCGTCCCCGCGGCACGCGTCCCGTCGGCCGTGCCCGCGTCCGGCCGGGACTCCGGCAGCTTGGCGTACACCAGCACCGCGCAGGCCAGCGTCAGCGCGGCCTCGCCCAGGAACCCGGCCAGGTAGCTGTACTCCGCGATCAGCCCCGCCGCGGTCGCGGAGACCGCGAAGCCGAGGTTGATGGCCCAGTAGTTGAGCGCGAAGGCCCGTACCCGGTCCTCGGGGCGGACGATGTCCGCCATCATCGCCGAGACCGCCGGCCGCGAGGCGTTCGAGGTCATGCCGACCAGCAGCGCCACCGCCGCGATGGCCGCCGGGTGCTCCATGAAGCCGAGCAGGGCCACCGAGAACGCCGTCGAGACGTTCGCCGCCAGCAGCGTCGGCCGCCGCCCCAGCCGGTCGGTCATCACCCCCGCGGCGAGTGAGGAGAGCACACCGCCGAGCCCGTGCAGGGCGACCACAAGTCCCGCGAAGGAGGCCGAATAGCCCCGGTCGAGGGTCAGGTACATGGTCATGAATGTGGCGACGAAGGCCCCGAGTCGGTTGACGAGGGTGCTCGCCCACAGCCACCAGAACGCACGCGGCAGACCCGACACGCTCTCCCGGGCAGCCCGTCTGACACTGGCAACGGACATAAGGGATCCCCCCGGCGGTGTAAGCGTCTCAACGGCTTTCCGCACGTTACGAGTCGGCCCCTTCCCGGCGCCAGCGAATTGACGCCCGACGTCAATCGGCGCCCCCCGCGGGCGACCCCCGGACCGCGCGCGAGCGGCCCGGCCCGTCCATTAGGCTCGTACGCATGGCCGACGCACCGTACAAGCTGATCCTCCTCCGCCACGGCGAGAGCGAGTGGAACGCGAAGAACCTGTTCACCGGCTGGGTGGACGTCAACCTCAACGAGAAGGGCGAGAAGGAGGCGGTCCGCGGCGGTGAGCTGCTCAAGGACGCCGGCCTGCTCCCCGACGTCGTGCACACCTCGCTCCAGAAGCGCGCGATCCGCACCGCGCAGATGGCGCTCGAGGCCGCCGACCGTCACTGGATCCCGGTCCACCGCTCCTGGCGCCTGAACGAGCGCCACTACGGCGCCCTCCAGGGCAAGGACAAGGCCCAGACCCTCGCCGAGTTCGGCGAGGAGCAGTTCATGCTGTGGCGCCGCTCGTACGACACCCCGCCGCCGGCCCTCGAGGACGGCACGGAGTTCTCCCAGTCCGAGGACCCGCGCTACGCCTCCATCCCGCCGGAGCTGCGCCCGCGCACGGAGTGCCTCAAGGACGTCGTCGTCCGCATGCTGCCGTACTGGTACGACTCGATCGTCCCGGACCTGCTGGCCGGCCGCACGGTCCTGGTCGCCGCGCACGGCAACTCCCTGCGCGCCCTGGTCAAGCACCTGGACGGCATCTCCGACGCCGACATCGCGGGCCTGAACATCCCGACCGGCATCCCGCTCGCCTACGAGCTGGATGCCGACTTCAAGCCCCTCAAGCCGGGCGGCACCTACCTCGACCCGGACGCGGCCGCGGCCGCCATCGAGGCCGTCAAGAACCAGGGCAAGAAGTAACCCTCACGCACGAAACGGCCCCCCGCCCGCGGTTTGTCCGCCGGTGGGGGGCCGTTCGCTGGTCCGGGCCCGGCTTCGGGCCCCCGCGCGCGTGCGAGCCGGGATGGGCGGGGTCAGCCGCCGCACTGGCAGGGGGCGCCGGACTGGCAGCCGCAGCCGCAGCCCGAGCCGCAGCCGCAGGCCGCGAGCAGCGGGAGGCGCAGCGGCTCCGGCCGGGGCTGCTGCTCCTGCTCCGGGGTGATGGGGACGGGGGAATCGGGCATGGTTCCTCCTCGTGCAGGCGGCGTACGGGCCGCCGTACGACGGACCGCCTTCGCCTCATTCATGCCCAGCCACACCGGCGCGTCAACGGCGCATTGGGGCTCGCGCCCCCGCGGCCGCCGCAGGTCGGTGGCCCCCACGGCCCGCTGGGCCCAACCGTTCCGCTGGGCCCCCACGGCCCGCTGGGCCCACCCGTCTCGGTGGACCCTCGCGGCCTGCTGGACCCACCAGCCGTGCTGGACCACCTGCCCCTGTGGACCTACCCCCCCGGTGGACCCCCGCGGGCCCGCCCGTGGGTCAGACGCCGTCGACCTGGGTCGGCGCCTGGAGCTCGTCCGCGTGCTCGCCCGTCACCAGGTAGACCACGCGCTTGGCCACCGACACCGCGTGGTCCGCGAAGCGCTCGTAGTAGCGGCCCAGCAGGGTCACGTCCACCGCGGTCTCGATGCCGTGCTTCCAGCGGTCGTCCATCAGGTGCTGGAACAGCGTGCGGTGCAGCTGGTCCATCTCGTCGTCGTCCTGCTCCAGCTGGAGCGCCAGGTCGACGTCCTTGGTGATGATGACCTCGGCGGCCTTCGCCATCAGGCGCTGCGCCAGCTGCCCCATCTCCAGGATGGTGGCGTGCAGGTCCCGCGGCACGGCCGTGGCCGGGAAGCGCAGCCGGGCGAGCTTCGCCACGTGCTGGGCCAGGTCGCCGCTGCGCTCCAGGTCCGCGCTCATCCGCAGCGAGGTCACGACGATGCGCAGGTCGGTGGCGACCGGCTGCTGCCGGGCCAGCAGGGCGATGGCGCGGGCCTCCAGGTCGTGCTGGAGGTCGTCGACCTTCTGGTCGGCGGCGATGACACTCTCGGCGAGCTTCAGGTCGGCGTCGAGCATGGACGTCGTGGCCCGCCCGATCGCGGAACCGACCAGCCGGGCCATCTCGACCAGGCCCTCTCCGATCGAGTCCAGTTCCTCGTGGTACGCGTCACGCATGTCTGGTGTCCCTCTCTTGACCTACTGCACTGCTGCCGGGGCGGCCGGCCGGGAGTGGCCTCTCGCCCTACGTTGACAAGGTGAGCCGCAAACGCGTCCGACTCCGGCACCGCAAGTGAATCAGCCCCGTCCCCAGGGTGAACTCTGGGCGACGACTGTTCGAGGTGCCACCCGAACGGCTGTGGAAGTGCCGTTCAGCCTGCTTAACCTGGATGCATGGACGTGAACGCGGCGGTCGCCGCAGCTGCAGCGATCGCCGGTCTTTGCACCGGTGTGATCGCGATGCTGGCGTTCCGCTGGAGCGAGCGCGACCAAGCCCGCCCCACCCGGAGCTCCATGCGCCCCGACATCAACGCGGTGCTCCCGCCCGGCGTGGACACCGTCCTCTCCGTACTGCGCTCCTCCGCCGTCGTACTCGACGAGGGCGACGCGGTGGTCAAGGCCAGCTCGGCGGCGTACGCCCTCGGTCTGGTCCGCGGCGGCAAGCTCGCCGTGGAGCCCATGCTCCACATGGCCCGCGACACCCGCCGCGACGGGGAGATACGCCAGGTCGAGCTCGACCTGCCCCGGCGCGGCACCGGCCGCGGCGAGGCCCTCGCGGTCTCGGCGCGCGTGGCCCCGCTCGGCTCCCGCCTGGTGCTCCTCCTGGTCGAGGACCTCACCGAGGCCCGCCGCATCGAGGCCGTACGCCGTGACTTCGTGGCCAACGTGTCCCACGAGCTGAAGACACCGGTCGGAGCGATCTCCCTGCTCTCCGAGGCGGTCATGGACGCCGCGGACGACCCCGAGGCGGTCAGCCGCTTCGCGGGCCGGATGCAGATCGAGTCCACCCGGCTGATCAACCTCGTGCAGGAGCTCATCGACCTCTCCCGGGTACAGAACGACGACCCTCTGGAGGACGCCGAGCCCGTCCGCGTGGACACGCTGGTCGCCGAGGCCATCGACCGCTGCCGTCACACGGCCTCCTCGAAACAGATCACCATGGCCGCGGGCGGCACCGCCGACCTGCGCGTCTGGGGCAACCGCGGACAGCTCGCGGCAGCCCTCGGAAACCTGGTCGAGAACGCCGTCAACTACAGCCCCGCCCGCACCCGCGTCGGCATCGCCGGACGCAGGGTGGCGGCACCTGGGGGAGACTTGATCGAGATAGCCGTGACCGACCAGGGCATCGGCATCCCGGAAAAGGACCGCGAGCGCATCTTCGAGCGCTTCTACCGCGTGGACCCGGCCCGCTCCCGTGCCACGGGAGGAACGGGCCTCGGCCTCGCGATCGTGAAGCACGTGGCGGCCTCGCACGGCGGGGAGGTGGCGGTCTGGAGCTCGGAGGGTCAGGGTTCCACGTTCACCCTGCGACTTCCCGAAGCGGCCGCGCCGGCCCCGGCGACGGCCACCGAATCCACCCAGCCCCTGCTTGAACCAGAAACAGCACCAGCCATTCCTGCCCCGGAGGTCCTTCCGTGACCCGAGTGCTCGTCGTCGAGGATGAGGAATCCTTCAGCGACGCCCTGTCCTACATGCTCCGCAAGGAGGGCTTCGAGGTCGCGATCGCCGCGACCGGGCCCGACGGGCTCGACGAGTTCGAGCGCAACGGCGCCGACCTCGTCCTCCTCGACCTGATGCTCCCCGGCCTGCCGGGCACGGAGGTCTGCCGGCAGCTGCGCGGCCGCTCCAACGTCCCCGTGATCATGGTGACCGCCAAGGACAGCGAAATCGACAAGGTCGTCGGGCTGGAGATAGGAGCCGACGACTACGTCACCAAGCCCTTCTCCTCGCGGGAGCTGGTCGCCCGCATCCGCGCGGTCCTGCGCCGCCGCGGCGAACCGGAGGAGGTCACCCCGGCGGCCCTGGAGGCGGGTCCCGTACGGATGGACGTCGACCGCCACGTGGTCACCGTCGCGGGCGGCAAGGTGGACCTCCCGCTGAAGGAGTTCGACCTGCTGGAGATGCTGCTGCGCAACGCGGGGCGGGTACTGACCCGCATGCAGCTGATCGACCGGGTCTGGGGCGCCGACTACGTCGGTGACACCAAGACCCTCGACGTCCACGTCAAGCGCCTGCGCGCCAAGATCGAGCCGGATCCGGGTGCGCCGCGCTACCTGGTCACGGTTCGCGGCCTCGGTTACAAGTTCGAGCCGTAAGCCGAGGGCGTTCCGGCGGTCCGACGCCGGTCGGAGGCCGGCGCAGCGCCTGGAAGCCGGTGATGCCCCCGGGGCCTCAGCCGCGCGAGGGGCGCACGTGGGCACGTGGGACGGGACAGCGGGAAGGGCCCCCGGCCGCAGCAGCGGCCGGGGGCCCTTCCCGTACGTCGTCGTGGTGCGGCGGGCCTCAGTGACCCGCGGCGTGCGAGGCGGAGCCGGACGGCGAGCCGCCCGGCTTGCCCGCAGGGGTGCCGGACGGGCTGCCCGACGCCGCACCGGAGGGCGAGCCCGACGCCGCGCCCGACGGGGAACCGGACGGGGTGCCCGAGGGGCTGCCCGACGGGGTGGAGCCGGCGGCGGGGGCCACGGTCGGGCCGAAGCCGGCGTACATGCCCGTGGCCGGGACCACGAAGGCTTCCAGCTCGACCTTGCCCGTGCGGCTCAGCTGGAAGACGACCTGCTGCACGTTGCCGTCCACGAGGGCGTCCGCGCCCTCGATCACGGCGGAGGCGTTGCCCTGGCCGCCCAGGACCACGGAGCCGCCGGCGGGCACGGTGACCTTGCCGGAGCCCTCGGCGGCCTTCAGCGCGACCTTGGCCTTGCCACCCCCGAGGGTGACGGCGTCAAGGGTCTGCGGCTCGGTGCCCGCGTTGAACACGGTCGCCGAGACGGCCGCGGGGCCCTTCTTGTCCTTCTCGCCCTGGGTGATGACCAGTGCGTTCTGGATCTTGATGTCGCCCTTGGTGGCGGCGGCGTTGTCGGGCTTGATCTGGAGGGTCTCCGCGTGGGTGCCCGCACCGCAGGCGGCCAGCGAGGCGATCGAGAACACGACGGCGGTGGCGGCGAGGGCGCCGCGTCGAAGGCTGCGGCTCACGGCGGCGGCATCTCCTTGGACGTACGGAACGGGAAGGTGGACGCTCGGAACGGCGAAGGTAAAGCCGCTCTAAGGGTGTGTCAGCGCGCTTAGGTTACCGAGCCGCCGCCCCGCCCCCGCACCCGACCCTCCGCAGCACACGGGCCACCCTCGCCCCATCCCGCGATCCGTCCCGCGATCTTGCATTCCGGGTGCGGCCCCGTCGGGGTTCCCCTCGCCGATCATGTTCCGCTCGTATAACGTGCGCGCGGCCGCCCGGTGATCAATTCCGGGATTCCCCCGAACGCGCCTCCGTGATCAATTGCGGATTGGGCCGGAACCCCTCCGTACGGGCGCCCGCCAGTCGATCGGAGTAGTTCGGTTTCCCGGCCTCGAACCCGGCAAAACGGGACGTACGTCACGCTGACGGGTGTGCCGGACAGGTGTAGCGTGGCCCTTTCGCCTGGTCCGCACAGCGCCCCCGACCTGCGATTACCCCCTTCCAGGAGCCCTCCGCAGCACGTTCCTGTCGCTGTTGTCAAGCCCCGAGATATGCCCTGACCTGCGAAAACGCCATTCATAACAGTCAGTTCTCGTGTTACCCTGGATAGCCACGGAAGGGGTACCTGTCACATGACGTTCAAGGTTGGCGACACCGTGGTCTATCCCCATCACGGGGCCGCGCTGATCGAGGCCATTGAGACTCGTCAGATCAAAGGCGTGGACAAGACCTACTTGGTGCTCAAGGTCGCCCAGGGCGACCTGACGGTTCGTGTGCCTGCGGACAATGCGGAGTTCGTCGGTGTTCGCGACGTAGTCGGCCAGGACGGGCTGGACCGGGTCTTCGAGGTGCTTCGCGCACCGTACGCAGAAGAGCCGACGAACTGGTCCCGGCGCTACAAGGCAAATCTGGAGAAGCTCGCTTCTGGCGATGTCATCAAGGTCGCCGAAGTTGTGCGCGACCTGTGGCGTCGTGAGCGCGAGCGCGGGCTGTCCGCGGGCGAGAAGCGCATGCTCGCGAAGGCACGCCAGATCCTGGTGAGCGAGCTCGCGCTCGCCGAGAACACGAACGAGGACAAGGCCGAGGCCCTCCTCGACGAGGTGCTCGCGTCCTGACGCGAGGCCCCGTCCACCGTTCCCGATCAGCGTTCATCCGCGTTGTCCTCGACGCGGCTGATCACACGGGTTCATCAAAACAGTGTTTACACAGTTGTGCCGCGGTGCCCGCTGACGCGGTCTCTCCTCCACGAGAGACCTGTTGCCGGGCGCTGCGGCATGTCTGCACCCGCACACCCGTACGTACCCCTTGAAGCCATTGCCTCACTGGCGTGTTGCCTCACTGGCGTGCCGGGCCCGGGCAGCCTGCTCGACCGGTCGTCACGGAAGGGGCGAGGGGCGTCGCACCCGGCACGCTTCAGGCCATACCCATGTCGGCCGAAGCCACAAACCTGGCTGCGCAACCCGGAGCTATCGGAGCCATCGATGTATGACGAATCGCGCCCCGAGGGCGCCCCGCACCCCCACCACACCGCCGCGGTCATCCCGGCCGCCGGCCGCGGGGTGCGCCTCGGCCCAGGCGCCCCCAAGGCCCTGAGGTCCCTCGGCGGCATCCCCATGCTCGTCCACGCCGTCCGCGCGATGGCCCGCTCGCGCGCGGTCTCCGTCGTGGTCGTCGTCGCGCCGCCCGCCGACGCCGCCGACGTACGCCTGCTCCTCGACGAGCACGCGCTGCCCGACCGCACCGAGGTCCTGGTCGTCCCCGGCGGGGAGACCCGCCAGGAGTCCGTGCGCGCCGGCCTGGACGCCCTCCCCGGGCACATCACCTCCGTACTCGTCCACGACGCGGCCCGCCCGCTGGTCCCCGTGGACACCGTGGACGCCGTCGTCGAGGCCGTCCGCGAGGGCGCCCCCGCCGTGGTCCCCGGCCTGCCGCTGGCCGACACCGTCAAGGAGGTCGAGCCCGGCAAGCCCGGCGAGCCCGAGCCGGTCGTGGCCACCCCCGAACGCGCCCGGCTGCGCGCCGTACAGACCCCGCAGGGCTTCGACCTCGCCACCCTCGCCCGCGCGCACCGGGAGATCGACCTCGGCGGCGAGGGCGCCACCGACGACGCCGGGATGGTCGAACGCCTCGGCATCACCGTCACGGTCGTCCCCGGCCACGAAGAGGCCTTCAAGGTCACCCGTCCGCTCGACCTGGTCCTCGCCGAGGCCGTACTCGCCCGCAGGAGGGCCACCGATGCCTACTGACCGCACCGCCCAGCCGCTGATCCCGCTCGTCGGCATCGGCACCGACGTGCACGCCTTCGAGACCGGCCGTGAGCTGTGGTGCGCAGGCTTGCTGTGGGAGGGCGAGGACGGGCTCGCCGGGCACTCCGACGGCGACGTCGCCGCACACGCCGCCTGCGACGCGCTCTTCTCCGCCGCCGGAGTCGGAGACCTCGGCGCGCACTTCGGCACCTCCCGCCCCGAGTGGTCCGGCGCCGCCGGGGTCACCCTCCTGGCGGAGGCCGCCCGCATCGTCCGCGCCGAGGGCTTCGAGATCGGCAACATCGCGATCCAGGTGATCGGCGTACGGCCGAAGATCGGCAAGCGGCGCGAAGAGGCGCAGAAGGCGCTCGCGGCCGCAGCGGGCGCCCCCGTGTCCGTGTCCGGCACCACCACCGACGGCCTGGGCCTCACCGGCCGCGCCGAGGGGCTCGCCGCCATCGCCACCGCCCTGGTGTACCGCACGAGCCGGACCTGAGTCCCGCTCGCCGACGCACCGCTTCGGCAACAAACCCGCCCCGCGTCCCGAAAGGGTCGCGGGGCACTGCTACAGGCGCACTACCCTGGATGCCGTGACTATTCGCCTGTACGACACCAGCGCCCGGCAGATCCGCGACTTCACCCCGCTCACAGCGGGCTGTGTCTCGATCTACCTCTGTGGCGCCACGGTGCAGGCCGCCCCGCACATCGGGCACATCCGGTCGGGCCTCAACTTCGACATGATGCGCCGCTGGTTCGAGTACCGGGGCTACGAGGTCACCTTCATCCGCAACGTCACGGACATCGACGACAAGATCATCGCGAAGTCCGCCGAGCAGCGCCGCCCCTGGTGGTCCATCGGGTACGAGAACGAGCGCGCCTTCAACGACGGTTACGCCGCCCTCGGCTGCCTCCCGCCCACCTACGAGCCCCGCGCCACCGGCCACGTCACCGAGATGGTCGAGATGATGCGCGGCCTCATCGAGCGCGGCCACGCCTACGAGTCCGAGGGCAACGTCTACTTCGACGTGAAGTCGTACCCCGACTACCTCGCGCTCTCCCGCCAGGACCTCGACAACATCCGCCAGCCGGAGTCCACCGGCGAGACGGGCAAGCGCGACGCCCGCGACTTCGCCATGTGGAAGTCGGTCAAGCCCGGCGAGCCCTCCTGGGAGACCCCGTGGGGCCGCGGCCGCCCGGGCTGGCACCTGGAGTGCTCCGCCATGGCGCACAAGTACCTCGGCGAGGCCTTCGACATCCACGGCGGCGGCCTGGACCTGATCTTCCCGCACCACGAGAACGAGATCGCCCAGGCCAAGGCCTTCGGCGACGCGTTCGCGGCGTACTGGGTGCACAACGCCTGGGTCACCATGTCCGGCGAGAAGATGTCCAAGTCGCTCGGCAACTCGGTCCTCGTCTCCGAGATGGTCAAGCAGTGGCGCCCGATCGTGCTGCGCTACTACCTCGGCACCCCGCACTACCGGTCGATGATCGAGTACAGCGAGGAGGCCCTGCGCGAGGCCGAGTCGGCGTTCGCCCGGATCGAGGGCTTCTACCAGCGCGTCATCGAGAAGGCCGGCGGCGCGGTCGAGCCCGCCGCCGAGGTCCCGCCCGCCTTCGCCGAGGCCATGGACGACGACCTGGGCGTCCCGCAGGCGCTCGCCATCGTCCACACCACGGTCCGCCAGGGCAACAGCGCCCTGGCCGCCGACGACAAGGACGCGGCCATCGCGCGGCTGTCCGAGGTCCGGGCCATGCTCGGTGTCCTCGGCCTGGACCCGCTCGACCCGCACTGGGCGGGCGAGACCGACCGCGGCGAGGACCTCCACGGCGCCGTCGACACCCTCGTACGCCTGGTCCTGGAGCAGCGCGAGTCCGCCCGGGCCCGCAAGGACTGGGCCACCGCCGACGCCATCCGCGACCAGCTCCAGCAGTCCGGCCTGGTCATCGAGGACAGCCCGACGGGTCCGCGCTGGACGCTCGGCCCCCGCTGAGCCCGGCCCGCTGAACTTGGTGTGCCGCCCGGCGCTCCGGGCGGCACACTCTTCATACGTACATACCGCAGCATCAACGAAAACAGGTAGAAGTCATGGCCGGGAACAGCCAGCGCAGGAACCGTCGCACGTCCAACAAGAAGGGCGCGACGGTCGGCAGCGGTGGCCAGCGGCGCAAGGGCCTGGAAGGCAAGGGCCCCACGCCCAAGGCCGAGGACCGCAAGAAGCACAAGGCGAACCGCATCAGCAACGCCATGGCCCGCCAGGCCGCCAAGCGCCGCCCGGCCCCCCGCCGCGGCGGCCCCAAGGGCACCAGCGAGATGGTCGTCGGCCGCAACCCGGTCTTCGAGGCGCTGCGCGACGGCGTACCCGCGACCACCCTGTACGTGCAGCAGTTCATCGACAACGACGAGCGCGTCCGCGAAGCCCTCCAGCTCGCGGCCGAGCGCGGCAACATCAACCTGATGGAAGCCCCGCGCCCCGAGCTCGACCGCATGACCAACGGGCTCAACCACCAGGGCATGGTCCTCCAGGTCCCGCCGTACGAGTACGCGCACCCGGAGGACCTCACCGCCGCCGCGTACGACAACGGCGAGGACCCGCTGATCGTCGCGCTCGACGGGGTCACCGACCCGCGCAACCTCGGCGCGATCGTCCGCTCCGTCTCCGCCTTCGGCGGCCACGGCGTGGTCATCCCCGAGCGCCGCGCCGCCGGCATGACCGCCGGTGCCTGGAAGACCTCGGCCGGCACCGCCGCCCGTACCCCGGTCTCCCGCGTCACCAACCTGACCCGCGCCCTCCAGGAGTACAAGAAGGCCGGCATCACCGTCGTCGGTCTCGCGGCCGAGGGCGAGCACACCGTCAGCGACCTGGCGGCGCTCGGCGGCCCGGTCGTCATCGTCGTCGGCTCCGAGGGCAAGGGCCTGGGCCGGCTCGTCGGCGAGAACTGCGACTACCTCGTCCGCATCCCGATGCCGGGTGGCGCCGAATCCCTCAACGCCGGTGTCGCCGCGGGCGTCGTGCTGTACGAGGCGGCCCGCAGCCGCGCGAACCGTGGGCGCGTCTGAGCTCTCCGCGCGTCGGAGCTCTGCCGAATGGCCTACGGTCCGTGACCCGTGAGCGTGTCACCCCGTCCTTTTCGGGCGGGGTGACTTGATCTTGACGGGTCTCGGACAGATCCCTGATGTCAAGGCAGTGTCCTAAACACTGATCACTCGGTTAGATGAGTGTGGACACCAGAACGTCAGGGTTCGACGACCAGCCCGCGCTGAGCATGGTCAAGGTGCCGTGCGATCCCGCACAGGTCATCGTCAACCACGCCAGCTTCCGCGTGCGGCTCGCACCGAGCCCGAGCGCGCGTTCCAAGCCCGCGAACGCCCCCGGCAGAGCCCCCGTGCTCGGCGGCGCCGTGGTCGCCGCCGCCGGGGTCACCCGCCGCCGGGCCCCCGTCGTCTGGAGCGGCAAGTCGGACGCCGGTGACGCCGCGGCCATGGGCGGACTCCTCCAGGCCGTACGGGAGGCAGGCAGAGGCAGCGACGGGTACGACGGCGGCGCCACCCAGGTCATCCCGCGCATCGACCTGGCCCACGACCTCGCCGAGGACACCCTCGTCACGCCGACCGTCATCGGCCAGCGCACCTACGGCGATCCCGGCGAGACGCGCCCGCTGGCCGCCGTACGCGACCTGCCGTACGCGGCCGGATACGCGGACGGGCCGCCCGAACCCGGGCCGGACGCCCGGCGCGGCGGCCCCGACGCGCGCGGACAGGCCTCGTACTACCCCGGCCGCCGGATGAACCTCGGCGTCGTGCTGCTCCCGCTGCGCGTCTTCCTCGGCTTCATCTCCATCTACGCCGGCATGGGCAAGCTGTGCGACCCCGTCTACTTCGACGGCGGCGAACGCGGCTCCATGGTCACCTGGCTGCACACCCTGCACCCCTGGGCCCTCGCCGAGCCGCTGCGGGACTTCGCGCTCGCGCACCCGGTCGGAGCCGGGCTCAGCGTCGCGTTCCTCCAGGTCATCGTCGGCGTGCTGACGGTGTTCGGCCTGTGGCAGCGGTTCGCCGCCTGCTTCGGGGCACTGCTGTCCGCCGCGCTGCTGATGACGGTGAGCTGGAAGACCGTCCCCGCCTACGACGCGCCCGACATCATCTACCTCGCCGCCTGGTCCCCGCTGATCATCGCCGGCGCGCCGGTGTACTCCCTCGACGGGCGGCTCGCCGGCGAGGCCTGGCGCACGCTCGGACCGCGCTCCGAGGTGTGGCGGCTGCGGCGGCGCGTCCTGCGGCGCGGGGCCGTCATGGCCACCGTCGTATGCGGCCTGACCCTGCTCGTCGGCTCGCTCCTCGGCGGAGCCGTCCGCTCCACCACCGTGGTCACCGTGCCCGGCCCGGGGCAGCCCCCGGCCAACTACCTGCCCGGTACGCCGCTGCCGCAGACCCCGGCCCGCCAGCCGCAGCAGCAGCAGCCCTCGCAGCAGCCCTCGAAGGCGGCGGAGCCCTCGGCCACCCCGACCGAGCCCGCCGCGAAGTCCGGACGCGGTGCCTCGGGCGGCCCCGCCCGGGAGACCGCCGGGACCGGCTCCGAGTCGCCCACCGCGACCCGTGGCACCACCGGCAAGCAGACCCCGCGCAGCACCCCCCGGCAGTCCGCCCCGCAGAAGGCGCCGTCCTCCTCCTCGGGGAGCGGCGGAACGGGCGGGAGCAGCACCCCGACGAAGCAGCCCGGCCTGGTGGGCGGCCTCCTCGGCTGATCAGCCCGGCGGACGAAGCGACGGGGCCCGGTACGCACGAGCGTGCCGGGCCCCGCCGCGTGTGCCGTGGCTCTGCCGTGCGGGTGCGGGTGTGCGTGCGCCGGGCCGTGTGTGCCGTGCCTTTGCTGCGGGTGTGCCGGGCCGCGTGTGCCGGGCCGCGTGTGCCCGTACGGGACCTGCGTACGGGCGCCGAACTCGCGTATGAAAAGCCTCAGGAGGCCGTCTGCGCGGCCAACTCCCTTGCCGCCTCGGTCAAGTCCTTGGCCGTGTCGATCGCCCGCCAGTAGGCCCCCTGGGGCAGCGGGAAGCCCGCCAGGCGGCGTTCGCGGGCCAGGCGCGGGAAAGTGGTGCGCTCGTGGTCGCCCAAGTCGGGCAGCAGCGCGGCGAATTCGGGACCGAAGACGTACACGCCGGCGTTGATCAGATAAGGCGACGGCGGGGATTCGATGAAGTCCAGCACCTGCCCGAACTCGTTCGTCTCCACCACCCCCCAGGGGATCCGCGGCCGGGCGAGGGCGAGGGTCGCCGTCGCACCGCGCTCGGCGTGGAAGGCGGCCATCTCCCGGAGCGAGAAACGGGTCCAGATGTCACCGTTCGTCGCGTACCAGGCCTGCTCGGGGAACGGCAGGTGCCGCGCGGCGTACTTGAGGCCGCCGCCCCGCCCCAGGGGCTCCTCCTCGACCACGGTCGTCACGTGCAGCGGCAGCCGCGCCTGCCCCAGCCACTCCTGGAGCACCTCCGCGAGGTGCCCGCAGGAGACCACGGCGTGCGTGACCCCCTCGGCGGCCAGCCAGGCCAGCTGGTGCCCGATGATCGGCACCCCGGTCCCCGGGATCTCCACCATCGGCTTCGGGCGGTCGTCCGTGTACGGCCGCAGCCGCGAACCCTGGCCGCCCGCCAGGACGACTGCCTGGGTGGGTGCGGCGGGGAACGCGGCTGCGGGATCGGTGGATCGGGGTGCGGGAGGCGCGTCGGTCATGGCGGCCAGCGTAGGGACGCGGCGGCCCTCAGCCCATGGAGGCGACGCCGGACGCGTACGAGGTGTCGCACACGGGCCGGGCGACGGACTGGGCCTTCGTCGGGCCGTACACCTCCACGGCGGCCCGCCCCAGCGCCCGGGCGATCCCGACGCAGTGCTCGGCGAGCGAGGGGCGCTTGTTCACCTCCTGCTGGAGGTGGGTGAGGACGTCACCCGGCTCCTGGCCGGCGCGCAGCTCGTCGACGAGCTTGTCGCGCAGCAGCTCCTGCGCGGCGCGCGGCTTCGCGGGGACGGAGACGTCCTCGGCGGAAGCGGTCAGGATCTGGGAGGAGGACGTGTCCGCCCAGGGGACCATGGTGACCGCGAGGGTCCCGGACAGGACCAGGACGACGGGCAGGACCAGGGCGAGGGAACGGCCGATACGGCGGGCAGTGTGGGTCACGAGGGCGAGAGTAGCGCTCGGTGAAGATTTGGCGACATTTAGTCACCCGGTCGGGGGATGGTTCGATGTGGCTTTTCGAATTATGGGTTGACGGGCGGGGCCGAATGCCCGGTCTGCCAGGGTTCCTTCCTGGTTCCCGCGGGTCCTGCGCGGGGCTCTCCGGCGGGTCCTGGGACGGTCCTGCGACGGCCCTCCGGCGGAGTCTCCGGGGCGGCTCTCTCGCGCCCGTTCCCCCAACGCACGGGAAAGGGGCGCCCCTTGACGGGACGCCCCTTCGAACCCTTGCGGCGGCGCTGCTAGTTGGAGAGCCGCTCGCCGGAGGAGGTCGAGAACACGTGGATCTCGCCGGCCCGCGGCACCACGTGCAGGGTCGAGCCCTTCTCGGGGACCTGGCGGCCGCCGACGCGGACCACGATGTCCTGTCCGCCCTCGGCGGCCGGGGTGGAGCCGTAGACGTAGCCGTCGGCGCCGAGTTCCTCGACCACGTTCACGGTGATGGTCAGACCGCCCGTGTCGCCGACGTCGAAGTGCTCGGGGCGGACGCCGACCGTGACGGTGCGGTCGCCCGCGTCGGCCGCGGCGGACAGCGCCTCGCGCGACACCGGGACGACGCTGTCGCCGAACTTCACGCCGCCGTCGGCGATCGGGACCTCGACCAGGTTCATGGCCGGGGAGCCGATGAAGCCGGCGACGAAGAGGTTGGCCGGGCGGTCGTACATGTTGCGCGGGGTGTCGACCTGCTGGAGCAGACCGTCCTTGAGGACCGCCACCCGGTCGCCCATGGTCATGGCCTCGACCTGGTCGTGGGTGACGTAGACGGTGGTGATGCCGAGGTCGCGCTGGAGCGCCGCGATCTGCGTACGGGTGGAGACGCGGAGCTTGGCGTCGAGGTTCGACAGCGGCTCGTCCATGAGGAACACCTGCGGCTTGCGCACGATGGCCCGGCCCATGGCGACGCGCTGGCGCTGGCCGCCGGAGAGCGCCTTCGGCTTGCGGTCGAGGTACTGGGTCAGGTCCAGCATCTTCGCCGCGTCCTCCACCTTGCGGCGGATGGTGGCCTTGTCCTCACCGGCGATCTTGAGCGCGAAGCCCATGTTGTCGGCGACGGACATGTGCGGGTAGAGCGCGTAGTTCTGGAACACCATCGCGATGTCCCGGTCCTTGGGCGGCAGGTGCGTGACGTCGCGGTCGCCGATGCGGATGGCGCCGCCGTTGACGTCCTCCAGGCCGGCGAGCATGCGCAGCGAGGTGGACTTGCCGCAGCCGGACGGGCCGACGAGGACGAGGAACTCGCCGTCCTCGATCTCCAGCTCCAGCGCGTCGACGGCGGGCTTGTCGCCGCCGGGGTACAGCCGGGTCGCCTTGTCGAAAGTGACAGAAGCCATGGTGATGAATCCCTTCTACCGGCAGGAACGTGCCGGACGATCCGAGTGGAAGGTCTAGTCCAGTTGACCGGACTCCGCCCGACGCTACCCCGCCCGCACGGCTCCTGTCAGCACCCCCCGGGCAACGGTTTGGCCGTCCGGGCCCGCGGCGGGTGCCCCGGGGTGACTTCGCGTGGGCAGGGCACCGGTGGTCTTAACGTGATGGCTCGGGTAATCGGGCGCTGTGTAGAGTGATGGCGGCTTTGCTCGCAGTGGATGTGCGGGCGTTGTCGCGCCCCCTTAGCTCAGTCCGGCCAGAGCAACGCACTTGTAATGCGTAGGTCGTCGGTTCGAATCCGACAGGGGGCTCCATCCCAGGTCAGAGGCTTGTTGATCGAGGGAATATGTACGGAAGCGGAAGGCCTCGGGTGATCACCCGGGGCCTTCCGTCGTTTCGTCAGTGGCGGCCCGAGATGCGGTCGGCCAGGCGGGCCAGGGGGGTTGTCGTCGGGGTGTGGGTGGCCGTTTCGTGGCGGTCCGCGGCGCGGTAGGCGGTGTAGAGGGCCTGGACGCCGAGCCAGCGGAAGGGCTCCGGCTCCCAGCGGCGGACGCGGTGGTTCACCCAGGGGAGGGTGGTCAGGTCGGTGGACTCGCCCTGGACCAGGTCGCGCAGGGTGCGGGCGGCGAGGTTGGCGGTGGCGACGCCCGAGCCGACGTAGCCGCCCGCCCAGCCCAGGCCCGTGGCACGGTCGAGGGTGACCGTCGCGCACCAGTCGCGGGGGACGCCGAGGACGCCCGACCAGGCGTGGGTGATCTCCGTACCGGCGAGGATCGGGAAGAACGAGGTCAGCAGGTCGGTCAGGGCCTCGATCGTGGCGGGCTGGGTGCGCCCGTCGTTGTCGGTGCGGGAGCCGAAGCGGTACGGGACCCCGCGGCCGCCGATCGCGATGCGGTCGTCGGCGGTGCGCTGGGCGTACATGTAGGCGTGCGCCATGTCCCCGAGGACCTCCCGGCCCGACCAGCCGAGCCGGTCCCAGGTCTCCGGCGGGAGCGGGGCCGTCGCGATCATCGAGGAGTTCATCGGGAGCCAGGAGCGCTTCTGGCCCTTGAGGGAGGCGGTGAAGCCCTCGGTGCAGCGCAGGACGTAGGGGGCGCGGACGGTGCCGTAGGGGGTGACGGCTTTGCGCGGGGCGATCTCGGTGACGGGCGTGGACTCGTGGATGACGACGCCGAGGCGTTCGGCTGCGGCGGCCAGGCCCTTGAGGAGCTTCAAGGGGTGGATGCGGGCGCCGTGCGGGCTCCAGCTCGCGCCGACCGCGTCGGCGACGCCGATCCGGTCGGCGGCGGTGGCGGCGTCGTACAGCTCGCGGTCGGTCTCGCCGAAGGCGACTTCGGCGCGGTGGAAGGCCTTGAGGCGGGTGAGCTGGGCGGGGTTGCGGGCGATTTCGAGGACGCCGCCCCGGTGGATGTCGGCGTCGATGCCCTCCTTGGCGGCGACGTCGATGACCTCGGTGACGGTGTCGTTCATGGCCAGCTGGAGGCGCCGGGCGGCCTCTTGGCCGTGGAGGGCGGCGTAGCGGTCGCGGCCGGCGATGCCGTTGTAGAGCCAGCCGCCGTTGCGGCCGGAGGCCCCGTAGCCGCAGAACTTCTGCTCCAGGACGGTGACGCGCAGGTCGGGGGCGGACGACTTGAGGTAGTACGCCGTCCACAGGCCGGTGTAGCCGCCGCCGACGATGACGACGTCGGCCGTGGCGTCGCTGGTGAGGGGGGCGCGGGGTGGGGCGGTGGGGGCGGTGCGGTCCGTCGCGTGCCAGAAGGAGATGCCGCCGTTGATCGTCATGGGGGAGTTGGTACACGGCGCGCGAGAGGGGTGTCCAGGGACGGGTTGTCGTGCGTCGGGGCGGGAGGGGTGGCCGGATGGCTGATGTGGGAGGGGTGCTGGGGGCCGTAGGGTGATGGGGGTTTTGTCTGGTTTTAGGGTGAGAGGTTCGTTTCATGGTGGGCGTACGTGGGGCAGGGCGCGCGCGGCGCGTCGTCGTGGCGGTCGCGGCGGCGGCGTTGCTGGGCGGGGCCGTCGCCGGCTGCGGGGGCGGGCCCGGTTCCGGCTCCGGGGACGGTCCGGGGGCGGCCGCCTCCGCTGCGGTGGTGCGGACCAGCCCGATCGCGGACGTACTGGCGCAGCTGCCCGCGAGGGTGGAGGGCGCGAAGGTCGTCGTGGGCCGTCCGGAGGCGCCGCGCACCGCGCAGGTGCTGGTGGACCCGCGGTGCGGCTACTGCGCGCGGTTCGAGGAGGCCGGGGGCGAGACGCTGCTCAAGCTGGCGGCGGAGGGCAGCGTGAAGGTCGAGTACCTGCTGGCGTCCTTCCTGGACCGGGACGGGGTGAGCGGTTCGGTCAAGGCGGTGAACGCGCTGCGGGCGTCGGTGGACGAGGGGAAGTTCGCCGAGTACCAGGCGGCGGTCTTCGCCAGTCAGCCGAAGGGGAAGTTCACGGACGAGCTGCTGCTGGAGATTGCGGACCGGGTGCCGGGGCTGCGCGGGGCGCGGTTCGACGGGGCCGTCGCGGAGATGACGTACGAGGGGTGGGTCGGCGAGGCGGAGCGGGCCTTTGAGGCGACGGGGGCGCAGGGGACTCCTGTGGTGCTGGTGGACGGGCAGCCGGTGGGGGCCAAGGACCGGTCGATGTTCGACGCGGCGGCCTTCGCGGGGGCGCTGAAGGGTGTGGGGATCGGCTGAGCGGGTGCCGTGGATCGGCCTAGGCTCGGGGCATGGTCGACATTCCGGACGGGTTGGTCCAGGCGCAGATCAGGTACAACGGCGACGCGGGGCGGGAGTTCATCGCGGCGCTGCCGGGGCGGGCTGCGGAGTTCCTGGAACGGTGGGAGCTGCGGCGCACCGGGCCCGGGATGCACGGGGTGACGGCTCTGGTGCTGCCGGTGGAGCGGGCTGACGGGAGCGCGGCCGCGCTGAAGTTGCAGCTGCTGGACGAGGAGAGCGCGGGGGAACCGGTCGCGCTGCGGGCCTGGGCCGGGCAGGGCTCCGTACGGCTGCTGGAGCACGACGAGGGGACGGGCACGCTGCTGTTGGAGCGGCTCGACGAGGGCCGGCACCTGTCGTGGCTGGCGGAGCGGGACTCGCGGCGCGCGGTGCGGGTGGTCGCGGAGCTGCTGGCGCGGCTGACGGCGGTACGGGCGCCGGCCGGGCTGCGGGGGCTGGGGGAGGTCACCGCGGGGATGCTGGACGGGGTACCGGACGCGCTGGGGCGGCTGCCCGACGCACGGGCGCGGGCGCTGCTGCGGGACTGCGCGGCGGCGGTGGCGGAGGTCGCGGCGGAGCCGGGGGACCGGCTGCTGCACTGGGACCTGCACTACGACAACGTGCTCGCCGGCGAGCGGGAGGCGTGGCTGGCGATCGACCCGAAGCCGCTGGCGGGCGATCCGGGCTTCGACCTGCTGCCGGCGATCAACAACAACTTCCGTGCGGACGAGGTGCGGTGGCGGTTCGACCTGCTGACGGAGGTGCTGGGGCTGGACCGCGAGCGGGCGCGGGCGTGGACGCTGGCGCGGGTGCTGCAGAACTGCCTGTGGGATGTGGAGGACGGGGAGGACGAGATGCAGGAGGAACAGCTGGTGGTGGCGGAGCTGCTGCTCGGGCGGCGGTGAGTGGTGAGGGGTGAGCGGGGCCGGGCGGGGCCGGGCGGGGCCGGGCGGGGCCGGGCGCCGGGGGATGGAAGGGGTCGGGCGGGGCGTGGGCGGGACGACTTAGGCTGCACGGATGATCCGTAGCGCTCGCGTCACCGACGTCCCCGCCCTGCACGCCATGATCCGCGAACTCGCGGACTACGAGAAGTCGTTGCACGAGGTCCGTGTCACCGAGGACCAGCTGCGCGAGGCGCTGTTCGGGGAGCGGCCGGCGGCGTTCTCGCACATCGCGGAGACGGAGGACGGGGAGGTCGTCGGCTTCGCCCTCTGGTTCCTGAACTTCTCGACGTGGCGCGGGGTGCACGGCATCTACCTGGAGGACCTGTACGTACGCCCGGGCGCGCGCGGCGGCGGGTACGGCAAGGCCCTGCTGGCGGAGCTGGCGCGGACCTGTGTGGAGCGCGGGTACGAGCGGCTGGAGTGGTCGGTCCTCGACTGGAACACCCCCGCCGTCGACTTCTACCAGTCGGTCGGGGCGGTGTCGATGGACGAGTGGACGGTGAACCGGCTGACGGACGACGCGCTGCGCGGGCTCGCGGCCGGGGCGCGGTGAGCGCGGGGGTCAGGAGGGGCGGGGGACGGGTTCCAGGATGACCTTGCCCGTGGTGGCGCGGGTTTCCAGGGCTCGGTGGGCGGTGGCGGCCTCGGCCAGGGGGTAGCGGGTCAGGGCCGGGCGGAGGCGGCCCGTGGCGGCTTCGGCGAGGGCGCGGGTCTCCAGGGTGCGCAGGGGGTCGGGGGTGCCGACGCGCTGGAGCATGGCGGGGCCGAGGACGTGCTGTGTGGTGATCCCGCGGGCGGTGAGCGCGGCGCGTTCGGTGTCGGTGAGGGTCAGGGGACCGCCGGACCAGCCGAAGACCAGGTGCAGGGCTCCGGGGGCGAGCAGGTCGAGGCAGGCGCGGGCGGTGGCGCCGCCGACGGAGTCGAAGAGGACGGTGGCGCCGTCGGGGTAGCGGGCGCGCACCGCTTCGGGCCAGCCGGGCGCGGTGTAGTCGAGGGCGAGGTCGGCGCCGTTCGCGGCCGCGAGGGCGGTTTTGGCGGGGCCGCCGGCGAGGGCGACGACGGTGGCGCCGGCGTTCTTGGCGTACTGGACGAGCAGGGTGCCGATGCCGCCCGCGGCGGCGGGGACGAGGGCGACGGAGCCCGGGCCGAGCTCGGTGAACTGGAGGATCCCCAGGGTGGTGCGGCCGGTGCCGATCATGGCTACGGCCTGGGCGGGGTCGAGGCCCGGCGGCAGGGCGTGCAGGCGGTCGGCGTCGGCGACGGCGTACTCGGCGTAGCCCCCGGGGACGAAGCCGAGGTGGACGACGACCTGGCGGCCCAGCCAGGCGGGGTCGGTGCCGGGGCCGAGGGCGTCGACGGTGCCGGCGACCTCCCGGCCGGGGATGGTCGGGAGCTCGGGGAGGGCGTGGGAGGGGCCGCCCTGGACGCCCTCGCGGAGGCTGGTGTCGAGCAGGTGCACGCCGGCGGCGGCCACGGCGATGCGGACCTGGCCGGGGGCCGGGGCGGGGGTGGGGGCGGGCTCGTAGGTGAGGTTCTCGGCGGGGCCGAAGGCGTGGAGGCGGATGGCGTTCATGGTGGCGTCGGTGGTGGCGTTGGTGATGGGTGCGGTGTGGGTGGTGGGGCTTGTGGTGGCGTCCGTGGGTTCCATGAGGTCAGCCTCCGGCCTCAAGTGCGCTTGAGGTCAAGGGCCCGCATTGTCGGTGGGGTGGGTCACGATGGGGCGATGGCGAGCGTGCGAAAAGGGCAGCAGCGGGACACGGTGAAGGCGGCGCGGCGGCCGGAGGTACGGCTTCCGGAGCTGGCGGCGTGGGCGGGCGGCGAGCTGGAGCCGGACGGGGACTACGACGGGCTGGAGTTCGCGGACCAGGACTGGGCGGGTCAGGAGGGGGTCGGGGCCCGCTTCATGGACTGCGCGGTGCGGCGGTGCGCGCTGGACGAGACGGGGCTGGCGAAGGCGCGGTTCATGGACTCCGTGCTGGAGGGGGTCCGCGGGGTGGGGACGGACCTGTCCGGGGCCTCGCTGCGGGACGTGGAGCTGGTGGACGCCCGGCTGGGCGGCGTACAGCTGCACGGGGCGGTGCTGGAGCGGGTGGTGGTCCGCGGCGGGAAGATCGACTACCTGAACCTGCGGAAGGCACGGCTGCGGGACGTGGTCTTCGAGGGGTGCGTGCTGGTGGAGCCGGACTTCGGGGGTGCGGTGCTGGAACGGGTGGAGTTCCGGGACTGCGCGCTGCGCGGGGCGGACTTCAGCGGGGTGCGGATGTCCGACGTGGACCTACGGGCGGCCGCCGAGCTGGGGATCGCCCGCGGGGTGGACGCGCTGGCCGGAGCGGTGATCAGCCCGGCGCAGCTGTTCGACCTGGCTCCGGCGTTGGCGGCGCAGCTGGGCGTGCGGGTGGTTCCGTAGCGGGCGGGGGGTCCGGCGAGGCGCCGCTGCCGGGGCTCCGGGTGCCGCTGTTGCCGGGGCTCGGCGCGCCGCCGCCGCTGGGCTCCGCTCCGGACCCCGCGCGTTGCCGCTGCTGGGGCTCCGCCCCGGGCTCCGGGCCGCCGCTGCTGGGCTCCGCTCCGGACCCCGCGCGTTGCCGCTGCTGGGGCTCCGCCCCGGGCTCCGGGCCGCCGCCGCTGGGCTCCGCCCCGGACTCCGCGTGCTGCCGCTGCCGGGCTCCGGGCCTTGAACGCCGGCGGGGCTGGATCTGCCCGGCGGGGCTGAGGGAGCAGGGGTTACGCGGGGACGCGGGGGAAGCGGGACTGGAGCATCCAGATGGCGGGGTTGTCGGCCAGGCCGTCGTGCATGTCGATCAGGTCCGCGATCAGGTCGTGCAGGAAGTCGCGGGCCTCGCGGCGCAGCAGGCGGTGGCTGAAGGTCAGCGGGTCCTCCTCGGCCGGCATCCAGTCGGCCTCCACGTCGACCCAGCCGAAGCGGCGCTCGAAGAGCATGCGGTCCGTGGACTCGGTGAAGTCGAGTTCCGCGTACTGGCGGTTGGAGGAGCGGCTGCCGCGGGGGTCCTGGTCGAGCTGCTCGACGATGTCGCACAGGGCCCAGGCGAAGTCCAGTACGGGCACCCATCCCCAGGCTGTGGACACTTCCCGGTCCGCGTTGGTGTCGGCGAGGTACACGTCCCCGCAGAACAGGTCGTGCCGCAGGGTGTGGACGTCCGCCGAGCGGTAGTCGGTCTGCGGGGGGTCGGGGAAGCGCCGGGAGAGGGAATAGCCGATGTCGAGCACGTACCCGATGGTGTCACGGCCGGGCGGGGGCTGACACAGCCGCCGGCTCGCCTGGCGGCGGGACCGCCTGGCCGCGGGCGCGGGAGGACCGGATCGCCGCCCGGGCGGTCCCTGACGGTGGCCCGCTCCGGTGGCCCGGGCCACCGCCCCGGCGGGGGCGTCCGGGCCCGGGGACACGGCAGGCCCGCTTCCGGGCGGGGGTTCGCTCGTGGGCGCCCGGCCCGGGGTGGTGGCGTGCCCCCGGGGCCCTGCTCGGGGTCGGTGGCGTGCCCGGTCCTGGGCGGTGGTCCCGGGCGGTGGCCCGCCCGGGGGTCGGTTCCTGGCCGGGTTGATGGCGTGGCCCCGCTCCGGGGCGATGACCCGTTCCAGGTCAAGGCTGGTCCCCGGGTCAGCCTGGTCCCCGGGTCAAGCCTGGTCCTCCGGTCGAGCCCGGCCCCCGCGTCGAGCGCGCCCCCGGGACCGTGCCCCGCCCGGGTCAGGCCCCGCGGGGTCGAGGGACCCGTTCCGCGTCGAGCCTCGCCCTCGGGTCGAGCCCTGCCCGGGGTTGAGCCCCTCAGATCAGGCCCTCGCCCGGGTCAGGCCTCGTCCGGGCCGAGGTCCGCGCCGGGTCGGGCCCCCGGGCAAGCCCGTTCCCCCGGTCGATGCCAGCCCCCGCGTCGAACCGCCCCCGGGACCGCGCCTCGCCCGGGTCAGGCCCCGGCGCGGGTCGAGCCTCGCCCTCGGGGCGAGCCCCCAGGTCAGGCCCTCCCGGGTCAGGCCCCAGGTGGGGCTCGATCCGGGCGGGGGGCGGTGTCCGGGGAGGTCAGCGGGCGGTGATGCGGGTGGTCGTCCTGTCGGTGTTGTTCGACCTGCGGGGGTCGGGGGTGGGGGAGGTGACGCGGGCTGTTGCGGTGACGGTGCCCCGGCGGGTGGTTCGTACGGTGACGTGGAAGACCCGCTGCTGGCCGGCGCCGAGGGCCTGGATGCGCCAGGTCAGCGGGGTGGGAGTCCGCTGGGCGGTGCCCGGGGAGGTGCTCGTGACGGGCACGCCGCGGGGGAGGGTCAGGGTGACGGCCGCGTCGGAGGCGCTGAAGGGGCCGTTGTTGGTGACCGTGACGGTGTAGGCGTACTCGGTGCCGCCGGGCACGGTGGCCGGTGCGTCCAGCGTGACGGCCAGGTCGGCCCTGGGCCGGCCGGCTTCGACCTTCACCCGCCCGACGCGGTCGCCGAAGACCTCGGTGAACCACATGTTGCCGTCCGGGCCGGCGGTGATGCGGGTCGGGGCGCTGTCCGGGGTGGGCACCGGGAACTGCGAGACGGTCCCGGCTGTGGTGATCCGCCCGATCTGGTTGGTGAGCTGCGCGGTGAACCACAGGTTCCCGTCGGGCCCCGCGGCGATTCCGTCCGGGCCGGCGTCGGGGACGTCGTACTCCATGACGGCGCCGGAGGTGCTGATCTTCCCGATGCGGTTGCCGAAGAGCTCGGTGAACCACAGGTTGCCGTCGGGGCCGGCGGTGATGACGTCCGGGCCGCTGTCCGCCTGCGGGAGCGGGAACTCGGTGATGGTCCCGCCGGTGGTGATCCTTCCGATCCGGTTGCCGAGGATCTCGGTGAACCAGAGGTTCCCGTCGGGGCCCGTGGTGATGCTCTCCGGGGCGCTGCCGGCGGTGGGGAGCGGGTAGGAGGCCGTGATGTCGCCCGAGGTGGTGATCTTCACGATCCGGTCGCCGGGGTCCGTGGTGAACCAGAGGTTCCCGTCGGGTCCGGTGGTGATGGCGAACGGGCTGCCGTTCGACGCGGGCACGGGGTACGTGGTGACGGCGCCCGCGGTGGTGATCTTCCCGATGAGGCCGGCGGCGGTGAACCACAGGTTGCCGTCGGGGCCGGCCGTGATGCCGATCGGGCCGATGGGCTGACCGGGGCGCAGGTCGTACTCGGCGAGGAGCTCCCCGGCGGGGGTCATCCGGCCGATCTTGGCGATGCCGGCCTCGGTGAACCACAGGTTGCCGTCGGGGCCGGTGGTGATGTCGCCGGGGCTGCTGCCGATGGTGGGGAGCGGGAATTCGGTGATGTCCCCGACCGCGGCACGGGCCGGGGCGGTGGCGGTCACGGGCAGGCTGACCAGGCTGAGGAGGCAGGCGACGGCCAGCCGGTACGCCCAGCGGAGGCGGTGGGGGCGCGGTGTGCGGTGGGGGGCGCGGCGTGGTGTGCGGGGCTGGGGTGCGTACGGGGGGCGTGGGGGCATGGGGGGACAGACCTTCCGGCCGGACGTCGGGGGGCAGGCCCGGGCTCGGAAGGAGGCCTCGCCGGCGGGTCTGGTGCGCTGCCGGGCGGCTCTTGGGGTCGCGACAGCGGTGCGCCGCCCCGGCGTGCCGTGGCGGTGCGCGGCGTGGGGAACCGCGCAGTGAAGCGTAGGACGCCGGGTGACGGCGTGTCAGCTTCTCCTCGGCCAGCAGGCTGACCGCCAACGGGGTACTCCGGCGGAGGCGGCGGGCCCCGTGGCGGACGCGCGCGCCGGGCCCCTCCCCGCGCGCGCCACTTCGGGCTCACTCATCCATGTCAGGGCAGGAGGCGCTGTTCCTTGGCCACCGAGACGGCGCCCGCGCGGGTGTCGACGCCGAGCTTGTCGTAGATGCGGCCCAGGTGGGTCTTGACCGTGGCCTCGCTGATGAACAGCGCGCGGGCGATGTCGCGGTTGCCGAGGCCGCGGGCCAGCTGGCCGAGGATGTCCAGTTCGCGGTCGGTGAGGGTGGGGCGGGTACCGCGCATGTGGGCCATCACGCGGCTGGCCACCGGTGGGGAGAGGGTGGTGCGGCCCTGGGCCGCCGAGTGGATGGCGGCGAACAGCTCCTCGGGGCGCTCGGCCTTGAGGAGGTAGCCCGTGGCGCCCGCGCCGATGGCCCGGGTGATGTCCGCGTCCGTGTCGTACGTGGTGAGGACCAGGACGTGCGGCGGGTCCGGGAGGGCCGTGATGCGGCGGGTGGCCTCGACTCCGTCGATGCCCTCGCCCAGCTGGAGGTCCATCAGGACCACGTCGGGCCGGAGTTTGGCGGCCAGGGCGACGGCCTCCTCGCCGCTGCCCGCCTCGCCGAGCACCTCGATGTCGGGCTCGCTGCCGAGGAGGGCCAGCAGGCCGGCCCGTACGACCACGTGGTCGTCGCAGAGGAGGATCGTCGTCATGGGGCCGGCTCCAGGGGGATGGCCGCGGAGAGGACGGTGCCCTCGCCCGGCGTGGATTCGATGGTCAGGGTGCCGCCCAGCTGGCGGACGCGGGCGCGCATCGCGGGGAGGCCGTGGCCGCGTTCCGCGGCGGTGGAGGCGGCGGTGGTGCGGGGCTTGGCGAAGCCGTGGCCGTCGTCGGCGATGTCCAGGACGACCTGGTCGCCCAGGAAACTCAGGGTCAGCGCGGTCGTACGGGCTCCGGAGTGCTCGCGTACGTTCGCCAGCGCGCCCTGGGCGATGCGCAGCAGGGCCGACTGGACGCGGTCGGGGAGCGGGGCCGGGGTGCCTTCGAGGTGGAAGCGGACCTCGATGTCCGGGCCCGCGTCCAGGGCGCGCAGGGCCTCGGGGAGGCCGGCGCCGTCGGCGAGTTCGGCCGGGGCCAGGTCGTGTACGAGCCGGCGTGCCTCGGCGAGGCCGCGGGCGGAGATGCCGGTGGCGGTACGGACGTGCGCGCGGGCGGTGCCGGGGTCGGTGTCCCAGGTCCGGTCCGCGGCCTGGAGCAGCATCTGCTGGCTGGACAGGTTCTGCGCGAGGGTGTCGTGGATCTCCATGGACAGCCGCTGGCGTTCGGCGAGGGTGCCTTCGCGGCGTTCGGTGGCGGCGAGTTCCCTGCGGGTGCGGATCAGGTCGTCGATCAGTGTGCGCTGGGCCTGTGCCTGGCGTTCCATGTGGACGAAGACGGCGGTGGCGAGGGCGGCGACGGCGGGCGGGGCCAGCAGCAGGTTGGGGTCGAAGGCGGTGGCGAGCTGGAGCTGGGCGATCACGACGAAGACGGTGAGCAGGGCGACGAGGACGATGGCGGCGCGGGGCGGGAGCGTGCGCAGGGCGGTGAAGAAGAGCGGTACGGCGCACCAGGCGAAGCTCGGCGCGAGCACGACGAGGACCACCCAGGTGGCTACGACGAGGCCGAGCCAGAGGAGGCGGCGGGTTGGCTGCGCCGGTGCTCGGCCGGGGTGGGGGGCTGCGCTGGGTTGGCGGGAGGCGCCGACGGCCGGGCCGAGGACGTACAGCAGGGCGAGGGTGATGCTGAGGGCGAGGACCCAGGGGGTGCGGGGTTCGCCGGGGTGCCGCAGGAGGAAGCGGGCCACCGAGGCGCCGAGCAGCAGGAAGAACGCGGCGTGCATGACGGCGGCCAGGGTCCGGGTGTCGGGATCGGCGGATGCGCGCTGCCGTGGGGGTGGGGCGGGGCTCACGGGGGGCTCCTGGGGTGGGGGCGGACACTCCCATCCTGCCGTGTCCCCTGCGGGGGGCTCGGCGGGTGGGGCCTGGCTCCGCCCGGGCCCTGGGGCTCCGCCCCGGACCCCGCGCCTCAATCGCCGGCGGGGTTGTAATCGGCCCCCGCCGGGCTTGGCCGGGTGCGGCGCCGTTGCTGGGGCGCTGCCCCAGGCCCCGCGCCTCAATCGCCGGCGGGGCTGTAGTTGGCCCCCGCCGGGCTTGGCCGGGTGCGGCGCCGTTGCTGGGGCTCTGCCCCAGGCCTCGCGCCTCAATCGCCGGCGGGGCTGGGTTTGGCGTCGGGTGTGGGCCGGGGCCGCCGCTTCCCCTGCGGGGGGCTCGGCGGGTGCGGTCTCGGCTGCGCCGTGCTTGCGGGGTGTGGGCCGGGGCCGCTCCGGAGCGTCTCCTCGGCTCGCGCACTTAACCCCGGCTGCGAATGTCCGGCCTGGGTTGCGCGCTCGTCCTGCGGGGACTCTCCTGCGCGTCCCCGTCCCACGCCCGGGCTTCGGA
Organism: Streptomyces sp. NPDC048255; assembly: GCF_040652415.1. Classification (NCBI taxonomy): domain Bacteria; kingdom Bacillati; phylum Actinomycetota; class Actinomycetes; order Kitasatosporales; family Streptomycetaceae; genus Streptomyces; species Streptomyces sp. NPDC048255. The sequence goes on from NZ_JBEZMA010000044.1 coordinate 61,520, forward strand.
AGCCGGCCCTTGCGCCCGTTGGGATTCGTGGTGGAGGGGAGTGGTGCCGTGCAGGGGCGTCCCCGCAGGACGAGCGCGCAACCTGGGTCCCAATTGCGTAGCGGGGGCTCAGTGCGCGAGCCGAGGAGACAGCCCGGAGGGGCACCGCGGACCGACCCCACCGACCAGGCCCCGGCAAAGCCGAACCGCACACCGCCG
>NZ_JBEZMA010000045.1:0-61193 GCF_040652415.1 Streptomyces sp. NPDC048255
GTGGGGCCTGGACTACATGAACGAGCGCTACGGCAGCCCCGTCGGCGCCTGGAACTTCTGGCAGAACAACCACTGGTACTAAACCACCAGCGGCAACACACACACGAAAACGCCCGGCCGGGAATCCCCGGCCGGGCGTCTTTGCGTACACGGCCGCCGAGCTACTGCGACCTCCCCCGCGTAGCGGAGCCGGCGCGGAAGGGTCGGCGAGCTCCTGGCAGCAGGGGCCGGGGAGGTGTCCCGGCCCGTACGCGCCACACGGCCGGGCTGCCTGGCCCTCGACCCTCCGCTCCTGCGCGTCGGCTCAGGCCGTGGCGGGCGCTGCCGATTCGGGAGACTCCGGGTGCTCAGGGGTCTCGGCGGGGATCGCGGACGGCCCGGTCTCGGCGTCGGGGCGGGGGATGCGGTGCAGGCCCCTGCGGTCGTAGAGGTGGGCGACGGCGAAGCCGAAGACCAGCGCGGCGACCAGAGCGACACCCATCGAAGCCCATGCCCGGGTCAGGCCCGCGTCGGCCTGGGCCCCGTAGTAGAGCAGGGAGCGCAGCCCCTCGGTGATCTGGCGCAGCGGCTCGAACTCGGCGAGGGCGCGGAAGAACCCGGGCAGCGCTTGGACAGGCACGGTGGCGCCGGAGGAGGGGACGGCCATCGCGATGAAGACGATGGTGGCCAGCAGCATGCCGGGGGTGCCGAAGGCGGCGAACAGGGCCAGGCTGCCGATGCCGACGACCGCGATGGTGGCGACCGAGTAGAGCCACAGCAGGCCGAGGTGGGAGGCGTCCATGTCGAGGATGCCGACCGTGGCGACCTCGACCAGGGTGCCCATGACCAGGGACAGGCCGAGCATGAGCGCCATGCCGATGGCCAGGGTGCGGACGCGGCTGGTGTGCTGGACGGGTTCGCGCTTGCGGAAGGGGCCGAAATCGGTGTGCAGGTAGCCGAGCGCGGTGTCGACCTGCGAGTTGACCACGTTGGCGCCGAGCATGCCGCAGACGACGAGGACCAGTGCGTAGTAGAAGGCGCTCAGGCCCATGGCGCTGCGGGAGCCGACGGGGTGGCCTTCGGCGACGTTCACGGTCACCGGGTCGGCCAGCTTGAGCTGGGCGGCCGTCGGGAGCGGGGTCTTCTGGGACCCGGCCTGCTTGAGGAGTTCCTGGCCGAGCTGGGCGGAGGCGGTGTGGGCGGCCTTCTGGGCAGCCTGGGAGGACATGGAGGAGCCGATGCTGCCGGCGGCCTGGTTGGTCAGCACGGTCAGGGTCGGCGGCGCGGCCTTGCCCTGGGGCGCGGGCTGTGGGGCGGTGAGCCCGGTCACGGTGGCGGTGAAGTCCTCGGGGATGACGAGGGCGCCGAACACCTTGCCCCGGCCCAGCCGCTTGTCGGCCTCCTTGCGGCTGACGACCTGCCAGTCGATGCTCTTGTCACCCTTGGCGGCCTTCTGGATCCCCGAGACGACCTGCTCGCCCAGGTTGACGCGGCTGCCGTTGACGTCGGCGCCGCTGTCGCTGTTGACCAGGGCCACGGGCAGGTCGCGCAGGTTGCCCCTGGGGTCGACGTTGCCACCGACGTAGAGCAGGGCGAACATCATCGAGACCACTGCGGCGATGAGTCCCGTTCCGATCCACAGCTGGGGTCGGCGGAGCACGGAGGGTGGCGTGGGGTGAGACATCGATACTCCGGTGCGGCTGCGTTCTGAGCTGGATACTTAAGGTATCCAACTACTGGATAGTGGCAGTATCCAGTTGTGGTGTCGAATCGCCGCGGACGGATACCGGAGGCGTGGCCGGAAGGGAAGCCGCATGAAGATCTCGGAGCTCAGCAAGCGGACCGGCGTGCCGGTCGCCAGCATCAAGTACTTCCTGCGGCAGGGGCTGCTGCCCGCAGGGCGGGCGACCGCCGCGACCCTGGCCGAGTACGGGGAGGAGCACGCGCAGCGGCTGCGGCTGGTCAAGGCACTGACCACGCTCGGCGGCCTGTCCATCGCGGCCACCCGTGACGTGCTCGGGGCCATCGACCAGGCCCACAGCTCCGAGGGCGCCCTCGGAGCGGTCAGCTACGCCCTTCCGGTGCCGCTGGCGGCCCAGCGTGCCGCGGGCCACGAGGAGGAAGCCGGGGCCGATGCGACCGCCGGGGCCGAGGTGGCGGAGCTGCTCGCGGCCCTGGACTGGCAGGCGCCCGGCACGTCACCGCACGTGAAGGGGCTGACGGCGGCGCTGAAGGAGCTCCGGCGGCTGGACGCGCAGTACGCCCCGGGCGAGCTCGCCGCCTACGCGAGGCTGGCCGAGTCGGTGGCCCGGCTGGACCTGGAGCGGGCGGTCGGCCTCGACGACCCGGTCGCTCTGGCCGAGCGGGCGGTCATCGTCTTCGCGATCTGCGCCCCGGTGTTCGAGCTGCTGCGGCGTCTCGCCCAGGAGGACCAGGTCCGGCGCCGGGTCGCGGGCGACGGCGCCGAGTCCGTGGCGCCCCTGTAGCGCTCGTACGGCGGGCGGGCGGGCAGCCGGACTGGGCGCACGGCCCGCCTCAGCGGGCTCAGGTGCCGGAAGGCGGCCTGAGCCGAGGCCCCGAGCACGGCCTCGGTCGGACCAGGCGCCGTACTGAGCCCGCGCGACGATCCGGCCCGGTAGCCGCATGAGTCGGGTACCCGGCTGTGTTCCGGTCGCCGTCCTCATGCGGCTGTGTCCCGGGCCCGCCGCGTCACTGTTCCTGCGGTGGCTTGCCCTCCGCCGCGGACACCTCTACGAACTCGACCTGGCCCTTGCCGTTGAGGCGCAGGATCGGTACGGCCTTGTTGCGCGGATTGCCGTTGTTCTGGAAGGAGATGAACCCGCTGGCCCCGGCCACCTGCTGGGTGCCGTCCATCTGGTGGAACATCCGGGCCACCGCGTCGCCGACGACCTGACCCTGCCAGCGGGCGGCCATCTGGATGCCGTGGGCCGCGGTGAGAACCGCGTCGTGGCCCATCAGGGCCCCGCCGTCCTCACGGGGGTCGTGCGGGAACCACTGGTCAAGCAGCCCGCCCGGCTGGAAGTTCTTCGCGGACGGCGCGGACACCGCCTGCGGCGCCGAGCGGTACATGTCGGGGTGGGAGAGCCCGGTGTAGAGCACCTCGATGCCCGTCTCGGCGGCGTGGGCGAGCTGCTGCGCGTTCAGGTTGGTCGTGTCGTCCCCGGCGAACACGGTGAACTGCTGGTCGGTGCAGCTGCGGTTGGAGAGCGCGTCGAGGAAGCGGGTGAGGTGTTGGCCGCGGCCCGCGAAGTACACGAGCTGGGGGCGCTGCTGACACAACTGCCCCGGCATGTAGCGCAGTTCGTTCTGCCATGCGCTGCTGACGGATGAGTCGTAGGTCATGCGCTCGGCGACGAGCCGGTGCTTGGCGCCGTCCTGGAAGGCCTTGGTGAAGGCGGTGCCGAGGGTGGAGGCGTAGAGGTTTCCCTCCGCCACGTCCTGGATGACGACGGCGGTGGCGACGCCGCGCCGTTTGAGGTATCCGGCGGCCGCGTACGCCTCGTCCTCGTTGGTGGGAGCGACCCGGACGAAGCCGTTGATGGCCTGGATGTTCGTGGCGGTCATGGTCGCGCCGACCATGGCGATACCGTGTTCGGAGAGGCGCTTTATGGCCGCGAGGTTCTCGTTGGTGCTGGGGCCGAGGCCGGCCACCGCGACGAGCCGGTCCGGGGAGTCCTTGCGAGCGATCAGCTCGTCGACGGTGTGCTTCCACTGAGTGGACCTGGTGCCCGGGTTGGCTATCAGCAGGCGGATCTTTGGGGTGGCGGTGAGGTCGCCCTGGTTGTGCCGGTACTGGGCGAGGTAAGCGCCCTGGAGCTCGTGGCGGACGCCCTCGGCGGAGTTGCTGTCCTCGGCGGTGGTGGTGAAGGAGGTGAAGTAGGCGACGCTGACGTACGGTTCCTTGTCCGCGTTGGCCAGGACCCGGCGGTTCTCCTCCTCGATCTTCCTGCTGACGGCGTCGAGGTGCGGTGCGAAGACGTGCGAGCCGTCGGTCACTCCGACGCACTCGTCCGCCGGCCCCCGTTCGACGACCCCGTCGGCGCATCTGGCCTGGCGTTCCTGCAGCCAGCCGACACCCAGCCAGAGCGCTGCGACCAGAGCGACGGCGGCCGCGGTGGCAAGGGCGACACGGCGTACGACGTGCAGGGGCCATTCGAGTCTGGGCACGCGCTCAGCCCTCCCAGCCCGCGGTCTGGGGATCGCGCCAGTGACGGTACCGCTCCGCCTCGTTGAACAGGGCCACGATGTCGTTCCTCCGCAGTTGGGACAGCTGGGTGTAGCCGTCGGCGATCATGTCGTTGAGCCGCATGGCGGGGTCGGCGAGCGGATCGCTCCACACCCAGCGGGTGGTCACCAGGGTGTGGATCACGGACTCGGTGTCCATCACGCGCACGGCCCGGCCCGGGACGAGCCCGGCGAGGAGTTCCAGCGGTCCGCTGTCGGAGGGAAGGCGGTTCGGCGCGGCGGTGATCGCGTCGAACTCGGAGATCCACTGCGCGGCCGGAACGGCGGTGAAGCGCCGTGTCAGATGGGCGGTGACCTCCTCGGTCCGCCCGCAGGCGAGCTGGTGGTACATCTCCTGCACCGGCTTGCCCTCACCGCGGTAGTACTCCGCGAGGAGTTCGTGCGCGGCGTCCCAACCCTCAGGGCGTGCGGCCAGCCGCCACAGGAGCAGCCGGCGCAGCCAGGGGTGGAGTACGGGAACGACGGCTACGGGTCCGGTCAGCAGCCAGCGGGAGCGGATGGCGCCGAACAGCGAGTCGTCGGAGCTGAGCAGCCGTGTGGCGACGGAGAAGTCCCGGGCGGCGGCGCATTCGGCGAGGGCGGCGCGCTGGGTCCCGGTGAAGTCGCGCAGGAGGTGGCCCAGGGCCACGTCGGCGAGGGTGGCGGAGTCCTCCCCGGTGCGCAGCGGCCGGTCGGGCAGGGTGCGAAGCCAGCGGTCCTGCTGGGGGCCCGAGTCCGGGGGCGACCCGGCCTGGCGCAGTACGTCGAGCACCTGGTGGACGGCGCGCGGCAGTCCTCCGGTGAGCCGGTGCACGAACGGGGTGAGGCGGGTCAGCGGCGCCAGGTCGCTGCTCCCGCCGAGCTGGAGCTCGATCCGGATCCGCACCTCGTCCAGGTTGAGGTCGCGCAGGCGTAACGGGTACCACCAGGTGTCCTCGCTGTCGCGGGTCGGCCGGTGGGCGTGCCAGTCGGGCAGGGAGGCCCGGTCGGGGCCGCGCAGCTGCCAGGGCCAGGAGTCCCCGGTGGCCGGGCCCCAGCGGGGCAGCCAGCGGTTGGAGCTGGCGACGACGGTCAGCGGGTCGCTGGCGTGGCCGGCCACGACCGTCTCGTCGTGCCGGGAGCGGAGCAGCAGGTCGAGGAAGCGGCGGCCGTACTCGGTGTGGGAGTTGTCGAGGAGCAGCAGGTAGGAGCGGGGCATGAAGTTGCGGGCGGTATTGCGCCTGAGGTCCTCCAGGAAGGCCGAGAAGAGGACGCGGTCGAGCCGCTCCTGTTCGTTCTCGTCGCCCTCGTGGCGCCAGAGGTTGAGCTCCACGAGAGCTTCCCAGGGGTCCGCGCTGCGGGTCATGGGATGGCGTCCGTACCACTGGGCCCCGGCGGTGAGCCGGCTGCCCAGCCTGCCGCCGAGCAGGCCGGGCATGGTGCGGCGGCCGCGCCGCAGTGCGTCCTGGAAGAGGGTGAGGGCGGCGGTGGAGGCGCCTTCGGGCATGCCGACCGCGCCCATGCCCACTTCGAAGAAGGCGGCCAGGTAGTCGCCGTGCCGGGCCTCGTTCTCCTCCTGGAACCGGTCGAGCTGGCGCTGCACCGCGCGGCGGCCCTCGGCGAGGCTGCGCATGCGCAGCTCTTGGTCGGAGGCGAGGAGGCCGAGGCTGAGCAGGGGGAAGTGGGAGCGGCCGTAGCGGGGCAGTTTGCGTTCGAGCTGGCGGGCCAGGAGTCCGAGGGCGTAGCGCGGCAGGAGGGACTGGGCCCCGCCGAAGTTGACGAAGGCGAAGGGGTAGTCGGGCCCGAAGTGCTCCATGAGCGCGCTGTGCGCCTCGCTGGCTCCGCTGCCCGCCGGGCCGAGGAGCATGGTCAGGGGCCGCTCGGCCGCCGGGTTCTCCTTCAGGCATGCGTCGACCAGCGACAGGATGCCGCTGCGGCCCCGCAGGCCCATCCCCGTACCCGGCTCCATCACGTATGACCCCCCCAGGACAACGTTTCCGAGGAGTAGAGACTGCCATCCGGAGCCGCAGTCAGACAGGGGTTTCGGCTCCTTGGTTCGTATCGGTCCACTCCGCACGGGTGTTGGCTCCGCCGTACGGCGGCCGCGTCCGTCGCAGGCGAGGTGGATCTTGCTGGTCGGTCAGTCCACCGGGGGAGCGTCCGAGGGCCCGTTCGCCGAGACGACGATATTCGGTTCGTGCCGTGCGGTGGGCGGCCTACTGTGGCGCCGTGACGACTCAGATGATCATTCTCAACGGCGGTTCCAGCTCAGGGAAGTCCGGGATCGTGCGGTGCCTACAGGCCGTACTGCCGGATCTGTGGCTGGCGTTCGGGGTCGATTCGCTCATCGACGCGATGCCCGCGAAGATGCAGACGTCGGATGACGGGATCGAGTTCGACGCGGACGGCGCGGTGAGCGTCGGGGCTGACTTCCGGGCGCTGGAGGCAGCCTGGATGGAGGGCGTCGTGGCGATGGCCCGTGCAGGCGCCAGGGTCATCATCGATGACGTCTTTCTCGGCGGAGCGGAGTCCCAGCAGCGGTGGCAGAAGGCTCTTGGCGGATTGGCCGTGCTGTGGGTCGGCGTCAGGTGCGAGAGTGCGGTCGCCGCAGGCCGTGAGGTCGCACGGGGAGACCGGGTCCAGGGAATGGCCGCCGCGCAGGCGCAGGTGGTTCACGAGGGCGTGATCTACGACCTGGAGGTGGACACCACGCATGCCGAGTCCCTGGTGTGTGCGCGAACCATCGCAGCGCAGGTCGGCTGAACGACGGACGCCCGGCGCAGCCCTCCGCACACGCCGCAGTACACGAAGCGATCCAGCCCCCGCAGGGCTGAGTGCGAGATGACGCGCACGCCGCCCGGCGCCGGGTCCCTACAGGGTGGGCCTCGCCTGGCGGCGTAAAGATGCGTGGTCCTTCCGGCGCGTACACCATGACGGTGGCACGACAGCATCGAGAAGGGTTGGATCATGCCCAGAGGTTCCAGTGGCAAGCGCGAGCGTCAGTACGAGCACATCAAGGAATCCGGTGAGAAGCGCGGCATGTCCGAGGGGCGCGCGAAGGAGATGGCTTCCCGCACCGTGAACAAGGAACGCGCGCGTTCGGGCGAGAGCAAGACCGCCAGTCGCAGCTCCACCCAGGGCAAGTCCGCCTCGCAGCGAGGCGGTGAGAAGTCCCGAGGAGCCGGCAGTTCCTCCGAGCGCACCAAGGACGACCTCTACCAGGAAGCGAAGAAGCGTGGCATCGAAGGCCGCTCGACCATGACGAAGCAGCAGCTCAAGAACGCCCTCGGCCACTGATCCCGTTCCTGGGACCGCCGCAGCGCGAGGACCGGGTGGTCCGGCCGAACGAGGAGGGAGGCCGGCGCACCCGAAAGATGCGGCGGGCCCCTTGGTGGCGGGAGTGGGATGCCCGGCGGCGGGTAGGGGCTGGGCATCCCGGCTTCCGGACCTGCTTCATGCCGGGCTCGGCTTCCAGCTGCGCCGGGGTGCTCGTAAGGAGCTGAACATCATGTCCGCACCCGTCCCAGACCCAGACCGGCAGCCGTCTCCGGGAGCTCAGGGTGGCGTGCCACCGGGGGAGACGCCGCCCGGTGAGTCGAGTACCGGTTCCGGAGCGGGTCCGTACCGGCCCCTCTCCCGCGGTTGGGCCAAGGGGCCCCTCGTGCTGATCGTCCTGCTGGCCCTGGTCTGCGCACTGTTCTTCCTCGCCTACGCCATCATCCTGGACCTCTGAGCATCGCGAGGTCACGTCCGCGCGCAGGGACAGGGCGAGACCGACGGAGGGCAGGACCCCGGGGGATTCTTGACCTCAAGCAGGGTTGAGGTTCTAGCGTCGTCAGGGACGAGAGGGGTTCGACCGTGACGACACTGGTTACGGGTGCCACCGGGAACACCGGCCGGCACGTCGTGGCGGAGCTGGTCCGCCGAGGAGAGCACGTACGGGCACTGACGCGGGATCCGGCTGCGGCCGCGGGCAGGTTTCCGGCCGGGGTGGAGCTGGCGGCGGGTACGCACACGGCACCTGAGGGGCTGGATGCCGCCCTCGCGGGCGTCAGCCGGTTACACATCACGGTGACGGCGGGACTCGCCGAGACCGGGCCCGAGTTGGTGCGGCGGGCGGTGGACGCGGGGGTGCGGCGCATCACCGTGGTGTGGGGCGGCTGGGTGGGGCCGGTCGAAAAGGCCGTGGCGGACTCGGGTGTGGAGTGGACGCGCCTGGAACCGCAGGAGTTCATGTCCAACACGTTGACCTGGATCGATTCCGTCGGGTCGGAGGGAGTCGTACGAGAGCCGTACGACCATCCCAGCGCGCTCGTCCACGAGGCCGACATCGGGGCTGTGGCGGCGGTCGCACTGCTCGACGACGGCCATGCGGGGCGTTCCTACAACCTCACCGGCCCTGAATCACTGACCCCGCGGGAACGGATCGCGATCCTGTCCCGGGAGATCGGCCGCGACATCGGCTTCGTCCCGATCACGCACGAGCAGGCCCTCGACCGGCTGACGGCCACCGGTGTGTCCCGGGCGGACGCCGAGTACGTCGTCGGCTGGTACGCCGACCCCAGCGATGACGCCACGACCGTGGTCGACACCGTCGAGCGGGTCACCGGCCGCCCAGCGCGCACGTTCGCCCAGTGGGCGGCCGAACACGCCGGACGCTTCCGCGCGCCGGGCGCCACCGGCTGACGGGTCGCCCGCCGCGCAGTACGCCCGTCCCTCCTCCAGACCTTCAAGCGGACGACGGGCAGGCGACGGGTTTCAGCCGACCGTTCTGCGTGACGGGCTCGTTCGTGGGCGAGGGCTGGGGGGTCAGGCGTCGTTCCTGAGCCGGTCGCGCTGGACCTGGTAGGCGAGGGCGCGGCGTACTGAGGCTGGTGCAGGGGGTGTGGCGTTGGAGGGGACGTCGAGGCCGCGGCTGATCTCGTCGTACGCAGCCTGGTAGGCGCGGGGGAGTTCCTCCTGGTGGAGTGCCAGGTCCTCCTCCACGAGGCGCCGCAACTCGTCCACGTTCTGGGGTGTGAAGCGCTTCTTGCCGCGGGCGACGGCGTTGACGTAGCGCGTGCAACGAGCGGTGTCGCAGGCCTCTGAGATCTCCTCGGCAAGGCCCCACAGACGCCCTTCCAGCCACGGCACGTCGTACTGGTGGAGGGCGAGTCCCATCGCAGCCTGTGGTCCCTCGGCCCTGCACTTCTTCACCTGCTTGGACACGGCAGGCTGACTCATCTCCGTGAGCTGGGCGATTTTGTCCTGGGTCCAGCCGAAGCCGATGAACAGCTTGACCATCTCGGCGCGAAGCCTCCGCATCTCCTCGCCGGCGCGGATGACCTCGTTCATTCCGGCGAGCATCCGCTCGGCCTGTTGCTCGGTCAGCGTCTCGGGCTGCTGATGCGTGTTCGCTCCGCCGTCCATAACTCGGTTATACACCAGCGCACCCTCCAGCCATAACCAGGTTGTACAACCTGGTTATGGCTGACAGGATCCGGCTTCATGCCTACCTTCACCGCGCCCGACGGAACCCAGCTCGCCTACCGCACACACGGCGACGGGGACCCCGTCGTCTGCCTGCCGGGAGGTCCCGCGGACTCGCTCTACCTCGGTGACCTCGGTGGCCTGTCCGCGCACCGCCGTCTGATCTTCCTGGACCTTCGCGGCACCGGCCGGTCCGCGATTCCCGAGGACGCCTCCTCCTACCGCTGCGACCACCTGGTCGACGACGTCGAGGCCCTGCGTGAACACCTCGGCCTCCCACGGATGGATCTGCTCGGCCACTCCGCCGGCGCGAACCTGGCGATCCAGTACGCGGTCCGGTACCCGAACAGCGTCAGCAAGCTCGCCCTGATCACTGCCGGTACCCGGGCGGTTGGCATCCCCATCACCGGGGAGACGCGACGAGAGCTCGCGCAGCGCCGGGCGGACGAGCCCTGGTTCCCGGCCGCGTTCGCCGCCCTGGAGGCGATCACCCAGGGCACAGGCACCGACTGGGAAGCCCTCAATCCCTTCTTCTACGGCCGGTGGGACACCGCGGCGCGCAAGCACCACGTGAGCTCCCGGCCGAGCAACCAGGAGGCCGTCGCTCTCTTCGGGGCTGACGGCGCCTTCGACCCGGAGGCGACGCGAGCGGCCCTCGGTGCTTGCGAGATCCCCGTCCTGGTGCTCGCGGGGGAGTTCGACCTGAACAGCCCCCCTCCGGCGATGGCCGAACTCGCGGCGCTCTTCCCCGGTGCCACGCTCGCCTTGCAGCCAGGAGCAGGTCACTACCCCTGGCTCGACGACGCCGACCGGTTCGTCGCGGCCACTGCGGCATTCCTCAGCTGACGCCCTGTCCACGCCCGTCTGCCGAAGTCCCGCCCGGCAGTTCTCCCCAGAGCCCCGGGGCGTGGCCATCGCCCCCGAGATCCCTGCCCCCTGGGACGGTGCCTACGGCGTGCAGGGAAGCCGGACCGTGACGACGAGGCCGCCGGCGGGGCGGGGGACGAGGTCGAGGGTCCCGTCGTGGGCGCGGACGATGCTGTGCACGATGGCCAGCCCCAGGCCTACGCCGGCGTGCTCGTCGGTGCGTACGCGTTCCGTTCCGCGCTGGAAGGGTTCGGTGAGGGTCGGTACCAGTTCCGGTGGGACCGGATGGCCCGTGTTCTCGACCCGCAGCACGCTCGTGTCGCCGTGCGGCTCCGTGTGGACCGTCACGGTGCCGCCGGCGGGGAGGTTGTGGACGATGGCGTTCTGGACGAGGTTCGTCACCATCCGCAGCAGAAGCTCCGCGGAGCCGCTGGTCCGGGCCGCCCCGCCGGTGACGTCGAGCGTGATCCTGCGCTGTTCGGCGAGGGGAAGCAGCGTTTCGGCGGCTTCTTCGGCGATGAGGGAGAGGTCTACGCTCTCGCGGGTGAAGCTCCCGCGGTCGCCGCGGCTGAGCAGCAGGAGGGCCTCGGTGAGGTCGATCGCCCGCGTATTGACAGCGTGCAGGCGTTCGATGAGTTCGCCCCGGTCCCGCGTGGGGTCCTCGCGCGCGACGTCGAGGAGTGCCTTGGAGATTGCCAGCGGGGTGCGCAGTTCGTGGGAGGCGTTCGCGGCGAACCGCTGCTGCTCGGCGACGTGGGACTCGAGCTGTTCGAGCATCGAGTCGAAGGCGTCGGAGAGTTCACGGAATTCGTCCTGGCGGCCCTTCATGCGGATCCGGTGGGACAGGGACCGCTTCCCGGCCGTCCGTGCCGCATCCGTGATCCGTGTGAGAGGTGCGAGCATCCGGCCGGCGAGGATCCATCCTCCTACGAGGCCGAGCACCAGCAGGAACGCCAGGACTGCGGCTGCCCTCGGCGCGAAGACGCGCAGGAGGTTGGACCGGATGGGGAAGACGCCATGGGTGGGGGCGCCGGAGGGGACGATGAGCGTCGCCCGCTCGGGGACGTAGCGCAGGAGGAACACCCACACCGCGGCGAGCAGCAGGACGCCGGCAACCATGAGGAATCCGGCGTAGCTGAGGGTGAGCTTGGAGCGAACGCTCAACCCAGGCGCTCTAGCCACGGTTCCCGCTCTCGTCTCCGGCCTCTGGTTGCGTGTCGATCCGGTAGCCGACACCGGGCACCGTGGCGATGATCCATGGTTCGCCGAGCCGTTTGCGCAGTGCGGAGACGGTGATGCGCACGGCGTTGGTGAGGGGGTCGACGTTCTCGTCCCAGGCCCGTTCCAGCAGCTCTTCGGCGCTGAGGACCCCGCCCTCGGCGGCGACGAGGACTTCCAGCACGGCGAACTGTTTGCGGGTGAGCGCGACGTAGCGTCCGTCGCGGAAGACCTCCCGGCGGAAGGGGTCGAGCCGCAGGCCCGCGATCTCGCGGACCGGGGGCCGGGCGTACGCGCGTCTGCGGTCGAGCGCCCTCAGCCGCAGGACGAGCTCCCGCAGCTCGAACGGTTTGGTGAGGTAGTCGTCGGCGCCGAGCTCGAACCCGGAAGCCTTGTCGTCGATCCGGTCGGCAGCGGTGAGCATGAGGATCGGGATGCCGCTGCCGGAGGCGACGATGCGCCGGGCGACCTCGTCGCCGGAGGGGCCGGGGATGTCACGGTCGAGGACCGCGAGGTCGTAGGAGTTGACGCTGAGCAGTTCCAGGGCGGTGTCGCCGTCGCCGGCGATGTCGGCGGCGATCGCCTCCAGCCGCAGACCGTCACGGACGGCTTCCGCCAGGTAGGGCTCGTCCTCCACGATCAGTACGCGCATGGCTGAAGCCTAAGCGGCACAACATATCGCCGACGTATGCCGAGGCGGGTGCCAAGGCGTGTGCCGAGGCGTGTGCACACCGGACGCGCGACTCAGCCTGCCGGTGCCAGCGCGGGGCGAGGCCGCTCCGGCGGCGCTGCCGCCGTAGTGCGCCACCAGCGGCGCGACGCCAGCGCGGCCAGCACGGCGCCGGCGGCGTTGACCAGTACGTCGTCCACGGAGGACACCCGGTCCAGCCGCAGGACGTACTGCGCGGCCTCGACCAGGACCGAGCAGCCCGCCCCGAGCGCCAGGATCCGCGGCACGGACGCCAGCGCCGCGAACCGCATCGGGGCGAAGAACCCCAGCGCCGCGAAGACCAGCAGGTTGCCGACGATGCCGAGCGGCCCCATCGTGATCAGGTCCCGCAGCGGTACCAGGCTCACCCGGCCGGGGATGATGCCGGCCCCGGCGCCCGGCATCATGGTCATCCATACGAACGGCACCGTCCCGTGGACCATGCCCACCTCGGCCAGCGACATCCGCCACGCCGATGTGACGCCGGCGGCACGCCGACGGCGCGCCAGGGCCCACACCACCAGCGCCGCCAGTGGCAGCGCGACCAATGTCATGAGCACCACACCGTTGAACGTATCGAAGCAGCCGTGCCACCGCCCGGCCATGCACCTCGGAGCGGACATCATGAGCGGCCCCCGCACGACGAACAAGGCGCTCGCCGTGCCGAGGACCGCCAGGCTGAGGAGCACGATCCTGCGCGTGCGGCGGTGCGGTGCTGGCAGGGATGCGTTGTGGTTCATGCCCCCATGGGAGACGGAGGGCCGTTGCAGTGCCGTATGCGATTTTCGATACGCCCGCGATACACGGCGTCCCCGGCATCGAGGAACTGGCGCAAGCCGGCAGTGAGATGGTCCCGCCGCTGGTGAGCGAGTCGATCTCTTTTTGGCGACGGTACGGCTGTCTCTGCTGAGCGGTTGCGTAGGATCGCCGGCATGGCACTGCGACCTGTTCAGGTGAACATAAAGGCTCTTGACGACTCGGCGGTCGGACGGTTCTGGGCGGAGGCGCTCGGCTGGGGCGTTTCCAGTGAGGGACCCGGCGTGACCAACGTCGAACCCCTCGGCGGTTTCGTCTGGCCTGACCCGGTCGCCGTCTGCGTCGACGTGGTGACCGTCCCGGAGGCCAAGACAGCAGCAAAGAACCGTGTGCACCTCGATCTCGCCACCACTTCTGCGGCCCATCAGGCGGAGTTGGTCGCACGCCTCCGGGCTCTCGGTGCGACGCCGGCCCAGGTGGGCCAGGGCGACGTGCCCTGGACGGTCCTCGCCGACCCGGAGGGCAACGAGTTCTGCGTGCTGGAGCCCCGGGAGATCTACCGGGACACCGGGCCGATCGCCGCGGTGGTGGTCGACTGCGCGGATCCGCGGGCCATGGCCCGGTTCTGGGGCGAGGCGGTGGACTGGACCCTGCACGAGGTGACCGACGATCAGGCGGTGCTGCGCTCCGCCAAGGGTGTCGGCCCGTATCTCGAGTTCATCCGCACACCCGACGCGAAGACCGTGCCGGACCGCGTCCATCTTGACCTGCTGCCGTACCCCGGTGACGACAAGGCGGCCGAGGTGGCCCGGCTGCGGGCCCTCGGCGCCACCGACCTCGACCTCGGCCAGGGCGACGTCCGGTGGACGTGCCTGGCCGACCCGGAGGGCCACGAGTTCTGCGTCCTCGCGCCGTCCTGACGCGGAGCTTTGAGTTCGGGCCGTCTCCAGCGGCCCAAGACGGGCCCGAGCGTCTGTCGGAGACTCAGCCGCCCGTCTCAGGTCGGTGACCCGCGTCACAACCGGCACCTGTCAGCAATCGGGGCGCCGTCTCGTTCAAGGGGCACGCGAACGAGACAGGAGCAACGCCATGAAGCACCGCATCGTCGTACTCGGCGCCGGATACGCCGGGGCCTTCGCCGCCGGGAACCTGGCCCGCCGGCTTTCCCCCGCCGACACCGAGATCACCGTCGTCAACGCCGCACCCGACTTCGTCGAGCGGATGCGGCTCCACCAGCTCGCGATCGGCCAGGACCTCGCGTCCCGTAGGCTCGCCGACGTATTCGCGGGCACCGGGGTGCGGCTGCGCCTGGCGCGCGTCACCGGCGTCGACCCCGAGCGCAGGACCGTCGCCGTGACCGGCGAGGACGGCGACGGCGAACTCGCGTACGACACGCTCCTCTACGCGCTCGGCAGCTCCGTGGCCCACCATGGCGTCCCCGGCGTGGCCGAGTACGCCTTCGACGTGGCCGGCCGGTCCTCGGCGCTGCGTCTGCGCGAGCGCCTGGCCGGCCTGGGGGAGGGCGGCACCGTACTGGTCGTCGGTGAGGGGCTGACCGGCATCGAGACCGCCGCTGAGTTCGCCGAGTCCCGGCCCGACCTCTCGGTCGCGCTCGCCGCCCGCGGCGAGCTGGGCGCCTGGCTCTCCCCGAAGGCCCGCCGTCACCTGCGCCAGGCCTTCGACCGGCTCGGCATCACCGTCCACGAGCACACCGGCATCGAAACCGTCGAGGCGACACGGGCGATCGCCGCCGACGGTACGCCCATCCCGGCCGACGTGACCGTGTGGTCGGCCGGGTTCGCCGTGCACCCCATCGCGGCTGCCGGCGGCCTGGAGGTCGCCGAGACCGGCCAGATCGTCGTCGACCGCACCATGCGCTCGGTCTCGCACCCGGACGTCTACGCCGCCGGTGACTGCGCCTACGCGATCGGCGAGAACGGCAGGCCGCTGCCGATGTCCTGCGCCTCGGCCGGCTTCACCAGCATGCAGGCGACCGCCGCGATCATCGCGCGCCTGACAGGCGGCGAGGTCCCGACCGTCGGGCTGAAGTACTACGGCAACCACATCAGCCTCGGGCGGCGGGACGCGATCTTCCAGATGGTGGACGGGGGCGCCCGGTCGAAGTCCTGGTACCTGGGCGGCAAGGCCGCCGCGCGGCTCAAGGCGGGCGTGCTCAACGGTGCCGGGTTCGGCATCGCCCACCCGACCTTCGGCATGCCGAAGCGCAAGCGCCGCCTGGCCACCGCCCCTGACCGGGCCGGTGCGAAGGTCGCCGCATAGGGTGATCCGCATGGACAGCGCAGCCATCGATCGGTTCGAGGCCAGCCGGGGGCGGCTGGCCTCGCTCGCGTACCGTCTGCTCGGCTCGGCCGCCGACGCCGAGGACGCCGTGCAGGACACGTTCCTGCGCTGGCAGGCCGCGGACCGCGAACGGGTCGAGGTGCCGGAAGCGTGGCTGACCAAGGTCGTCACCAATCTCTGCCTCGACCGGCTCCGCTCGGCGCAGGCGCGCCACGAGCGAGCGGCCGGCGCCTGGCTGCCCGAGCCGCTCCTCGAGGGCGATCCGATGCTCGGCCCGGCCGACACCTTCGAGCAGCGCGAATCGGTGTCCTTGGCCGTACTGACTCTCTTGGAGCGCCTCTCGCCGGCCGAGCGGGCGGTCTACGTCCTGCGTGAGGCCTTCTCGTACAGCCACGCCGAGATCGCCGGGATCCTCGACATCACCGAGTCCGCGAGCCAGCAGCATGTCCACCGGGCCCGGATCCGGATCGCCGCGGAGCGCCGCCGCGGCGCCGAGGCCGACCCCACGTCCGCGCGCCGGGTCGTCGAGGAGTTCCTGGCCGCCGCCACGTCGGGGCGCACCGAACGGCTGGTGGCGCTGCTCACCGCCGACGTGACGGCGGTCTCGGACGGCGCCGGACTGGGCAAGAGGCTGTTGCGGTACCGGACGCGCGAGCGGGTCGCCTCCTACGTGCGGGCCGGCTTCAAGCCCACGCCGGCGAAGCGGCGGCTGGCCGGCGGCTCGCCCGCGATGCATATCGCGCTGGTCAACGGCTCCCCGGCCGTCCTCGCCGTGGTCGACGGCCGGGTCGTGGGCGCCGTGGCGTTCGAAATCAGCGACGGCAAGGTCACGTCCCTGCACGGCATCGCCGCCGCGGACCGGCTCGCGCGCCTCAACGAGGCCTGGCGGCAGCACGAACCCGACGCGCCGGTCATCGCCGCATGGTGACCCGAGCCACCGGAACCCAGTGGCGCCGTCCTGCTGAAGCACAGCACCCTGCCCGGCGGCTGGGCGGACGTCCACAATTAGGGCGACATCCTCGACCGCGAAGTCGCTTCCGTGCTCGTCCGCGAAGTCGCTACCGTGTCGGTCCATGACGGTTCTGATCATCGGGGGCAGCGGTTTCCTGGGCACGGAACTGATCCGGCAGGCCACCGCGGCGGGGCACAGGACGGCAGCGACGTTCGCGTCCCGGCCGGGCACGGCCCCGGGTGTCGCCTGGCATCCACTCGACGTGCGGGACCCTGCGCGTGTCGCCAGGGTGATTGCCGACGTGGCCCCGTCGGTCGTGGTCAACGCCTCGAGCGGCCAGTCCGACTGGGCGGTCACCGCCGACGGGGCGGTCCGCGTGGCGCTGGCCGCCGTCGAGCAGGGCTGCCGCCTGCTGCACGTCTCCAGCGACGCTGTCTTCTCCGGTGCGCGCCTCCGGTACGACGAGACGTGCCTGCCCGATCCGGTCACCCCGTACGGCGCGGCGAAGGCTGCAGGCGAGACAGCGGTTCGGCACCTGGTGCCGGGCGGCGCCGTGGCCCGCACCTCGCTGATCATCGGACACGGCCGATCAGAGCATGAGCGCTTGGTCCATGCCCTGGCGCAGGGCACCCGCGACGGGGCCTTGTTCACCGACGACATCCGCTGCCCGGTGCATGTCGAAGACCTGGCCGCCGGCTTGTGGGAGATCGCGCTGTCCGAAGCGGCTGGTGTGTTCCACCTCGCGGGGCCGGACGCCCTGAGTCGTTACGACCTCGGTGTGCTCATCGCCCGGCGCCAAGGGCTTGACGGCGGTCGTCTGCCCGCCGGGCGGCGAGCTGACACCTCCCTGCCCAGGGCCCTCGACGTACGCCTCGACAGCTCCGCAACGCAGGGGCGGTTGCGGACCAGGCTTCGTGGAGCTCGCGAGTTCCTCGGCTAAGGCCGCGGTGGCCAACTACCCCTGAGCGCCGGTGACTGCGCCCTCCGGCCAGGCACGAATACTTCGATACGGCGTCGCCGTGCTACATCAAGGCCTCCGGCAAGGACATGGACAGCCTTCGCATCCCGGCGTGACCTCATCACCGACATTCCCGCCCTGTGCCCGAACGTGTAGGACGTGCCGCCCTGCTGCGGTGAGTAATCGTCAATACCTGTGGTTCGACGATGGTCTGACAGACGATCAGTCCGCAGAAAAAACGACGTGCGTACGACTTCCTGTGCTGTCAAAATGCGCCGGTGAACCGTGAACAGATCTCCAGGCTCGCCCATGTCAATCACCCGATCAAGGCTCCGCTCGACGACGACTCGGTGCGACACCTGCTGGAACATGGCGTTCCGCGTGGCGACGAGAGGGTACTCGACCTGGGTTGCGGCAGCGGGGAATGGCTTCTGCGCGCCCTGACCGCGCACCCGCACCTGCACGCCGAGGGCGTCGACATTTCCGAGGACGCCCTTGGGCAGGCGCGCGAGGCCGCGAGCCGTCTGGGCGTCGAATCGCGCCTTGCGCTGCACCACGAGGGGGCCGAGGACTTCCGTTCCGCGCATCCATTCGACCTGGTACTCAGCGTCGGGGCCGCGCATGCATTCGGCGGCCTGCTGCCCACCCTCGCGGCGGCGCGCAAGCACCTGGCTCCGGGCGGACGCGTCCTGATCGGTGAGGGCTTCTGGGAACGTGAGCCGTCACAGGAGGCCATCGAGATGCTCGGGGACTTCACCGACCTGGCGACCACCCTGGACCGCGTCGTCGCCGACGGGTGGACTCCCGTCCACGGGCATGTCAGCACGCGCCGTGAACTGGACGACTACGAGTGGGCCTGCTGGGGCTCGTTGGCCTCATGGGCCCTGGACCACCCCGCCGACCCGGACAGCTCGCAGGTGCTTGAGACGGCCACGGCCCGCCGTACCGAATGGCTGCGCGTCTACCGGGACACCTGGGGCTTCGTCAGTCTGGTCCTGCGTCAGACGTCCGACTGACCCCTGGACACGCCCCGGCGCCCGGCCCGCCTCCGACGGATCGTCCAGGCACTCCCGGGCCCGGGGCGCAACTGCTCGGGCAGGACCCGGGCGGCTGACGGCCGCCGTTCCGGTGCGGTGAGGTCCGGTTTCAGTGGGCTGCGCGAGCCTTCAAGCGGACGGCGGCGAGTACGAGTTCCTCTGGCATCGTCGGCTTCTGCAGCGTCAGTCCGACGATGGGCCCTTCCTGGCCGTGCACGGTCACCTGGTCGTCCCCGTCGGCGGTCAGGTGCAGCTCGCTCCAGGGCCTGCTCCACAGCAGTGTCGTGCCCTGCCACAGGAGGAGCCGGTGGTTGGTCACCCTCAGCTCGCACTCGTCCCAGACATCGGGCATCGAGGGGTCACTGGGCGAAGGCCGCACTGAACAGAAGCTCAGCACGACCTCGCCCGGTGCGAGGTTGTCGGCAAGGATCTCTTGGAGGATGCCGTCCTCCCGGCCCTCCCGGGCGCCTCCCCACACCGCGAGCACGGCGGCCGCGGCGGGCAGCGGCAGGGTGATCCACGCCGGGATACCGAGATCCCAGCCCTGAACGACGAACGAGAAGCCGAGGAATTCCTGACGGAGACCGGCGGCGAGGCGTCCTGGCCCGAGGCCCGCGGACTGCTGCTCCAGGCCCACGAGGATGGCTACGAAGGCGCCGCGTACGTACTCGGCGTACTGCACGAGCAGCGCGGCGACCTCGGCGACGCCGAGCACTGGTACGGCCTCGCGGCCGCCCACGGGCTTCAGCCGGCCCAGTGGAACCTCGGACTCCTCTGCAAGCGGCAGCGGCGGTACGAGGAAGCCGAACGCTGGTTCCGGGAGGTCGGCGAGGACGACGAGGACGTCGTCGAGCAGCTCGCCCGGATCGCCGCGATCCGCGCGGGCGGCGGCGTCGGCCCCGGCAAGGACCTGCGCCGGCTCCCCGGGCTGCGCGAGCGGGCCGAGGCGGGCGACGTGCACGCCTCGTACGCGTACGGGAAGATCCTCGGCGACTGGGGCGGCGCGGACGACCGCCATCTGGTCCGCTGGATCGAACCCGCCGCGCTGGCCGGGGACCCGCAGGCGGCGTACGACCTCGCGGAGCTGTACGGCGCGCTGCGCAGGCCCACGTTGCGCGACCAGTGGTACCGGACGGCCGCCGAGGCGGGCCACCACGACGCGTGCAACCACATGGGGTGGCTGTCCGAGCACCACCGGGACTACCAGGAGGCCGAGCGCTGGTATGTGCGCGCGGCCGGTGGCGGGTCCCCGCTGAACGCCATGCTCGCGGGCAAACTGAAGGCCCAGCGCGGGGCGTACGCCGAGGCAGAACCGTTTCTCCACATGGCCTGGGAACAAGGAGGCGACTCCGCGTACAGGACGGAGGCCGCGGGGTACTACGGACTCGTCCTCCACCGGCTCGGCCGCCACGCGGAAGCCGTGGAACCCTTGCGGACCGCCGCCGCACGCTGGGAAGACGATGTGCGAGCCCGCTACAGCCGGGACGACCTGGACGTACTGTCCCGGACGGCCGACCCGGAGAAGGAGCTGGCGGAGGCGGAGGCGGCGCTGACGGCGTGACAGCGCCGCGGGCCTGCCCGAGTGGGAGGGGGCTGTTCGCGCTGTTCATGTCTGGCGGTGTCAGCTCGTGCTGTGTGGTTCGGTTTGCTCGGTGTCGAGTCGACGTCGTGGGTCTGCGTGGTCATCTTCTCTGCCTTCGTACGGTGTCGGACGACGTCGACCTGCGTGACGACGGTGCGCAAGCGAGTATCGGCGGTGTGCCTGTTCCGCCGGATCACGTACCCCCACCAGGTCTGGGTCCGGGCCCGTACGGGTGAGGCGTGCCGGTGCAGAAACGATCACTGTCCGTGCCGCAGCGACGGCCTGTGCTCTGCTCGGGTCTCCGGTGCCAGGCCGGAGTTTCGGTCTGGCCTCCTGGAGACCGCTCTCGCTCCGTCGTGAGAGCACGGCGACAACCCACAGGAGATCTGGCATGCCACTCGGATCGAGCAACCACGCCGTCGTCTACCGCTACTCCATCGACGTCAGCGACGTCATTCCCATCGGGATCGGCAAGGATGGCAACCCCACGGCGCTGTTCGCGAAGTGGGAAGCGAAGACGGACAAGCTCGTCAAGGACTTCACCAAGGTCTTCTCGGAGGCGTGGAAGAGCACCCCTGAGCAGAAGAGGTGGCTCGAGAAGGCGGTGTCGTCGGGCTTGAGCATTCCCTCGCTCTATCTGGAGAAGACGGACAAGGTCTACTTCCTGCACGGCGACTCCTACCTGCGGTGCACGCTGGCAACGCAGTCGGTCGACGAGGGCTTCCCGAAGGCGATCTCCTCGTACTGGCCGGGCCTGAAGGCCGCGGGCTTCGACAGGGGGATCGACGCCGCCCTGTGGTGGGACGAGAAGACCGCCTACCTCTTCAAGGGCCTGGAGTACGTGCGGTACAACCTCGAAACCGACAAGGTCGACGAGGGCTTCCCGAAGTCGATCGCCTCGTACTGGCCGGGGTTCAAGGAGGCGGGTTTCGGCAGCGGCATCGATGCGATCGTCCGCTGGGACGACGAGTGGGCCTACGCTTTCAAGGGCGACAAGTACATCCGCTTCCACATCCCCACCAACAAGGTCGACCAGGCTCCCAAGAAGACCACCGACTACTGGAAGGCCCTGGCGGAGGTCGGCTCACAGCGCGTGCTCGCCATCTTCTAGGGCCCGACGTGAAGGACATCGTGGGGCGGGCCACCGCCCGAGCAGCGGCGTAGGGACACGGCTCGCGGGCCCGGGACGGTGACCGTCCCGGGCCCGCGGCCCCATGCGGCTCCTGCTCAGTTGTAGGTGCCCGTGATGGCGATGCCGGTGCGGTTCGCGGGGACGCCGGCCAGGTCCAGGGCAGCCGCGGCGTCCCAGCTGGCGCCGGCGTGCCGGATGGTGTGCAGGACCCGGCCGTCGGTGGCCACGAACCCGACCTGGAGCTCGCCGTCGACGGCGGCCGCGGCGACGTCCGTGACGGTCACCCCGGAGATGACCTCGGAGAGGTCGCGGAACGACTGCCAGTGCCCGGTGCCGAACCGGATGCCGTGGTACTGCTTGGTGCCCCCGGCGGCGGTGGCGACCAGCTGGAGGTCGCTGCCGGTGCCGGCGACGGCCACGTCCTCGACGCCCGTCAGACCGGCCTCGGCCGAGGCGTCGCCCCAGGCCGAGAACGATCCGTCAGCCTTGCGGACGGTGTGCTGGAGGACGCCTCCGGCCACGGCGACGAACTGGACGTCCGTGCCGGTCCGGGCCAGGACCACCTTCGTGGTGGGCGCGCCGCCCGGGCTCCCG
Organism: Streptomyces sp. NPDC048255; assembly: GCF_040652415.1. Taxonomy (NCBI): domain Bacteria; kingdom Bacillati; phylum Actinomycetota; class Actinomycetes; order Kitasatosporales; family Streptomycetaceae; genus Streptomyces; species Streptomyces sp. NPDC048255. The sequence goes on from NZ_JBEZMA010000045.1 coordinate 21,779, forward strand.
AGGGAGACGAAGGGCTTCCAGGTGCCGTCGGGGAAGCGGACGGTGTAGTGGACCACCCCGTCGGCGACGACGGCGACGTACAGGTCCGCGCCCACCGAGACCGCCGTGGCCTGGGTGATGGTGCCCGGGGCGCCGGCCGCCTGCGTGACGTCCCCGTAGCCCGCCCAGGAGCGGTCGGTGAAGCGGATCGTGTGGTACAGCTTGCCGTCGTTGCCCACGGCCAGCAGGTGGTTGTCACCGTTGACCCCGGCCTCCGCCACCTCCCGTGCGCCCGAGGGAACCTCGCCGGTCGCACCCGCGACGTTCGCGAAGCCGGTCCACCTGCGGTCGGAAGACCGGATGCCGTGGAAGACCGAGCTGCCGGTCTGGACCGCGACCTGGGCCCGCCAGCCGGTCTCCAGCGGCGGCACCTCCGGGGCCTGGCCGCAGTTCTTGCTGGCCAGTGTCGAACCCATGCTGAACGGGACCCCGTTGAAGACGGACTGCTTGACGTAGCCGTTGAGCTTCTGCTCGTAGTGCAGGTGGGCGCCGGTCGAGTTTCCGGTGCTGCCGACGATGCCGATCTTCTGGCCTCGGGTGACGCGCTGGCCGACGGAGACTTCGTAGTCGTTGAGGTGGGCGTAGAGCGTGCTCGCGCCGCCGCCGTGGTCGATGACCACGTACTTGCCGTAGCTCCCGGACAGCGTCTTCGCGACGCTGACCGTGCCCTCGGCACTGGCGAGGACCGGCTGGTTGACCGTGCCGGCCGACCTCGTCCAGTCGATCGCCACGGGGCCGGGGGTGTGTCCGTCGTAGGTCCTGCCCGTCCACTGCTGGTCGCAGCTGAACGGCATCTGGTAGGCGGGGCTTGCCGCGTGGGAGGGCGAGGCGGCGAAGGCGACCAGACCGGAGGCGGCCAGGGCCAGGCCGGTCGCGGAGGTCAGGACACGGCGGGAGAAGGTGAGAGACATGGGGATTCCTCGGAAGTTCGTGTGGGGAGCGCGGCGCGGGCCGGTGCTGGTCAGTTGAAAGTCGTGGTGGGGGGCGATGCGGGTGCGGGTGCCGGTGACGCCCGTGAGGCCGATGGAGCGGCGGTTGTCCCCTCCGATGGCCACGGTGGCGCCGGCAGCGGCAGCGGCTACGGCGGTGACCGAGGCGATCGCGGTCATGCGACGGCGTACGGGCATGGCAAACCCCCCAGGGTGAAGAACGTGGATGTGCTGCGGACGTGCAGTGGTGCGTGAACAAGGGGTGTGAAGTCAGTCGCACCGCCCGGTTTCCCCGGCCCCTGCAGGCCGTTGAGAGGATCATGTCCGCTGGTCAGCGGCCGTTCCAGAGGTTCCGGGTGGCTCGAAACTGCCTGGCAGCAAGTGGCCATCGGCCGCACGAAGGCGGAGGGCACCGGCCAATGGGCTGACCGGCTGCGTACGAAGAATGAATTGAACGCGTTCAGCCCGGCTGGCAGAATGGATCCACGCCGCCGACCGCGCGGAGGCGTTCATTTCGCCGTGCCACGAGGGGGGTTGGCCGTGCATCAGAAGCGGTCGTACGGCCGGATGCTGCTGGTCTCGGTGCTGGTGGGCTGCCTGGAGGTCGCGCTCGCCGTCGTGGTGGTCCTCCTGTACGTCGGGACGCAGCCGCCGCCGGACACCCCGGTCGACCACGCCGCCCTGGTGGCGGGCCTGTTCTCCTTCGGCCTGATCGTCGGCGTGATCGCGTTCCTGCTGTCCCTGGCCTTCGTGCTGCCGGCGGTGGCGCTGGCCGACCTGCTCGGCCGTCGGATCGGCGGCCGCGAGGCGTGGTGGTGGGTGCCGCTGACGGTGGCGGTCCTGGTGGCACCGCCGATCGCGGCCATCGCGTCGTACAACCGCGTGGAGGCGCGGCCGATGCTCGTCTTCTGGGCGGTGGCCACGGCCGCGCTCGCGGTGGGCGGCCTGGTTGCCCGGCCCCGGCACCCGGGACTGGTGCGGCAAGTGGCCCTGTGGGGCACGGCGGTGGTGGCGGGAACGGGCCTGCTCGGCGCACTCGGGCTCACCGTCGGCCTGCTGCCCGCGTACGAGCCGCCGGCGATCGGTCCGGCGACCATGGCCGGCACATGGCTCGACCGGACGAGCGGAACGCTGGTCTTCACGCCGGACGGCCGGGTCACGGCCTCGGGCGTCGGCGAGCACGACCCCGACGACCACCCCAGCGGCCCGTCACGGCGGTGTTCGGGCTCCGGCACCTGGTCGTACGAGCCCGGGCGGGACGTCTGGACCCAGGAAGTCCGCATCCGCGTACCGGGGTGTTCCTGGCCGGTGTGGAGCGTCGGCGGCACCGACCGGAAGCCCGGGATCTACCAGCACGTCGGTCACCCGGATTCCGGAAAGCGGTACGAGCTGCGGAAGGCCGCGGACGGCTCCTGACCCCGGAACGCTACTTCGGCGTCGCGGAGGTGAGGCCCGCTCGGACGCGGTGGGCCGCGGCGGGGCGCCGTCGGCGAGAGCCATGAGGGCCCGGCTGCGGCTTCGAACCCGGGCGGAGTCATGGCCGGGAAGCGTGCGCGCCTACACCGCACCCCTTCCGCACCCCCACGGGTCTGGTCAGGACCTGTACGGTGCGGTGTCTCTACGGATGCCTGCGGGTCTCAGTGGTGCCACGCTGGATGGAACCGCCAGAGATTGGACGCTGCCATGACTGCGAAGAAGCAAAAGAAGGCCCCGCAAAAGGCTGACAAGGCCGACCAGCCCAAACAGTCTACGAAGGCGCCCGGCAAGGAAGCCGAAGACGCTTCCCCCGAGGCGCGCATCACTGCCATGGACCCCGCGGGGCCCATGTTCTCCGGCACCAATTCAAGGTGAGGAACAACTGGAACGGCGGACCAGCGGCCCCGAAGTCCTCGTGTCCTGACTCGATGGCACGGACGACAGAGCGCTTGAACGTTCCCGTCCGTTTCCGTCCAGCCGAGCGCGACGCCCTCACCGAACGGTGGGGGCTTTCGCATGTCCGCGGGTCAGGCGGCAGTCGTCACATGCGAGTTGCTACGGCTTGCGAACGGCCACCGAAACGGCACTGACGTTGCGCACGCACGACCAGAAAGCCTCCGTGAGGTCAGGCTCCGGAGCGGACAGGCTTTTGCTGCGACTCCAGGAGCCGAGCGCGGCACTCCTGGCAAAAGGGGCTGGCGCCGACGCCGTACCGGCACGTGGGGGCGTGACTTCTCTGCGCCTGCTCGAAAGGCGCTGAGTGTCTGCGTGAGAGGTCAGGCCGGGGTGCGCAGCCCCGCCAGGAGCCGGTCGAGCGCCTGCTCCGCGTCCTGCGGGTCTCCGCCTCGCGCGATCCAGAGCGCGGTCTCGTTCATCGCCCCCGAGAGCAGCCGGGCCAGGGGCTCCACCGGCTGATCGGCGATGATCCCGGCTGCGGCGAGCGCCGTCAGGGCCTCCGCGAGGTGCCGGGCGGAGGACTCCTCGTCCAGGGCCCGCCACTCGTCCCAGCCCAGCACGGTCGGTGCGTCGACCAGCAGGATCTGTCGCACCGCCGGGTCGGTCCCCGCGGCCAGGAAGGCGCGGCAGCCGGCCCGGAACTGCTCCCAGAGGTCCTCGTACCGCTCGGCTGCGGTCGCGACCCGCTCGCCCAGTTCCTGCTGGACCTCGGAGACGACGGCCCGGAAGAGCCCCGCTTTGCTGTCGAAGTGGTGGTAGGCGGCACCCTTGGTGACCCCGGCAGCCCGCGCCACCTCGGTCAGTACCACGTGGTGGTACCCGTCGACGGCGAACCTGCGCCGCCCTTCGGCCAGCAGCGCCTGCCGCGTGGCCGCCCGCTGCTCCGCCCGGTTGACCGCCATCGCGCGCACCGCCCTTTCCGTTTCGCATACCGGGGGTATGCTAACTCCACGGTTCGCATACCCGGGGTATGTGAAATGGAGCTGAAGGACCTCTGTCATGACGAACGAACTCACGACCGTGCCCACGACCAAGCTCGGCGGCTTCTACCCGGTGCTCGCCACCCGGGACGTGGCGGCCTCCCGCGACTTCTACACCCGCCACCTCGGGTTCGAGGTGACCTTCGAGGCGGACTGGTACGTCAGCCTGCGCCGCCCCGACGCCCCGCAGTACGAGCTGGCCCTCCTGGACCACGCCCACCCGACCGTCCCCGAGGGCCACCGGGTCGCACTCCGGGGCGGCTTGCTGCTGAACTTCGAGGTGGACGACGTGGACGCCGAGCACCAGCGCCTCGTGACGGCGGCCGGGCTGCCCGAAGTGCTGCCACTGCGTACGGAGGATTTCGGCCAGCGCCACTTCATCGTCGCTGCGCCCGACGGTGTGCTGATCGACGTCATCACCGTCGTCCCGCCCAGCGAGGAGTACGCCGCCCAGTACGCCGACAGCTGATGCCCGGTGTCGTCCCGACCCACCAGATGGTGCAGTCGGCAGGCCACCGGGCGCAGGGCCCGGGTCTGGCTCGGAGCCCAGGTGGCGGGCTGAGGTCTGCCGCAGGGGGCGGGAGCAGGGCGGTCGACCCTGTTCGTCAGAGCGCTATGCCCTCATTGCCCAGATATTGTGGAAAATGTGATCGAGTCTGGACGGCCGAGGCTCCGTCGGCGCAACGGCCGGGGGAGGCTTGTACGGCTGTCGCCGGTCATTCTGACCATCGTGATCGCCAGCCTCGCCTACGCCACTCCGCCGGAAATGGCCTTCAGCCGCCTCCTGCCCGCGGCGCCGGCCCTGGCCGCCGCCATGTGGCCGGTCCTCCCCACCGTCCTGCTCGGGACGGTCTGCCTCCTTCTGATGATCGGCCTCAGCCTGGTCTTCCCCGACCTGGGAACCTGGTGGACCGCCGCGGGGATCATCGCGGTCACCGTGGCCGCCGCGTACGGAAGCCATGTCCGGCTCCAGCGGGAGCGCACCCTCTTCCAGGTGCGGCTCGTGGCCGACGCGGCGCAACAGGTGGTGCTGAGCCCCATGCCACGCCGCTTCGGGAACATCGAGATCGAGTCGCTGTACCTCGCGGCCGCGGCGGAGGCCCGCATCGGCGGGGACTTCTACGAGGTGGTCGACACGCCGTACGGGGTCAGGCTGCTCATCGGTGACGTGCGGGGCAAGGGCCTGCCGGCAGTGGGGGCGGCCGCGGCGATCGTCAACGCCTTCCGGGAGGCGGCCTACGGCGAGACCGACCTGGTCGACGTCGCACGCAGGCTGGACGCCAGCAGCACCCGTTACAACGCCGCTTTTCCCCCAGACGGGCCGATGGAGCGCTTCGCCACCGCCCTTCTCGTGGAGATCCCGCACGAGGGTAGACGTATCGGCATCCTCAACTGCGGACACCCCCCGCCGCTGCTCATGAACCGCAGGGAACTCCGTGTCCTCGAGCCCGCCACCCCCTCACCACTGCTCAGCCTCGCGGAGCTCATCGGCGATCACTACACCACCGACACCTTCGACTTCGCCCCCGGCGACCTGCTGCTCCTCTATACCGACGGGATCGCCGAGGCCCGAGCCCGCGACGGCGAGTTCTTCCCGCTGGCGGCTTGGATGCGTCGACAGCCCCCGACACCGCCCCGCGAACTGCTCGCGGCTCTTCACGGCGACCTCCTCCGCTACACCAGAGGACGCCTTGACGACGACATCGCCGCCCTCGCCGTACGCCTGCGTGAGCCCTGAGACACGGAGCTCCAGTGAGCGGCCCGCACCACGCGCGGGTGGGAGGATTCTCGCCCCGGCCGCGATGCTCGAACACCTGGCGGCGTTCAGCGCGGAATCACCCAGCCCGGCGTCCAGGTCCCGGGGGCGTCGTGGCCGGCCGCTGTGGCGGCGAGGTGGGCGCGGAGGGTGGCCAGTGCCGGGTGGGGGTTGTCGCGGTGCCAGAGGAGCGAGTGCGGGTAGACGGGCGTCGGGCCGGTCACCGGGATGCGGCGCAGGCCGTGGTCGGCGGGCCAGACGAGGCGGGTCTGCTCGCCCATGAAGGTGGCCAGGGCCGGGGTGTCGGCGATGGTGTCGAGGAGCGCGTCGGAGCCGAAGTTGGGGCCGGTCGCCTCGATGGTGAGGCCGAACTCGGCGACGAGGTCGTCGTAGTAGGCCGCCCACTCGGTGCCGGGGACGATGCCGGGCATCCAGATCCGGTGCCCGGCGAGCTGAGCGAGGTGCACCGACCGGGCGCCCGCCAGCGCGTGGGCGGGGCCGACGAGGAGTTGGAGCGGCTCGTCGAGCACCCGGACGGACTCGATGTCCTCGGGAAGGGGCCGGCCCGGCACGGCGACGGCGCGGAAGGATGCGTCGATGGCACCGGACCGGATAGCGGCGACGGCCGTCTCGATGTCGAACAGCATCACCACGTCGAGGTCGATCTCGGGGTGTGCGCGGTGGAAGCCGCGCATCAGGCCGGACGGCGCGACGCGCGAGGCGATCACGTCGACGCGCAGCGGACGGCGGCCGGGGCGCACGGACGCCACCGCGCGCTCGGCGACGCGCAGCAGCTCGCGCGCGTGGGGCAGGAACGCCTGCCCGTCGATGGTGAGCTCGGCGCCGCGCGCGGTGCGGGTGAACAGCCGCACGCCGAGATCGCGCTCCAGCGCGGCGATGCGCTTGGAGACGGCCTGCTGGGTGACCGCCAGCTCGGCGGCGGCCTGCTGGAACTGCCCCGCGCCGGCGGCGGCGACGAAGGTCCGGACGGTGTCGAGGTCCATACCGACACCCTAGGGGTACAACCACGGGTTGTGGCCAGATGGTCCTGCGGTTGTTTGACCCCTGGGTAAGGCGCTCGCTTTGATGCTTCCGATCGCGGATCGGTTGTGCGGGGTGAGTGGCGGGGGGCGTCGGGCATGAGGAGCGGGCGCCGGCGGGGACATCTGCACGGACATCTGTCCGGGCATTCGTACGGACATCCGTACGGGCGCCGGCTGGGGCGGCGGTTCGGGTGGCTCTGGGGAGCGTACGGAGCCAGCGCGCTCGGCACGTGGCTCGCCTTCGGCGCGTTCCCGCTGATCGCCATCCAGGTGCTCCACGCCGGACCGGCCGAGGTCGCGGCGCTCGCCTCCGTGGGGGCCTTGGTGGGCGCGGCCGTCGCGGTGCCGCTCGGTCCGTGGGTGGAGTTCCGCCGCAAGCGGGCGGTGCTGCTCACGATGGACCTGGTGCGGTTCGCGGCGCTGCTGACGATCCCCGCCGCGTTCGCACTCGGCGTGCTCACCCTTCTTCAGCTCCTGCTCGTCTCGGTCGTCGTCGCGGCGGCCGACATCACCTTCCGCGCTGCCTCCGGCGCGTACCTGAAGACGCTGCTGCCGGCCGAGGACCTGCTCGTCGCCAACGCCCGGTTCGAGTCCACGACCTGGACGACCACGGTCATCGGACCGCCGCTCGGCGGGGTGGCGATCGGACTCCTCGGCCCGGTGGCGACGGTGGTGGCCGACGCGGTCAGCTATCTGCTTTCGGCCTTGGGCATCCGCGCGATGGGCGGGCACGAGCCGCCGCCCGAGCGCCGGGAGGCCGCGCGTATGCGGGCCGGGGACCTGTTCGACGGCTGGCGGTACATCCTCGCCGACGTGACGCTGCGTCCGCTGTTCTTCAACACCGTCCTGTTCAACGGCCTGGTCATGGCCACCCAGCCGCTCCTGGCCGTCCTGATGCTCGGCCCACTCGGGTTCGCACCGTGGCAATACGGCCTCGCCTTCGCCGTGCCCTCGATCGGCGGACTGCTCGGTTCGCGGCTGGCCCGACCCCTCGTCACCCGGTTCGGGCAGCGCCAGGTCCTGGTCGTGGCCGGAGTGCTGCGCGCGCTCTGGCCCGCCGGCCTGGCCTTCCTCGGGCCGGGCACCGCAGGGCTGTTGCTGGTGATGGGCGTCGAGCTCGGACTCATCTTCTGCTGCGGGGTCTTCAACCCCGTCTACGCCACCTACCGCCTCGAGCGCACCCCGACCGACCGGGTCGCCAGAACGCTGTCTGCCTGGGCGGTGACAACCAAGGCCTCGACCGCGTTCCTGACGGCACTCTGGGGTGTGCTGGGCCTCCTGCTCGGCCCGCGTACGGCTATCGGCCTGGCCGGCGTGCTCCTGCTGGCGACCCCGCTGCTGCTGCCCCGCCGTACGGCAGCGCAACCCTCCGAGCAGCGGCCGGCACCGCGCCGCACCTGACGGGCTGCCACGGGCCGGCCGGCTCAGCGTCGGTGGGCCCGGTGTGCCGCGAGGTCGCGCCAGTGGCAGTACACCGCCGCCGCGTCAGTCCGGTACCTCCATGGGAGGGCGTCCACGTATCCGTCGACCAGGCGGAACTGTGCCAGTGCCGCGTCGTACCGCTTCTGGCGGGTCAGGAAGTAGGCCAGCAGGTGGCGCACCTCGGCGGTGTTCGGATGGTTCGCGGGGGCCGCGGCAACGTCCGCCAGGGCGGCGTCCACCAGGGAGATCAGATGGGGTGACTGAAAGTCGGCGGTAGTCGCGTCCGTGTCACGGTGCTCGTACCAGGCGATCAGGGGCAGCGCGGTGAGCAGGCTGCCGAGCGGTGCGCCGGCTGCCGCCCCCTGGGCGAAGGACATGGCGCGCTCTTCCGAGCCGCGCCATTTTGCGCACCAGAACTGGAGCGCCGCGTAGTGCGCGCCGTAGTGGTACGGGTCGCGGGTGGTGATCTCCTTCCAGATCCCGTGCATGTCCTCTTCGGGATAGCCGAGGCCCAGTGCCGCCCATATCTCGTTGATGTGGGGTGTGGGGTCGTCCGGGTTCAGCTCGGCCGCGCGTGCGTTCTCCTGCGGTACCCGGGCCAGGGTGGCGTGGAATCCGGCGAACTGCTCGGAGCTGGTGTGCTTCGCCCAGCCGCCGCCGCGCTTGTGCCAGGCCAGGTTGACCATCGCCTTCGCCCGCACCAGCGCGACGTCGGCGTCGTCCGGACCGACCGCGGCCTCCCACGTGTGCAGCCAGCTGTCGGGGACGGCTGCTCGATGGGAGCCGAAGGCGGCGGCGTAGGAGGAGCGGCGTGCCCAGTCGCCTCGTTCCCTGGTCTCAGCCATCAACCGCGCGGCCGGCTCCCAGTTGCCCCGGGCGGCCGCGGCCACCGCCGACTCCAGCTCGGGGGCGGGCGCCGCCCGTCCGGTGTTCTGCCGGGACTGCGGAAGAAGTCCCAACTTCTGGGCGGCCCGGGACGAACCCCGGCCCGGAGCATCGCCGTTGGTGCGGCGGTAGAAGATGACCGCCACGGTGATGGCGAGCCCGATGACGACGATGCGTGCGACTTCCACGGTGGGAGCCCCCGATGAAGGAGTGATCGAAGCAGGTAGGGACACGGGAGTATGACCGGGGAGCGCGACCCGCCGCAAATACGTTTCTGCTGGTGACGGCGGCACCGGGGCAAGGCGGTCGGCGCTCCGGACGGGGTGCTCGGCTGCACGGGGACGGAGTCCGGCGCGCCCGCCCGAGAGAAGACGTGTGGGGGCCCCGGGGTGCAGGCCTAGCCTCTCCTCGGTTCCGTGAACATCACCGGGCGGTTACGCATTCGGTCTTCCCGTCTGGCGGCTCGACAACTCGTCGTCCGCGCAGGCTGATTGGAGGCCCTTCTGTCGATTGTGGCCTGGGTCACGCAGGGCGAGAGTGGCCGCCTTCCCATCGGCTACCTGCCGCCAGCGTTGAGAGGACGTCCATGTCCCACAGTCCCAGCGGTGAAGTCCACCGGCTCAAGGCGAACTCGGTCGGTCTGGTCGGGGTGGTGTTCATGGCCGTTGCCACCGCCGCGCCGATCACCGCGATGACCGGCAACCTGCCGATCGCCGTCGGTTTCGGCAACGGCATCGGGGCCCCGGCCGGGTATCTCTTCGCCACCCTCGTCCTGACGGTCTTCGCCGTCGGCTACGTCGCCATGGCCAAGCGGATCACGGCGGCCGGAGCGTTCTACGGATACATCTCCCATGGCCTGGGCCGGATCGCGGGGATGGCCTCCGGGATGCTCGCCGTCCTCGCCTACATCGTCTTCGAGGCCTCGATCGTCGGCGTCTTCTCGTACTTCGCCAAGACGACCGTGCACGACCAGCTCGGCGTCGACCTCCCCTGGATCCTGTACGCGGCCGCGATGCTCTGCGTCACCGCCGTCCTGGCGCACTTCGACATCAACCTCACGGCCAAGGCACTCGGCGTGATGCTGGTCGGGGAGGTGGCCGTCCTGTTCGCCGTCGCGACCGCGGTGCTGTTCGCCGGCGGCGGGCCGGAAGGCATCCCGATGGAACCGGTCAACCCGATGAACGCCTTCACCGGCACCTCCGCCGGCCTCGGTCTCTTCTTCGCCTTCTGGTCCTGGGTCGGATTCGAATCGACCGCCATGTACGGCGAGGAATCCCGCGACCCCAAGCGGGTGATCCCGAAGGCCACCCTGATCTCGGTCGTCGGCGTCGGCCTCTTCTACATCTACGTCTCCTGGATGACCATCGCCGGCAACGGCCTGTCCAAGTCCGTCGAACTGTCCGCCTCCGCCAGCCCCCTGGACCTCTTCTTCGCACCCACGCAGCAGTTCATCGGCTCCTGGGCGGTCGACTCCTTCCAGTGGCTCCTGCTGACCGGGTCCTTCGCCTGCGGCATGGCCTTCCACCAGTGCGCCGCCCGCTACCTCTACGCGATCGGCCGCGAAGGCTTCCTCCACCCCGCCCTCGGACGCACCCACACCCGGCACGGGTCCCCGTACATCGCCTCCCTCGTGCAAAGCGCCATCGCCATCGCCCTCGTCGCCGCGTTCTGGCTCACCGGCCAGGACCCCTACGTCCACCTCTACACCCTGCTCGCGATCCTCGGCACCATGGCCATCCTCATCGTCCAGACCCTCTGCTCCTTCGCCGTGATCGGCTACTTCCGGAAGAACCACCCCGAGGACCGGCACTGGTTCAAGACGTTCACCGCCCCCCTGCTCGGCGGGATCGCGATGGGCGCCGTCGTGGTCCTGCTGGTCGTCAACATGAAGACCGCGGCCGGACTGGCCGCCGACTCCCTCGTCTTCACCCTCATCCCCTGGATCGTCGCCGCCGTATTCCTCGGTGGCCTGGCCCTCGGCCTCTACCTCAAGCTCAGAGCACCCGAGCGCTACGAGGTCATCGGCCGGATCGTCCTGGAAGACGCCACCGAACGCACCGCCCCCAGCACCGAGACCGCCTCCCCGTCCGCCGCGAACGTCTGATACCCCGGGAGCCACCCACCATGGCCCGAACCTCCGTCATGCACGCACTGAGGCACCTCGCCGCCGAGCACGCCGCCGCCCGCCGACTGTCCATGCCCGCCGCCGACGTACGGGGCCTGAGCCGCCGCGCCCTGCTGGAGCGCGCCGCGGCCCTCGGCCTCGGCACCGCCCTGGCGGGCGCCGCCGCCACCGCGCCCGCCCGGGCCGAAACCGCACCGGGACCGGACGGCAACAAGCCGCCGGCGGGCAACCCCCGCGTCGCCGTCGTCGGCGCGGGCATCGCCGGCCTGACCGCAGCCCTCACCCTCAGGGACGCGGGCATCGCCTGCACCGTCTACGAGGCCGACCCCACACGCGTCGGCGGCCGCATGTGGACCCAGCGCGACCACTGGGCCTACGGCCAGACCTCCGAGATCGGCGGCGAGCTGATCGACACCAGCCACAAGAAGATCCTCGAACTGTGCCGCCGCTTCAACCTGCCCACCGAGGACTTCCTCGGCGGCGGACCGAACGGGGCCGAGGAAGTCCTCTGGTTCGACGGCGCCTACTACCCCCGCGCCCAGGCCGACGAAGACTTCAAGGCCGTCTACCAGGCCCTGCGCCGCGACCTCCAGGACGCGGGGGAGGTCACCTGGAACACCACCACCCCCACCGGCACCGCCCTGGACAACATGTCCCTGTACGAGTGGATCGAGACCCGCGTCCCCGGCGGCCACACCTCACGTCTTGGCCAGTTCATCGACGTCGCCTACAACGTCGAATACGGTGCCGAGACCGTCGACCAGTCCGCCCTCGCCCTGGTCCTGCTCATGGGCTACCAGCCCAACCCCGGCCACTTCAACGTCTGGGGCCTGTCCAACGAGCGCTACCACATCATCGGCGGCAACGACCAACTTCCCCACGCCATCGCACGGACCCTGCCCACCGGCTCCCTGCTGATGGGACGCGAACTCACCGCCGTCCGCGCCAACTCCGACGGAACCCAAACCCTCACCTTCAACGAGTCCGGCACCACCCGCACCACCACCGCCGACCACACCATCCTGTGCCTGCCGTTGCCCGTTCTCCGGCGCATCGACCTCACCGCAGCCGGATTCGACCCGCTGATGAAGAACCTCCTGCGCGATGCCCGCATGGGCTACTGCACCAAGCTCAACATGCAGTTCACCAGCCGGCCCTGGCGCGGCACCGGCCCCTGGCCCGGCGTCTCCGCCGGCGACTGCTTCACCGACTCCGACGTCCAGCAGACCTGGGACACCACCAAGGTCCAGCCCGGCAACGGCGGCATCCTGCTCCAGTACGGGGGAGGCACCCTGGCCGGCGCGCTCACTCCCGCGACCCCCTTCGCCACCGAGACCGACCCCTACGTACGCACCCTCGCCACCCGGATGCTCACCGGCATCGACGCGTTCTTCCCCGGCACCAAGAACGCCTGGAACGGACGTGCCCAAATCTCGGCCTGGCACCGCAACCCCTACTCCCTCGGCGCCTACTCGTACTGGCCAACCGGCTACCTCCACCGCTACGCCCGCTACGAAGGCACCGCCCAGGGCAACGTCCACATCGGCGGCGAGCACTGCAGCTACGACTTCCAGGGCTTCATGGAAGGCGGCGCCACCGAAGGCGAACGCGCGGCACGCGAGGTCATCACCGCCCTGACCTAGACCACGTGTTGCTCGGGTTCAGGCTGTCGATGTCGTTGCACGGCCCGGGGCACCGGTGCCCCGGTGCCCCGGTGGCCGCGGTTGCGGCTTCGGGTTTCTGCTGATCGGCGACTTGGCCGGACAACAGGCGCAGCGCGTCGGCCGAGGCGGGGTCGTTGGGTGTGTAGACCTCCAGCCGGTGGTCGGGACTCTCGGGCTGGAGCCACACTTGATAGTCGATGTCGAGGTCACCGACGGTCGGGTGCCGCAGGTGCATGGTGCCCACGGTGCAGTCTGCGACGTCGCCCTTGGCCCACAGATGGGCGAAGTCCCGGCTGCGCATGGCGAGTTCGCCGATCAGTTCCGCCAACCGGGCGTCGGTGGGATACCGGCCTGCGGTGAGCCGCAGGTAGGCCACGTGGATTCGGGCGAGTTCATCCCAGTTCCGGTGAAGGTCTTGGGTGAGGGGGTCGAGGAAGAACATCCGGGGGACGGACGGCCGTCGCGCGGGATCGTGGGGCGCCTGGAAGTCGACGTGCTCCGCGACGAGGGCATGTCCGGTGCGGTTCCAGGCCAGCACGTCGCCGCGGCGGCCGAGCACGACGGCCGGCGTGCTGTCTCCCAGGGATGCCAGGAGCGAGAGCACCCGTTGATGCGGCCTTTCCGGGCGGGGGCGGACCAGGTGTGATGTGGTCGGCTGACCGGCGAGGTTGTGCAGGTGTGCCGTCTCGGCGGGATCGAGCTGGAGCACCTTGGCCAGCGCATCGAGGACCTGTCGGGAAGCAGTACCGGCTTGGCCTTGCTCCAGTCGCGTGTAGTAGCCGGCGCTCACGCCGGCGAGCTGGGCGAGTTCCTCGCGGCGCAGGCCCGGTACCCGTCGGGCGGTGCCGTAGGTGCGCAGTCCGACGTCGGCAGGCGTGACCCGGTGACGGCGTGTCTTGAGATAGGCCCCGAGGCTCTCCAGTTCCATGACCCCGAGCGTAGGCGCCGCGGTCCGTGTCCGGGTGTCCCTGCGAGGTGTACCCATGACGCGGGGGTGGTTGCCGGGCGGACGGCATCGCACCGTCGGAGGCATGAATGCACAGTGTGTTTCTCACTCACCCGGCCTGCGGGCGTGGCTCGGCCTGCTGGTGGTACTCGGCCCGGTACTGCTGGTCGCGATGGATGGCTCGGTCCTGTTTCTGGCGACGTCCGAGATCTCCGAGGCGCTGTCGCCGACTGCCGATCAGGCGCTGTGGATCCTGGACGCCTACGGATTCGCCGTCGGGTCCCTGCTCGTCGCCTTCGGGAACATCGGCGACCGGTACGGGCGGCTGAAGCTTCTGATGACCGGCACGGCGGTATTCGGCGCGGCCTCGACGGGAGCGGCGTTCGCCCCTGGGCCGGAACTGCTGATCGCCTTCCGGGCGCTGATGGGTGTGGCCGGTGCCACGCTGCTGCCGTCGGCATTGGCGGTACTCAGCGGACTCTTCACCGACCCGCGACGGCGGGCGAAAGCGATCGGAATCTTCGCAGCCACCTTTGCCGCCGGCTTCGCGATCGGCCCGGTCGTCGGCGGACAACTTCTGAGCACCTTCTGGTGGGGGTCGGTCTTCCTGATCAATCTCCCCGTCGTCGTGCTCTTCTTGGTCCTGGCCCCGTTCCTGCTCCGCGAGGTACGCGCCACAAGGACCGGCCGTATCGACCTCCTGAGCGTGGTGCTCTCGGCCGCAGGCATCCTGCTGACCGTCTACGCGATCAAGCAGGCTGCTGCGGAGGGGCTGACCGCGATCCCTGTGGCCACGGGGATCGTCGGCATCGTCACCCTGGGGTGGTTCGCCCGGCGGCAACTCCGCCTGGAGCACCCGCTGATCGACTTCAGCCTCTTCCGCGACCGGGTGTTCACGATCGCGGCCGTCACCGGGCTTCTGCCTCTGGCCGCATGGTCGGCCACGGCGTACCTCGGCGGCATCTACCTCCAGTCCGTCCTTGGACTGACGGTCCTGGACGCGGCTCTCGTCGCGCTCCCGGGCGCGGCCGTACTCACCGTCACCTGCATCGCCACACCGGCACTGGTCGCGCGTACCGGCACACGGGCAGCGTTCATCAGCTGCCACTTCTTCATCGCCGCGGGTCTGCTCCTGCTGCTGGTCACCAGCGTCTCCAGCGGCATCGGCTGGTACGTGGCTTCCACCGTCGTCGCCGGCCTCGGCTACGGCATCTCCTTCAGCGTTGTCGCCGATACCGTCGTGGCCGCAGTTCCCGCAGAACGCGCCGGGTCTGCGGCAGCAATCGCCGAGACCAGCAACGAGATCGGCAACGCGCTCGGCATCGCGCTCCTCGGCTCGCTGGCCGCCCTGGTCTACCGGCTCCAGGGACCCGACGTCGCCGGTACCCTCAACGAAACACTGCAGGTCCCCGGCCTCACGGCCGAGGCCATCGGCGATGCGAAGTCAGCCTTCGTCACCGGTCTGCACATCGCCGCCGTCATCGCGGGCATGCTCCACGCCGCACTCGGCGTCTTCGCCCTGCGGCACCTGCCAAACAGGTCATGAGGCTTGGCTGGTCTGTCGGTGGCCAGTTGAATCCCCCACGGGCGGCCAGTCGGCGGATGTCCAACTGGCCGCAGACGGTCACTCTGTGCTGACGATCGTCCGGCAGGCTGGACGCGTCCGAAGCCAGTACGAGCGAGCCGCGACGGTCAGGGCGATGCCGTAAACGGCGAAGGCGACCATCCCGATCCAGCCGACCAGCACCGCGTCGCCCGAAGAGGGGAAGTCGCCGCGCCGCATCGTCACTGCACCGGCCGTCACCAGGACCAAGTATCCGACCCCCACAACGCCGTACGGGGCGAGCGTGGCGGCGCCGAGCAGGGCCGGGGCGAGCGGGAGCCAGCGCGGCACCCGTCGGCCGCGCAGGAACAGCGTCCAGCGCGGGAAGACCTGCCCCCACGGGCGGACCAGGCCCCAGAGCAGGAAGACGCCGAGCGCGGCCAGCAGCGCGGTGGGGTCCAGGCCCCAGGACACCAGCGTGAGGAAGATCCCCGAGGCGCCGTTGCGCTCCGAGACCGCGAGCACCTCCTCACCGGTGATCCCCGCGAACGTGCCGCCGGACGCCCAGACCAGCTTCATCGCCGCGTACGGGACAAAGGCCAGCGTCCCTGCCCAGGCGGCGAGTTGGATGATCTGTGGTGCAGCGGACGGCGCGCGTACGGCACCGGCGGCACCGGCGGGCCGGCGGTCGGACCGGGCCGTGGCCGCGAGCAGGACCGCCCCGACCGCCGCGAGGGCCTTGTTCGCAGCAGACACCAGACTGTCCACTCCCTGACCGACCATCAGGGTGATCACATCCATCAGCAGGCTGAACGCGGTGATCCCTGCAAGCCCACAGACCACCCAGAGCAGCACCCGTAGTGGTGGCCGCAGCCCGCACAGCACCACCGCTCCGCTGACCGACGCCCCCAGCGCACCGAGCACCACGACCGCCCAACCCAGCCCGGAGGCCCCTGAGCCACTGCCGTGGTAGAGCAAGGAGGTCTCGCTCAGCGCGCACGCCAGGCCGAAGCCGGCATACAGCACCGCCCACAGCATGGTTGCCCAGGCCACCCAGCGCGGCCACCGCTGCCACCAGGCGCTCCAGAGCGCCTTCATCGTCCGTTCAGTACTGGTCATGTTCTGAACGTCGCATCGACCGCGGCGGGGTGGCGTCGGCCGCTGGCACGATCTCCCTCCCCCGGCCGGGGGAGTGACCCCTGAGACCCAGGGGGTATGCCCGGTCAGACGGGGAGGTGCATGGCGAGTTGCTCCCACTGCCGTACGGACGGGGAGTCGGGTGTGGCGGTCATGAGGTGGAGGCTGACGTGGTCGGCTCCCGCATCGAAGTGCTCTTGGACGCGGTGGGCGATGTCCTCGGCGCTGCCGTGGGCCACCAGCGCGTCGACCAGCCGGTCGTTGAGCGCCTCCGGCCTCTCGTGTCCAAGTCCCCGCAGCAGTTCGCGGCGGTTCGGCAGGGCGGCCGCGGCCGTGGTGCGGGCCAGGTCGACGGTGTCGGCGCGGTCGTGGGTGAGCACGCACATCTGGGTGACGGCCAACAGGCCGTCGTCTCCGAGGACGGCCCTGGCGGTGCGGGTGTACTCGGCGGGCATGCCCAGCACCGTTGCGCCCCGGGCGCGTCCGGCGGCAAGGGCGAGCATGTCGGGATCCAGGGCGGCGAGTACGCGGTGCGGTGAGGCAGCCGTGGCGGGAGGCCCGAACGGGGCGGTGTCCAGCGCGTCGAGGTAGGACCGCATGGTGGCCAGGGGCGGGCCGAAACGGTGGCCGCGGATGTCCTCGGCCAGGCTGGGGTGGCTGTCCCAGAGGCCGAGCAGGAACCGTCCGGGGAACGCCTCCTCCAGGGTGCGCTGCGCGGAGGCGGCCGTGACCGGGTCGCGGGCGTAGATGTCGGTCATGCCCGCGGCCACGGTCATGTGCCGGGTGACCGACAGGAGGATCGCGGCCTGCGCCATGGCCTCCCGTCCCGTGATCTCGGGGAACCACAAGGTGCCGTAGCCGAGGTCCTCGATCACGGCGGCGGCCTTGCGGACCACAGGTGCGGAGAGACGGTCGAAGTCCCCCGCCCAGATCCCGATGCGTCCGAGGCCGTGGGTACGGGCGCTCACGCGTCCTGCTCTGCGGTGCGAGTGGAGTCGAGGAACGCGGCGATCTGCGACGCACCGGTTCGCTCCAGCCAGGTGCCGAAGTCCATCGCGGCGGGGTGGATCTTCCGGGTGGCGGGAATGTCGGCGCGATAGCCGTCTGCGTTCAGCCATTCGTTGGCGTAGGCGAAGTCTTCGCTCAGGGCCCGGATCGCGTCGATCGGGACCTGAAGATAGGGCAGCGGTATGCCGAGCGCCTTCCCGATGGCCGCGGCGATCTGCACCGGCGTGAGTTCGTCCCCCGCAAGGGACACCTCCCGGCCGATCCACTCCTCCGGCCGGGAGAACGCCAGCGCGGCCACGGCGCCGACATCGTCGACGGCCATGATCTGCTGCGGGACCTCCGGCGCGAGCCCGGTGCACAGGTTCCCGTTCCGCAGCGCGTATCCGCCGGTGAAGTTCTCCATGAAGGACACCGGCCTGAGGATCGTCGCGGGCAGACCGAGCGCGGCGATGTGCTGCTCGATCCGCCACTTGCTTACCAGGTTCACCGGCAGCTTCTCCTCGAGGTGCCGGTCCGCTTCGGCGACCGAGGTGAAGACGAAGTGCCCGATGCCGGCGGCTTGCGCAGCCTCGGCGACGTTCACACCCCAGCGCACCTCGTCCTCGGCGCTGAAGTCCGGCGCGGTGCCGGGCGAGCCGACGGTGGGCTGGACGCTGAACAGGCCCCAGGCGCCCTCCGCCGCGGCGGTCAGGGAGCCGACGTCCTCCATCTGCGCCCGTACGACCTGCGCCCCGGCCTGCGCCAGTGCGGTGGCCTGCGCTCCGTGCGGGTCGCGCGTCAGTGCGCGCACCTGCCAGCCGTCCCGGAGCAGGTGATGCGTCAC
This sequence comes from Streptomyces sp. NPDC048255, assembly GCF_040652415.1. Lineage (NCBI taxonomy): Bacteria > Bacillati > Actinomycetota > Actinomycetes > Kitasatosporales > Streptomycetaceae > Streptomyces > Streptomyces sp. NPDC048255. The sequence goes on from NZ_JBEZMA010000045.1 coordinate 40,011, forward strand.
GGCCCGGCCCTGAAGGCCGGTCGCTCCCGCCACCACGACGGACTTGTGCGTCAGCTTCATGTTCTTCTCCATCGCGTCCATGCGGAAGGGGGGCCACCCCAGTAAGTGGGGTGGCCCTCCGTTTCTCGTTCGCTACGATATGGAGGGCCACCCCAGTTTTCAAGCCGTCAGGAGTGCCCGTGCCCAAGGACGCCGCCCCGCCGCGCCGGACGATGCGCGCCGACGCCCGCCGCAACGCCGAAAAGATCGTGGCCGCCGCCGGGGCCCTGATCGCCGAGCACGGCGCCGACGCCTCCTTGGAGGAGGTCGCCCGTCGCGCCGGAGTCGGCTCGGCCACCCTGCACCGCCACTTCCCCTCCCGTCAGGCACTCCTGGAGGCGGTCTTCAGGGACCGGGTGGAAGCCCTGTGCACGAAGGCCGGCGAGCTGCTCGCCGAACCCGACCCGGGCCAGGCACTGTCCACCTGGCTGCGCGCCGTCGGCGCACACGCCGTGGCCAACCGGGGACTGGGGGCGTCCCTGATGCGGGACGCGGACCCGACACTGGGCGAGACCTGCCACGACCTGATCACCAATGCCGGAGACGCCCTCCTTGCGCGCGCCCGAGCGGCGGACGCCGTGCGCCCCGAGATCACCATCACCCAGCTGCTGAAACTCGTCGGCGCCATCGCGCTGGCCACCGAGCAGGACATCGACGGCCCGGCCGAGGCGGACCTCCTGCTTGCGATCGCCATCGACGGCGTACGCGCGCGCTGACCCGGGCTCCCAGGCGGACGGTGAGGTGGCTGCCTGCATCTCGACTCGTCGGAGTCTGACGCGGTGCGCTTGGCGGTTGTGTTCCGCAGGCTTGCTCCGGCGGACCAGATGAGCCGCAGGCTCACCGGCGAAACCACACCGAACTGGCGCGACGCCTGAGGACGTGGCAACGCAGCACCGCGAGCTCGCCGGCGAGTCTCGAAGCACCGTGAACCCTGATCCACCAGGTCAAAGGCTCTTTCAGGTGGCCGGGTTCTGCGCGGGGCACCCGCCCCCGTAGTCGTTCGCGTAGATCGCTTGACCCTGGATGTCCGCCCAGGGCTCCACGGTCAGCTCCAGCAGCTCCTCGCCGTCGTTGCTGACCACCAGCCGCGCCGTCCGACGTCACGCCCGGGTTACCGAACAACCCTGCCGGGACAAAGCGCTCTTCAACGACCCCGCCGGCCACCGTCACGCCAGCCATGCACGAGATCGTCAGATCACTCCGTCACGGGCAGGCACTCGGCGAGCAGGTCGACGACGTCGCGCCAGGCTCGCTGCGCGTGCCGTGGGTGGTAGCCGATGCCGGGGAGCACGGTCTGCTCGACTGGCGGGTGGTGGAAGGCGTGCAAGGCGCCGCCGTAGACCGCGAGGCGCCAGTCGACGCCCGCGGCCTGCATCTCGGCGGTGAACGCGTCTCGTTGTGCGGGCGGCATGATCGGGTCCTCCGACCCGACTCCGGCCCATACGGGGCAGCGAATGCGCGCCGCCTCGCCCGGTCGGCCCGTGGTCAGCGCGTTGACCGTCCCGACCGCGCGCAGGTTGACGCCGGCGCGCCCGAGTTCCAGCACGATTGCGCCCCCGGTGCCGTAGCCGACGGCGGCGATCCGGTCGGGGTCGGTCCGCGGTTCGGCGCGCAGCACGTCGAGCGCCGCGTGGCCGATGCCCCGCATCCGGTCGGGGTCGGCGAGCAGCGGCGTCACGTGCGCCAGCATCTCCTCGGGGTCGGTGAACCAGCGCCCGCCGTTGATGTCGAAGGCCAGCGCCACGTACCCCAGCTCGGCCAGGGCGTCGGCCCGGCGGCGCTGGAAGTCGTTCAGCCCCGGCCCCTCGGGCCCGATCAGGACCGCGGGCCGGCGGTCGACACCGGCCGGGAGCGCGAGGTGCCCGATCATCGTCAAGCCGTCGGCCGGGTACTCGACCGTGCGCGTCGTAACCGTCGTAACCGTCGTCATGAGACTGGACGGTAGTGCTCGTCGAGCCCGGGTCGGGCCGCTGTTCTCCACTGGCAGAACAGCGCGGGTGTGCCTCTGGCACCGGACCTTGGTACACCTCGGGCAGGGGAGTGGCGTACTCGTCTGTCATAAGCAACTCATGTTCGGGCAGGGCGGGTCTCTCCGGTCTCCGGGATCCACTCCACGCCGCCCTCCCGGTTCGCCCCCAGCGACTCTCTCGCCACGTGTACGAAGGCGATCAATGCCGCCCCGAGGGCGTCCGCCTCCTGCTGCCGGGCCGCCATCCCCACAGATGGCGGCTCGAACAGCACAGCACGGATCTGCGCCTCGTCCAGGACCCCACCCTCGCGCAGCATCCGCTCGGCCTCCAAGGTCAGCGGCACCACGTCCACGCTCTGCCGCCTTCGGGCCTCGTGGACCGCCACCACCGCGGCGTACGCGGCGCTCCTGGGCGCACCCCTGTCGAAGGCGCCCTGGGTGACCAGAGCCATCGCCCTGACGGCAGGCGCCCTCCCGAGCGCCGTGAAGTAGGCCTCCGCCGCGGCATCCTGCACCTCCACCGCCAATTCGACGAGACTCCACGGCGCGGACAGCTCAAGCGCGGCATAGGCCTGGGCCAGAGCCGTGTGCGCCGCCGCTGCCTCGTCCTCCGCGCCGCGGCGGTACATCTCTCCCGTGAGCATGAAGAGCACCCGGACCGCCCGGACGAACTCCGCGATCGCCAACCGCCGCTCATCCCTCAACGCCGCCAGCCGGGACGCCTCAGCCGTGATCCGCGCAGCCTCCCGCGCCGCACTCGCCTGCGCCAGGCCTCCACCAGCCTGCACCTTCGCGCCGAGCCAATTGCCCAGCAGCCCGCCACCGATCGCCAGAAACGGCACCAGCAAGCTCAGCCCCGTCGAATTGCGCTCGATCCAATGCCATAACTCGACCACTAGATCCCCCCGGTGGACAGCCGCACTACAGCCCCGGCAGCCTACGCAGCACCCTGCGAGCAGCAGACCCGGTACGGCTGATTTGGCCCGCTTCCGCGTCTGTGGCGTAGAGCCCGAGCCCGGTGTCCGGGCGGGGTGGGGGGAGCCGGTGTCGCCACGGATTTCCGTTCAGCCGGATCTCAGCGCCGCCAGGAAGTCCAGTCTGGTTTCGAGGCGGGACAGGTCGCGGCCGGTGAGCTGTTCGATGCGGGTGACGCGGTGGCGCAGGGAGTTGGTGTGCAGGTGGAGTCGCGCGGCGCAGGCGGTCCAGGACGCGTCGCAGTCGAGGAAGGTGCGGAGCGTGGTCAGGAGGTCCGTCCGGTGGCGTCTGTCGTGATCGCGCAGGGGGCCGAGGAGGCGGTCGGCGAAGGCCCGCCGGGTGTCGGCCGGGATGAGGGGGAGCAGGGACAGGATGTGCGTGGTGAGGTCGTCCGGGCCTCGTACGGTCACCCGTTCGGGGCCGGCCCGGGCGATCCGTAGGGCATTGCGGGCTTCTTCGAGTGCGCGGCGGGCGTTCCCGGGTTCGTCCACCGGAACGCTGATGCCGACGCAGACGCGGTCCGTCGGGCCGAGCCACCGCGCGAGCGCCGCCGAGAGCCGGCGCTGGAGGGCGGCGCAGTCGAGGGAGGGGTCGGGAAGGCCGGGCGTGGGCTCGGGCACCAGGACGAGGAGGACGGCCTGTTCGCCGTCGACGGTGCCGGCGATGTCCTGCGGCGACACCCGCACCGGGCCGTCCGGTTGGAGCAGGGCCTCCTCCAGGAGTACGCGCAGGGCCGCGGCGGGGACGGGGCGGCCCTCGTGCCACTCTCCCGAGGCGATCACGAACTGTTCGCGCGGCCAGGTCAGCTGTCCGCTGACGATGGACTGCGCGGTGCTGCGCAGCCGGACGGGTATCTCCTCGGCCGGGACGGTGCTGTGCAGCAATTCGAGGGCGCGGCCGGCCAGGTCGCGGAGCGCGGCCTTCGACTGCTCGTGCGCGGATCGCGCGTCGGTGACCAGTTCGACGAGCCGGTCGAGGAGTTCCGCATCCGGTCCGGGCCAGTACGACGTGTCGGCCTCGATGACGACCAGCCAGTCGCCCAGCTCTTCGGCATGCGGCCCCCGCCCGATGGCGTCGCGTACGTCGTGTAGGTCGTGCACGGCGCGTACGTCGCTTACCGGTGCGAGGGAGTAGGGCCGGTCTCCGATCCTCACCACGTGGGGGGCCGCCTGCCGCGCACGGCGCGCGGCCAGGTACCTCGCGGCCAATGCCGCCGCCGTCCTGGCGCGCAGCGGGGGCTGGGCCCCGGATATCTGACGGCCGGTCGCGGACAGGACGCGTACGTCGACGCCGAGGTTCTCCCGAAGGAGATCCAGCACCAGGTCCGCGGAGCTCCGGTCGGCGAGGAGCATCCGATGGCGTTCGACCACGGCGGCAAGGCTGCCGACGCCGTTCTGGCGGTGCAGGCCGTGCAGGCGGCGCAGGACGTGTTCGGTGATCGCGGAGAACGAGGTTTCCGGTCGCACGGCGAGGAGGGGGAGGCCGTGGCGGCGGCAGGCGCGCACGAGGTCGTCCGGGACGAGTCCGTGTTCGACCTCGCCGGCGGCGAGGGCCGTGACACCCGCCCGGACGAGGACGCGTACGAAGGCCTCGGCGTCTCCGTCCTCGTGCCACCAGGCGAGCCCGGTGAGGACGAGTTCGCCGCCGGTGAGGAAGCGGCCGGGGTCGGCCCGGTCGATGGTCGGGACAGCGGCTATGGCTCGATCGAGCATGCCGTCGCCGGTGTCCGCGCCCACGAGCGGACGCAGCCCCAGCTCGTCGATGTCCAGGAGTTCGCGTAGCCGCATGATCGCCACCCTCTCACACCACGTCGTGTGTGGAACATGGATCACTACAGCTCAGCGGGGTGGCCCGGTGGGAAAGCACCGTCGTCCACAGGTGGTGGCGAAGCCGTTTCTGAGTGATCGGTGACTGCCTCGTCCCGCTGTTCGCGCTGTCTACTTCTGAGCGTTCGGCCGGGAACGACCAGCGAGTTCAGGCCCCGGATCGGCCGAACCGACACGGGCGGGGAGCGCCGTGCGGCGTGTCGCGTACGGGGGTCGTGGCACCCGGCTCTCCCCGTCCCGTCAAGAACATCCGGAATGTCAGGAAGAGGCGGTCTGATCATGGCTGGTACCACGAGCGGTATCCCCACCAACGTCACCCAGGGGTCGCGGACCAAGGGCGGCATCGGCGAGTCCACGCTGCGCCCGGACGGCACCTTGAAGGTCACCGGCGAGTTCGCGTACTCCTCGGACATGTGGCACGAGGACATGCTGTGGGGTCAGCTCCTGCGGTCCACGGTCGCCCACGCGGAGATCGTCTCCATCGACACCTCCGAGGCCGTGGCCGTGCCGGGCGTCCACGCCGTCATGACGTACGACGACCTGCCGGCCGCGATGAAGAACTACGGCATGGAGTTCCAGGACACCCCGGTCCTGGCGCACGGCAAGGTACGTCACCACGGCGAGCCGGTCGCCCTGGTGGCCGCCGACCATCCGGAGACGGCACGCCGCGCCGCCGCGAAGATCAGGATCGAGTACCGGGAGCTGCCCCTCGTCACCGACGAGGCATCGGCGACCGCCCCCGACGCCGTGCTCGTGCATGAGGACCGCGACGACCACCACATCGGTCACGTCCCGCACCCGAACATCGTGCACCGCCAGCCGATCATCCGCGGCGACGTGGCAGAGGCCCGCAAGCGCGCCGACGTCATCGTCACCGGCGAGTACACCTTCGGCATGCAGGACCAGGCCTTCCTCGGCCCGGAGTCCGGCCTCGCGGTGCCCTCCGAGGACGGGGGCGTCGACCTGTACTGCGCCACCCAGTGGCTGCACTCGGACCTCAAGCAGATCGCCCCGGTGCTCGGCCTGCCCGAGGAGAAGGTGCGGATGACGATGGCCGGAGTCGGCGGCGCGTTCGGCGGCCGGGAAGACATCTCCATGCAGATCCACGCCTGCCTCCTCGCCCTGCGCACGGGCAAGCCGGTGAAGATCGTCTACAACCGGTTCGAGTCCTTCTTCGGTCACGTGCACCGGCACCCGGCGAAGCTCTCCTACGAGCACGGTGCCACCAGGGACGGCAAGTTGACGCACATGAAGTGCAAGATCGTGCTCGACGGCGGCGCCTACGCCTCGTCCACGGCCTCGGTCGTCGGCAACGCCGCCTCCCTCTCGGTCGGCCCGTACGTCATCGAGGACGTCGACATCGAGGCGATAGGCCTCTACACGAACAACCCGCCCTGCGGCGCGATGCGCGGCTTCGGCGCCGTCCAGGCCTGCTTCGCGTACGAAGCCCAGATGGACAAGCTCGCGGCGAAGCTGGGCATGGACCCGGTCGAGCTGCGGCAGCTCAATGCCATGGAACAGGGCACGGTCATGCCCACCGGCCAGGTCGTGGACTCGCCGGCCCCGGTCGCCGAACTGCTGCGCCTGGTCAAGGCCCGTCCGCTGCCGCCGGAGCACCAGTGGGAGGTCGCCGACGGCGAGGCGGACGTGCGCGCGCTGCCGGGCGGCCTGTCCAACACCACCCACGGCGAGGGCGTCGTGCGCGGCGTCGGCTACGCGGTCGGCATCAAGAACGTCGGCTTCTCCGAGGGCTTCGACGACTACTCCACCGCGAAGGTCCGCATGGAGGTCATCAACGGCGAAGCGGTCGCCATGGTCCACACGGCCATGGCGGAGGTCGGCCAGGGCGGCGTCACCATCCACGCGCAGATCGCCCGTACCGAACTCGGCGTCCAGCAGGTGACCATCCACCCCGCCGACACGCAGGTGGGCTCGGCCGGGTCCACCTCGGCGGGCCGCCAGACGTACATGACCGGCGGATCCGTGAAGAACTCCTGCCGCATCGTCCGGGAGAAGGTCCTGGAGATCGGCCGGCGCAAGTTCGGCACGCACCACCCGGCGTGGGCGAGTGCCGAACTGCTCCTGGAGGGCGGCAAGGTCGTCACGGACGGCGGTGAGGTCCTCGCCTCCCTCGTGGACGTCCTGGAGAACGAGGTCGTGGAGATCGAGGAGGAGTGGCGCCACCGCCCCACCCAGGCCTTCGACCTCGTCACCGGCCAGGGCGACGGCCACGTCCAGTACTCCTTCGCCGCGCACCGCGCGGTCGTGGAGGTCGATACGGAACTGGGCCTGGTCAAGGTCGTCGAGCTGGCCGTGGCCCAGGACGTGGGCAAGGCGATCAACCCGCTGTCCGTCGTCGGGCAGATCCAGGGCGGCACCCTCCAGGGCATGGGCGTCGCGGTGATGGAGGAGATCATCGTCGACCCGAACAGCGCGAAGGTCCGCAACCCTTCCTTCACGGACTACCTGATCCCGACCATCCTCGACACCCCGACCATCCCGGTCGACTACCTCGAGATGGCGGACCCGAACGCGCCGTACGGAGTGCGCGGCATCGGTGAGGCCCCGACCCTGTCGTCCACTCCGGCCGTCCTCGCGGCGATCCGGGCGGCGACCGGCCTGGAACTCAACAAGACGCCGATCCGCCCCGAGCACCTCATCGGGGCCTGACCTGGCCTGGAGGGGTCTAGACCCCTTCTGCGAACCCGGCTCGGGGCTCAGGTCCCGAGCCGGCGCCCGTGTCGAACGATCACCCGTGAGGGCGGCTCGCGGCAGCCGGACGCCGCGTCCCTTCGGCTGCTTCTTGACCGCCTTGCCGATGGAGCTTGCCGCGGGCGATGAGTTCCAGTGTCAGGGCGATGGCCAGTGCCTCCACGGCGAGCAGGGCGATGAGAACGAAGACCTGGACGGCGCCGGCCAGCACGGGGGAGGCTCCGGCGAGCAGCATGCCGACGAAGGCGCCCGGGAGGGTGACCAGTCCCACCGTGCGTGTCTGGTCGAGGGCGGGCAACAGGGCGTCCGAGGCGGCTCCCCGGGCCACCTCGAGGCGTGCGTCGCGTTCCAGGAGGCCGAGTGCCATGCCGGCCTCGACCTCACCGTGCCGGAGGGCGAGTTCATCCAATGACCGGCGCCCGGCGAGCACGGTCGCTGTGAGCGCGCCGCCCATGAGAATGCCGGTGACGGGAACGATCGCAAGGCCGGGCATGGTCAGTAGCCCGCTCACGACGAGGCCGGCCACGACGGGTGCCACCGCAGCTGCGATCGGCAGGGCAGCCCACCACCAGGTGCCGTTCGGGGTGATGCGGCGACCCGCGGTACGCGTCGCCACGGCGAACATCACGCAGAGGAACCCGATGAGGGCGGCGGTGTGGCGGATCGCCCAGCCGATCACCAGGGCCACCGCAGCCAGTTGTACGGCAGCCCGTACACCGGCCACCACGATCTCCCGAGCCCTCGCGTACGACGCGTCCGGGGACAACCGGAAGAACACGGCGACGGCAGTGGCGGCGAGGAGCAGGACGATCAGTGCGACAGCGAGCGCTGTGTTGACGGGCAGCAAGGTCTCAGCGGCAAGGGCATGCACCCATGGAGACTACCCAGCCGGACGTCTGGACTCTTGAATCAGCGCTGACCTGGAGTCGCTGCCGCACAGCCGCACAGCCGCACAGCCGCACAGCCGCACAGCCGCACAGCCGCACTTCCGTACTGCCGATCGGCGTCCGAGTTGGGTCAACCCGACCTTGCATCTCCGATGACCGCGCCGGAGGGATGGGGGAGGGGGAGTAGGACGGCACCATTGGGTTCGTAAGCCTGTTGCGGGTCGGCGACGGACGGTGTTGGCTCTCTTTGGATCATGCCTGGCGGCAGTGCTGGGCATATTGACCAGGGGGGATCCTCATGCGTACTCAACGAGTTCGCGGACTCGCGGCTGCTGTTGCCGTATCCGGCGTAGTTTCTGGCCTCGCTCTCGCGACCGGCATGGCCCAGGCCTACTCCACGACGTCGGCTCCGACGTCGAGCCCGACATGCACGCCGGCGCCGACCCGCGCGCCGGTCCCGACGTCGCAGCCCACGTCCGCGCCGGTGCCGACGTCGCAGCCCACGTCCGCGCCGGTGCCGACGCCGTATCTGACGTCCACGCCGGCCCCGACCTACACGCCGGTTCCGTCGTCGTACCCGACGTCCGCGCCGGTGCCGTCGTCGACGCCGGTTCCGACGTCGTACCCCACGTCCACGCCGGCCCCGACCTACACGCCGGTCCCGACGCCGAACCCCACATGCACCCCAGTCCCGACCTACACGCCGGCTCCGACGTCGAAGCCCACGTCCGCGCCGGTGCCAACGTACACGCCGGCTCCGACGACGAACCCCACGGGGGTCCCGCCGACTTCCGCGCACCCGATGGTGAAGTAGCACCCCGGCAGCGCTGAAGGGGCCGAAACCGCCCAGCTCGAGCTTGCCTCAGCTGGTCGTCGGCGCCCCGCACCGTTGCCGGATCGGTGCGCAAGATGGGTGCTGGCCCCGATGTGTGGGGGTGGTGGGGTAGGTGATGCTCGGGTGGAGGAACACCCCTGCGGCCCTTTCGGTGCTGATCGTGGAGTGGCGTACTGGCGGCCGTCCGGGTGCTCGTGGCCACGGCACGAACGGAGTCCGCGCCGATGACTACCCCACCCCTTCCCCTCGCAGGTGTACGAGGGCACCAGTTACCCGCACCCCGTGATCCGGTACGAGTTCTGGCACGAGGCCATGGTGGCAAGCTTGCACGGTCGCCGCAGGAAGCGTGCCAGACGTCACAGCTTGGACGGCTGGAAGGACTGCGTGGTCGCGTTCAACGCGCTTGAATGGGTGGTGTTCCGCTCCGAGTACGGCGAGGGGACGCGGGGCAACACGGGTTTTCTGCTGCCGGTGACCCCCTTGAAGTACGGCGCCGCATTTGTCCTGGGGCGCCATCTGGCTGAGGACGACGTCCTCCTTCGCGACACGGTCGCGTTGGGTGGAGACCTCTTCGGCACCGAGAGCCGACACTGGCACGCCCGCGAGCTCATGCACGGCCCGGAGTCCCGGTCCCTGACGGACCGTACCTTCTGGTTCCACAAGACGTACGAGGCCTCAGTCTTCGTCAACTGACCTGCATCTCTCCTCACCGCTGCAGTGAACCACGGCGGGTACCGACGCCACCCCGGCCGGGTGCTGCAGGCGCAGCCTGCGGAGGAGACCTCTGGGTGTGACGGGCTGGGCGTCCGGAGTCAGCCGAAGTCGAAGGTGGCGACGACGGGGGCGTGGTCGGACTCGGGGTACTTGTCGTCGGTGGCGAAGGCGATGGAGTCGTCGTGGAGGATCTCGTTGTGGATCTCTGAGCCGCGGTAGTGGGCGAGGAGGTTGCGGGTGACGAGCATGTGGTCGATCATCTGGCCGCGGCCGTGGTGGAAGAGGGTGTAGCGGGCCTCGTCCGGGACGGTGTTCTCGATGGGGACCAGGACCCGGGTGGCGAGCTCCCTGTTGTTGGTGTCCTCGACGTTCCCGCAGATCGCCAGTACGGGGACTTCTTCGGGCTCCGCGTTGAAGTCGCCGGCGACGACGATCCGGGCGTCCGGATCGGCGTCGAGGATCTGGTCGATGAGGCGCCTGACTTCCAGGGCCTGGCTCATGCGCTTCATGGACGACAGGAAGCTGCCTTCGGCCCAGCTGTCGGCGGTGAGCCAGAAGTCGCCCTTCGGGGTGCTGACCACCTGGCCGGGGATGTCGGTGGGGTGCTTGGATTTCAGGTGGACGGTGATGACATGCAGCAGGCGGCCGGGTTCTGCGTGGTCGATGTCGATCTGCGCGTGCAGGATGGGCCGCTCGATGCCGATCGCCACCGGCTGAGGGTCGGGGGGATTGGCGGTGAGCCGTTGGTAGCGGGGCTCGTTGACCAGGTGGTTCTTCAGCTGCTGGTGCTTGATGACCGGCAGGTGGGTGGCGATGACCAGGTTGCGCAGTTCGAAGACCACATCGTCTTGGGGCTTGGTGCTGACCAGGGGCGCGCCGTCGAGGTTGGTGCCGGTGAGCAGTTCCTTCAGGGCGAGCAGGTCGCGTGGCTGGCCGGGGCGTTTCTGCCCGTGGACTTCCTGGAAGCAGGCGATGTCGGCGCGCAGCCGCTGGATCTGAGGTCTCATCAGTGCGATGCGCTCTTCCAGAGACGGATGCGCTGTCGGGAGGGTTTCGTCGAAGTTCTCGAGGTTGAACGTGGCAATCCGGATCTGTGTCACAGGTGCCCCCAGGGACGTGATGGCCGGGAAACGCAGCGTAGCCAGAGCTTCCTGATGCTGGAGGTGAGGCACGCTCGGCGTTACGCCGACTGCCGGGCGTCACGGGTTGCGCTCCCTTGTGCCTGTCCGGTCGGCAGACGGCCCGCTCGGCTCCCTTGGCGGAGGTGAGGGTGCTCGGTGCAATCGGGAGGCGATACGGGCGGGGGATGAGGAAGACTTCGCCGGGTGATCGTGATGCAGCCCGTCTTGGAGATGTTCGCACCTGACGGCTTCGACCTCTGGCCCGTCGCCGAGGTCGAGTCGTTCGGCTACCTGCCTCTCGGCGGTGGGCTCTCACCCGCTGAGGTCGGGACGGCGGTGATGCACATCGCCATCGCCGGCTGCAACGACATCGACCCCGACGGAGACCGCCCGACTCGTCCGGCCGACGCACTTGACCGGTTCCTTCACGGACTGCTGACCTGCGACAACCTCTTCGCGGCCGGCGGCCTGCGGGTCACCGACCACTCCACAGGCGTCACCTTCCTGCCCGGCTGCTGCGATGGACTGGAGGACTGGCGTGACTGGCACCAGTTCGTCGACGGCGGCAGCCTGCTCGGATTCGGCCACGACCCCGTATCACCGGTTGCGGAGCGCTTCGGCGACACCGTCCGGCTCACCGTCAACGCCGACCAGAGCGACAGTCCGGTGATTGAGCTGTCCGTCACCGAGCTCCGTCACCTGCTCGCCGGTGCCGAGCGCGACCTGGCCGACTTCCTCGCGCTGGCAGCCGACTGGGCCTCCAAGCACCTGCCTCGTCACTGCACTTCCGTCACGGCCGCCCTCGCCCGCGTTCTCGACCTTCCCGCGCCGGCCACAGCGCCGGAGCCGTAGGACAGCGGGCTCGGCTTCGCCGGCCAGGAAGGCAGGCCCTGGATTGTCATCGCGTGCGACGCAGTGAGCATGTTCGTGTGCACTGCCTGGGCACTTGGACACGCGTGTACGCCGACAGGAGGGCGTCAGCTGCTCGCCACGCCCAGTTGTGCTGCCACTGCCTGGCGGCGGCCTGGCGTGTACTCCGTTGCAGAGTCGCCGAGACCGTCCACGCAAAGGCGTGCGGTGTAGCGGGCGCCCCAGCCGGCTACGCGGGACTGCTCCGAAGGGTCGGCGCGGACGCCGGGGTGGACGTCGAGGATGCCGGCGACCAGGCCTTCTACGATGGCGGGAATGAACGCGCGCACGAGGCAGGCGTGTTCTCCGTATCCGAAGCTGACCAGGGGCTGCCGTCGGCGCCGGAGGTCGAAGGTGTCGGGCTGCTCGAACACCGTCTCGTCGCGGTTCGCGGAGCCGATCGCGGCCAGGACCTGTGCACCGGCGGGGAGGCGTGTGCCGCCCAGCTCCACCGGTCGGGTGGTCATGCGCTCGACGAGCCCGAACGGTGGCATCCAGCGCAGGACTTCGTGGACGGCATCGCCGAGAAGCTCCGGGTGGTCCCGGACAAGCCCCCGCTGGTCCGGGTCGTCGAACAGCGCGACCAGGAGGCTGCCTGCCGCCCACCCCGGTTCGGGAAGGGACGGGAGGACCACGCGGATCGTCGGGAGAACCGCCGCGACGCCTCGCGGACAGTCGCTTCCAGGGGTGATGTGCCGCCACCGTGCGATCGCCGAGGACGGGTCCGGGCCGAGGCCCTCGAACCAGGGGGTCAGCGCGGCGTCGAGCTCGTTCATGGCGGCGGCCGACACCGCGAGCTTGGCGGGGTCCCCCGGATCGAGGATGCCTAGCCATAGGTCCTGTGCCATGCGCAGCAGGGTCGTGCTGTCGACCTCGAGGCCCAGCATCCACCGGAACACCTCTGCCGCGACGGGTTGCAGGACCTCGCCCATGAGGTCGGCTCGCCCGTGCATGCCGGAGACCCGCTCGATGACCAGCTTCCGTGCGTGCTCTCGGGCCAGACCGGCCCGTTCGGGCTCGAAGAGCTCCTCGACGCTGGCGCGCAGCCCTTGGTGGATGCCGCCGCTACTCGAAAGGATGTTCTCTGATCCGTAGATCTCCGACATGGCGGACGGAAAGCTGGTGGTGAAGGTCTGGCTGTGGCTCATCACCTGACGCACGTCCTGCCAGCGCGTGACGAGCCAGCAGCCGAGCGCGGGGATCTCGGCCACAGGGTGGTCACGTCGAAGCCGCTGATAGATCGGATAGGGATCCGCGTGGAGCACCTCCGGCGTGATCGTGTCCAGGAACGAGGTCATGCGTCCTCCCGAATTGCTTCGCACGTGGTCTTCGAGCTTCCGGTCGCAGTGGAGTTTGCCGGGAGCCGGGGGCGGTGACGGGCCGACGGCTTGCGCCCTCGGCCTGTTGCCCCGCACGCGGGGAGGTGCGGGGCAACATCGCCAGGAGGCGGGCGGGCGGTTGCGGTCCTGGCTGCCCGCCCGCGCGGGTCAGCGCTGGTGGGGGAGCGGGGGTCGTTCGGCGTCCTGGTCGGCGGAGCGGTCGAAGGCTCCGGGGCGGGAGAGGTCCTCAAGGAGTTCGTCGATGAGCTCCTGGGTGACGTGCGGCATCACGTAGACGTGGCTGTAGTCGTGGCGGCGGCCACCGAGGTTGAGCGGGACGCAGGCCAGCGAGTACTTCTGCGTGATCTCGGCGCGAGGCTGCTGGAACCAGACGCTGAGCGCGTGGTTGCCGTGGCCGACTTCGATGCCGTCTTCCGCCCAGGGCTCGCCGCGTTCCTGCAGCTGCAGGCTGAGCTTGCGCAGCCGCTCGGCCGTGTACTCGGCGATCCGCAGGACCTCGGCGGCCTGCCGTACCTGCTGCTCCTCGCTGAACTGGGCGAGATGGTTCCACATGGCCAGGGAGGCGAATCCGCTGCGGGAGCCGGCGAAGGTGCTGTCCGGGGAGGAGACGACCGCCGGGTCGGACGGCGGGCGCAGCTTGGATCCGGCGCGGGACATGTAGATGCCGGTGGGGACGGGCGCCCCGGGGTACTTGTGGCCGCTGGTGACGATCGACGACACCTCGGGGATACGGAAGTCGAACACCGGCGGCGCGCTGTCGATCAGCCCGTTGTCGCGGGCCTTCTCCAGGTAGGGGGCGTAGGCGCCGCCCAGCGCTCCGTCGACGTGGATCCAGTAGCCGTTGCGGACACTGACACGCTTCGGGTCGTCGGGGTCGAAGCGCACGGTGCGGTCGACGAGGCCGTGCTTCTCGAAGACCGGGCGCAGGCGCTCGCACGCGGTCTGGACGTCGTCGTAGGCGCCCTTGAAGACGCTGCCGACGTTGAAGTTCACCAGGACGGGGTGGCCCTTGGCTGCGAAGAAGTCCACGAGTGCGACCAGGGCATCGACGTCGACGGTGCCGGGTCCCTCATCGCCGCCGGTGGTCGGCACTCCTCCGAGGGGCCAGCCGTTGTAGGTCTGCATCCCGGTGCCGACCAGGTCGATCGGGCACTCACCGGGGTAGAGGCTGCCGCCCAGGTCGTAGAAGGTCGGGATGTCCAGCACCCGCATCGCCTTGATGTGCGAGTAGTGCGTCTCCTGCGAGAAGAACGCCACCGGGGCGTAGGCGTTGGGGTTGTCGTCGGGGTGCTTGGCCCGCAGGTAGCTGGTCCGGCAGCTGGCGTCGCCGGAGACCTCGTCACGCACCAGGGCATTGCCGTCGAGGTAGTCACGCGCGTTCCACATCGCGTACAGGTTGCCCTCGGTGCTGCCCATGGACAGGACGTAGCCCCATCCGTCCTCGTCCCCGGGGTGGGCCGGGTCCTGGGGCAGGGGGGCGTGCCACAGGCGGGCGTAGTGCTCCAGGACCGCCCGCTCCAGCCACCGCGAGTGCAGGCTGTAGTTGCTGTCGACGAACGGGTCCCCGATGTTGTTGATGTGGTAGCCGAGGAAACGTCCGAGGGCGGCGTGGCCGTCGAGCGACAGGTTGACCTGGTACCCGAGCAGTCGCCCGCTCCGCTCGCCGAGGTACCTCTCCAGCTTGGCGAGGACCGCGATCCGCTGCTCATCGCTGTAGGCGTCGGTACCCAACCGGTAGTCGTCGTTGGCCGGCAGCGCCGCCAGAGGCGCATCGGAGTGTTCGGTAATCATTTCATGTCCGATTCTGAGCAAATTTTCGAAGCGGCATTCAGGGCGCTGAATCGCTACCGGACGGCAACGGCTTCGACAGATGCTCGTATCCAAAGAGATGAAGGTGGTTGCGAGAGTTGTCCGCCTGTATGACGTTCAACGGGCGGATAGCCGGAGCAACCCGTCACCGGGATTCTGGCCCGCGTATACGGCGGCAATTGCCATGTCCGGATGCCCTGCCCAGGGCCTCGCGGCACACAGGATATGCGTGACAGGGTGCCCCGATTGCCCGACTGTCTACGTTTACTCTCGCTCTAGTCATTTCGGGTGAAGAGGGTTTACTTTAAATTTCCCTGGAGCGCTTGGGGAGTGACGTTTCGGCAGCTATCGGGACAGCAGCTATGCGCCATCAGGAGTGCGCTGATGGCCGAATTGGCCCTGGGGGGAGGATCGGGCCGCCGGCCGCGCGGCGGCGGAGCACAGTGCGGAGCTTGTCGTCGGTGACGACCGGAGGCGGCCCTGGTCGCAGTTCCGTGAAACCTGTCCATGACGTGGGTGATCGCAGCGACGGAGTCAAACTTCTGGACCGCACACACCTCGTCCTTCAGGGGGAGATGGATCGTCCGCAGAGTCGATCCAGGTCCATGGGCTGCCCAGACACAGTGAGGGCATGACAACCCACACGGCGCACATCAATACGACGGCGACGGAACGGCCGGTTCCCCGGTGGGCAGCCGCTACAGCCCATGCAATGCCCTTGGTCGCACTGCCTGTCTGCCTATGGCGTCTGCCCATCGCCTTCGGCTACGGCATGGGCGGGGAGGTCCTGCCACCCTCACCCTGGAACATTCCCTACGTCGTCGGACTCAGCGTCCTGTCCGAAGCATTCGCACTGCTCAGCTTCGGCTTGGTCCGCCGGTGGGGAGAGGTTGTGCCCGACTGGATTCCCAAGCTCGGCGGCAGACGCATACCGCCCTTCGCAGCGATCCTCCCCGCGACGATCGGTGGCCTCTTCTTCACCGCCCTGATGGTCCACTGGGTGTTCGGGGCCTTCCGCCTCGGCGGTGCTGACGGCTTCCCGTACGCCGAAGGCTGGGACGTGCTGGCGATGACGGTCAGCGGTCTGTTCACCCTGTGGGGTCCCCTGCTGCTGGCCCTGACGTTCGCGTACCACCGCCGCCGTCGCTCTCGCTGAGCTGGTCCCACGCGCTTCACGGGAACTCCAGTCAGAGCCCTGAAAACGGCCGGCCGACGGCAGCGCGGACACGAGCACGGGACCGTCCGCGTCCCGCGTCCTCGCGGCTGCCGCGCTGGCGGCCGGGTCCTACCAGTCGTCGATGGCGGCGCCCACGCCCAACAGCAGCGACGCGCCCAGCGCGATCAGCGCCCACGTCCGCAGGCCGCCCGGATCGAGGGATCGCGCCGGCTCCGGCGAGACCTTGCCCCTCGGGTCGTGGACCACGGCAAGGTCGGCTCCGACCTCGGCCAGCTTGGAGTTCCTGCCGTTCAGCTCGTCCGGTCCGCCCAACGGGCAATCGAGCTTGTGGTCGTAGTACGTGCTGGTCGTCGTGGTCGAGTGCCCCTGGGCATCGGTGGACGTGCTCGTCTCGACGCGCCTGTCGACGTCCCGTACGACGCAGATGATCTCCACCCCGCGCTCTTCGAGGACAGCATGCTGCACGTGGCCGGAGACCAGGAAGACCCCGATGAGGGCGGCCAGCCCCGCCAGATGAGCGGCGAACGAATCGCTGCCCAGCCCGAAGAGGAACACCACCGCCCCCAGCGCCGCCGCCACCACGATGCCGGTGATCGCCCATCCAGTGGAGAGCGTGCCGAGGGCCTGGCCACGCGAACATGCGTAGGCCAGCCCGCCCACCACAAAGGGGAACATCATCGACACCAGCAGGTTTCTCGCTCGCCGCGGCACCCATATGCCGCCACCCCACCCCGTCATGCCTCCCAGCAAAACCCCGGAACGGCGCCTGCGTAAAGGGCGCGGAGGACTTGAGAGTTGAGGGCAGGCACCCGCCCGGGGCCCTCCGGCGTGAGGCCGAAGTCACCAGTGAACGTCCACGCGGCGCGGACGGACGGCGCGGACGGCGGGAGGTGTCAGCGTCGCAGAGCCGTACGGAGCGTGAGTCCGTGGTCGCGTCGCAGCCGGTACAGCTCCCAGCAGGACAGGGCCGTCACCGTGACGGGGGCGCCGAGGATGAAGACCACCCGGGCACCCGTCGGGACCTGGGCGTAGGTCCCGGTGATCACGTCCAGGAGCGCCATCTCCCACACCAGGACGCTGGCGAGGAGCGGCGGCAGCACTTCGTGGATGTCGGCGGTGCGGAAGACGTGCACCAGCGACAGTCCGATGCCGTAGAGGGCGAAGCCGATCGACCACAGGCACAGCACGACGATGGCGATCTTCCCGGGCAGCCCCACGGCATCCCGCACGCCCTCCAACTCCGGGGCCATGGCGAGGGCGGCGGTGCCCATGGACGCCATGATGGCCAATACCGAGCCGAGCGGGCGCAGGGCTCGACGCAGGTACACCCGGCGCAGCCCGTCCCGCGAGGCTGCCACGAAGGCGCCGACCACCACGGGGAAGGTGCAGACGAGTACCAGGACGCTGGACCAGCTCTGGTCGAGACGTTCGCTCGCCACGCCCTGGACGTCGGTCGCGCTCGCAACGGCGTTGTAGGTGACCATCAGGCCCACCCAGGCGACGAGTCCCAGCCCGGTCCGCCACAACTGGAGCTTGCGGACTTCCCGGTCCTCGACGATCCCGGGGCGTGAGGGACGGAAGGTCCGCTGGGCGGCGTACAGGGGGTTGTAGAGGCCGCGCAGGATGTTCCGGGCCCGCGACGGCTCTGCGCGCGGAGGCGGGACCGGCGGGTAGGCCGGCGCGTACGGGTATCCCGGCGGCGGGCCGGCCTGTGCGTACGGGTATCCCGGCGGCGGGCCGGCCTGTGCGTACGGGTAGCCCTGCGGGGGGACCGGTGGAGCGTAGGGGTGTCCCTGCGGCGGGTTCGCGGGGCCGCCGCCGCCCGTCAAGTCACCGTACCCACCGCTGCCGTAACCGCTCATGCCACGCACCCCCGATATCCTGCCCGGTCGAACCCAGGCATCCTAGGTCCTGCCCACCGCAGGCCCGGTCCGACCCCGTGCGGAGGGACTGGTCCACGGGGGACGAGCGCGCCCGAACAGCGGTGATGCGCTGACTGCTTGAGCTCGCCAGGGTTTGTTGAAGCCGATCCATCGAAACTTGCGGGCCACCATCGGAACGGTGCCGGTATTCTCGCGGACGTGATCTACGAGGGAACGATGGGTGGAAGCCTGGTCAGGCCGACTTCGCGACGCCAAGGTCCGGCTCGCCACGCTCGTCCAAGACGGCTGTCCCGACGGGATCGAGCGGATCCGCGTCCTGCTGGCATGGGCCGGAGTTCCCGCCCGGGAGTCCACCGGCGGCCTACGCGCACAGGGGGGTCGCGTGCATGCCGTAGCGGCGTTTGAAGTCGGGGTTGCGTCGTCCCAGTTCGATGCGGCTGCGGCCGGAGCCGATGGCATCCCTCATGACATCGGCGAACACCGCGTAGAACGGGCTGAAGCCGGGCGCCGCCGCGTAGTCCACGCCCACACACCAGTAGTGGTAGCGGTGCTGGTCGAGGAGGGTGATGGCGGATGCGATCAGGTGCCCGGAGCGGCGGAGTTCGATGACCCGGGCGCTGTCGCCCAGTGCCAGTACGAATGCCTGGAAGATGCCGGGCGGTTGTAGTCGGCGTTGCCGTACTTGGCGGCGGTGCGGCGGGCGAGTTCGACGAAGCCGTCGAGGTCGGCCTTCTGCGGGGGCTGGATCTCGGTGACGACTCCGGCTTCCTCGGCGCGGCGCAAGTCGTGGGTGAGGTTGCGGCGGGGCTTGCTCGGCAGCGTGGCGAGGTAGGCGTCCAGGCTGTGGAAGGGGGTGATGTCGAGTCCGTGCCCGTTCTCCGCCGGGACGGGAGTCATGCCGAGGCGTTCGAGCGCGGCTGCTGTCGGGCTGTCGGCGGGGACGTTGACGAAGCCGAAGTGTCCGGCGTCCCACTGGCCTGCGAGGTCGCGCAAGGTTCGGACGACGGTCGCGGTCGTTTCCTGGTCGGTGTCGGCTCCGGGCAGGGTGGTCTCGTAGCAGTGCCAGACGTGGCTGAGCAGGACGGGCCGCTGGTGTGCGGCGGGGAAGTGCTCGGCGAGGACGCGCATCGGGTCCACGCCGTGCTGGAGTGTGACGGGGACGGCGATGCCGGGCCGTGATGGATCCGGGTCTCCGGGTGGGGCGCACAGGTAGGCGTGGCGGAGTACCGGGTGCAGTGGAGTGTCCTCGAATGCCTGGAGGAAGGGCCGCTGGTAGAAGACGGGAGCGGTTGCCACGGCCGCGTCCCAGCCAGTGACGCCGTCTAAAGCGTGGTGGATTTCGATGCGCATCTACGCCGCGCCCCCGGCCTCGACGCTGTCGACGATCACGGTGTGGGGCGCGGTGAGGTAGTCGCGCCAGTAGCTCTCGCCGCGGACGGCGATGCCCTGTTCGGTCACGCTGGGGTCGGTCCAGCGCGGGCGGGTGAAGCCCGCCTCCAGCAGGGTCTCCTCCAGGGTGGCGCGCGTCCAGAAGCGGGCAGTGACGCACTCGTCGTGACCGGCGAAGCGGAGGTTCAAGGTGACCGGCGAGCCGTCGCCGGGCGGCTGCGGAGCGGTCAGGGTGAAGCCGTACGGGGCGTAGGAGACGGCGCCGGGGCTGAAGCCCGGATGGTTGGGCAGCGTCACGAAGCGTCCGCCGGGGCGCAGTGCCCGGGCGGCGGTGGCGCACAGTTGGCGCAGTTCGGCACGGGTGGTCGCGTACGGCAGGACGTAGACGCCCAGGACCAGGTCGAAGGCGCCGGCCAGCTGGTCGGGGAGGGCGCCGTGGACGTAGTCGATGCCGAGGGGTTCGGCCGCTTCCTCTGCGCGGGCGTGGCCGATCATCCCGGCGGAGATGTCGAGGCCCGTGGCGCGGGCGGCGCCCTGCTGCTTGAGCAGGCGGGTGTAGACGCCGGAGCCGCAGCCCAGGTCCAGTACGGCGGCTCCGTCGAGGCTGCCCAGGGCGCGCAGCACGCTGGGGGTCTCCAGGTGGGTGCGGAAGGCGGTGCCGGTGAAGTCGTCGTAGGTGTCCGGCAGGGTGTCGAACTGGCTGGTCATGGTTGTCCCTCAGAGGTTTCTCGTCGGTGCGGCTGCGTGCCCAGTCGTCCCAGGCCTCGATGTGCAGGTCGGTGTCGCAGATCCCGGCACGCAGCACACGGACGAGTACCTCACCCGCGGCCGGTACCGGGACCGGCATCTCAGACAGCTGTAAGCCGGGGCTGCCGTCCCCGGATTTCAGCAGCGCTTTCATCCGGGCTCCCGGCACGCGCTCAGGCGGACGGGGCGAAGGGGCCGATCAGCCAGATACCCGGAGCGTCGGCGTCGGCGCTGAGATAGAACTCGGAGATCGCCGTGCTGAACTCCTTGTGGCTGATCACGCCGTTCCCGTCCCGGTCGAGCCTCTTGAACGCCTCTCCGGAATGCTCCGGCGGAACTCCGAGCGAGGTGTACATGCGGACGTACTCGTCGCGGTTCAGCACCCCGTCGCCATCGGTGTCGAGCGCCTTCATCAGCGCATCGGCGATCGCGAGTACGGCGCCCTCGAAGTGCTGAGGAGAGGTGACGTTGGCCTCCATCACGGCGATGAACTCCTGCCGGGAGACCTGCCCGTCCCCGTCGGTGTCGCCGTGCTTCAGAAGCAGCTGCCACCACTCCTCGAAGGCATCGCGCATGGCTGTGGCATTCGCGTGGTCGTCCTCCGCGGCCAGCCCGGCGAACAGCCCTGCCATGGCTTGGAGATCGTCGTGAGTGAGCTGCCCGTCCCCACCCTGGTCGAACCAGTCGAAGAGGATGCTGAACTTCTGGCCCTCAGTGCCGAGGCAGCGCACATCCCGGCGCCGCGATCATGGAGAACGCTAAGAGCTGTCCCGTAACTGGACGGCGCCCCCTTGCCGACCCCGGATCGGACCGTGTCAGTGGCTGATGGCAGGATCGAGGGGTGCTGCTCA
>NZ_JBEZMA010000046.1:0-60263 GCF_040652415.1 Streptomyces sp. NPDC048255
CACGCTGTTGAGTTCTCAAGGAACGGACGCTTCCTTTGTACTCACCCTCTCGGGCTTTCCTCCGGGCTTCGTTCTTCGTTTCCGACTCTATCAGACTCTTTCGTGTCCGATTCCCGGTCGAAGCGGGTTTCGCTTTCCAGGTTTCCGCTTTCGCGTTTCCCTTTCCGGCGAGTCCGACTCTATCAGATTCTTTTCCGTGTCTGCTTCTGGAAGAAGTCGACTGGATTGGAATTCCGATGGCCTTCGGAAGGCCTTTCCCTTTCGGGCGGATCAGACTTTATCAGGTCTCCCTGGGTCATGATTCCCACCCGCCCGCATGACCCGTCCGGGCACACGTGTGTGCCGGGGTGCCGTGCGGGGTGGAGACGTAAACGTACTGGAGCGGGGCCCCCGGATGCAAATCCGGTTGCCCCGCTCCGGTGAGGTCGCTACGGCGAGGGTCAGACCTCGACGACGACCGGGAGGATCATCGGGCGGCGGCGGTAGCCGTCCGAGACCCACTTGCCCATCGTGCGGCGGATGAGCTGCTGGAGCTGGTGCGGCTCGGCCACGCCGTCGGCGCCGGCGCGGGCGATGGCTTCCTCGATCTTCGGCAGGACGGCCGCGAAGGCGGAGTCCTCGATGCCGGAGCCGCGGGCCTGGATGCTCGGGCCGCTGACGACCTTGCCCGTGGTGCTGTCCACCACGACGTAGACCGAGATGATGCCCTCTTCGCCGAGGATCCGGCGGTCCTTGAGGTGGACCTCGGTGACGTCGCCGACCGAGAGGCCGTCCACGTACACGTAGCCGGCCTGGACCTTGCCGGAGATCCGGGCCTTGCCGTCGATCAGGTCGACGACCACGCCGTCCTCGGCGATGACGATGCGGTCCTTCGGGACGCCCGTCATGGCACCGAGCTCGGCGTTGGCGCGCAGGTGGCGCCATTCGCCGTGGACCGGCATCAGGTTCCGCGGCTTGCAGATGTTGTAGAAGTACAGCAGCTCGCCCGCGGAGGCGTGGCCGGAAACGTGCACCTTGGCGTTGCCCTTGTGCACGACGTTGGCGCCCCAGCGGGTCAGGCCGTTGATCACGCGGTAGACCGCGTTCTCGTTGCCCGGGATCAGGGACGACGCCAGGATCACGGTGTCGCCGGGGACGATCCGGATCTGGTGGTCGCGGTTGGCCATGCGGGACAGGGCCGCCATCGGCTCGCCCTGGGAACCCGTACAGACCAGGACGACCTCGTGGGCCGGCAGGTCGTCGAGGGTCTTGACGTCCACGACGAGGCCCGGCGGGACCCGCAGGTAGCCCAGGTCACGGGCGATGCCCATGTTGCGGACCATCGAGCGGCCGACGAAGGCGACCCTGCGGCCGTACTCGTGGGCGGCGTCGAGGATCTGCTGGATGCGGTGCACGTGGCTGGCGAAGCTCGCCACGATGATCCGGTTGTGGGCGTTCGCGAAGACCGTGCGCAGGACGTTGGAGATCTCGCGCTCGGGCGGTACGAAGCCCGGGACCTCGGCGTTCGTCGAGTCGGAGAGGAGGAGGTCGATGCCCTCCTCGCTCAGACGCGCGAAGGCGTGCAGGTCGGTGAGGCGGTTGTCCAGCGGCAGCTGGTCCATCTTGAAGTCGCCGGTGGCGACGACCAGGCCCGCGGGGGTCCGGATCGCGACGGCCAGGGCGTCGGGGATGGAGTGGTTGACGGCGATGAACTCGCAGTCGAAGGGGCCGAGGTTCTCGCGCTCGCCTTCCTTCACCTCGAGGGTGTAGGGGCGGATGCGGTGCTCCTGGAGCTTCGCCTCGATGAGGGCCAGCGTCAGCTTGGAGCCGATCAGCGGGATGTCCGGCTTCTCCCGGAGGAGGTAGGGGACGGCGCCGATGTGGTCCTCGTGGCCGTGCGTGAGGACGATGCCGTCGATGTCGTCGAGCCGGTCCCGGATGGACGTGAAGTCCGGCAGGATCAGGTCGATGCCCGGCTGCTCCTCCTCGGGGAAGAGGACGCCGCAGTCGACGATCAGCAGGCGACCGTCGAACTCGAAGACGGTCATGTTGCGGCCGATCTCGCCGAGGCCACCCAGGGGGGTGACCCGCAGGCCGCCCTTGGGCAGCTTCGGCGGCGGACCGAGTTCAGGATGCGGATGGCTCAAAAGTGTCTCCTCACCACACACGCCACGTACCTCGGAAGGCACGTGGCGTGTATGTCATTCGTGCTCTTGCTTTTGTCTGTTTCGGTCGTGCTTATTCAGTTGTGAAGTCTGTTGTCAGAGCTGTACCCCGCCGGCGGCAAGATCGCGCTTGAGCTGAGCCGTCTCTTCGGCGGTCAGCTCGATCAGCGGGAGCCGCAGCGGGCCCGCGGGCAGGCCCTGCAGGTTCAGTGCGCCCTTGGTGGTCATCACACCCTGGGTGCGGAACATGCCGGTGAAGACCGGGAGCAGCTTCTGGTGGATCTCGGCGGCCTTCTGGACGTCTCCGCCCAGGTGGGCCTCCAGCATGGCGCGCAGCTCGGGGGTGACCACGTGGCCGACCACGGAGACGAAGCCGACCGCGCCGACCGACAGGAGCGGCAGGTTCAGCATGTCGTCACCCGAGTACCAGGCCAGGCCGCTCTGCGCGATGGCCCAGCTGGCGCGGCCGAGGTCGCCCTTGGCGTCCTTGTTGGCCACGATACGGGGGTGCTCGGCCAGCCGGACGAGAGTTTCGGTGTCGATCGGGACACCGCTGCGGCCGGGGATGTCGTAGAGCATGACCGGCAGCCCGGTGGCGTCGGCGATCGCCGTGAAGTGCCGGAAGAGGCCCTCCTGCGGAGGCTTGCTGTAGTAGGGGGTCACGGCCAGCAGGCCGTGCGCGCCGGTGCGCTCGGCCTGTCGGGCGAGCTCCAGGGTGTGCCGGGTGTCGTTGGTGCCGATGCCCGCGACGACGTGGGCGCGGTCTCCGACGGCTTCGAGGACGGCTCGTACGAGATCGTTTTTCTCCGCGTCGGTGGTGGTCGGCGACTCACCGGTGGTGCCGTTGATGATCAGGCCGTCGTTGCCTGCGTCCACCAGGTGGACGGCGAGCCGCTGCGCGCCGTCGAGGTCGAGTGCGCCGTCCGCCGTGAACGGCGTGATCATAGCGGTGAGGACCCGCCCGAAGGGGGTCTGCGGAGTCGAGATCGGAGCCATGGGTAACACGCTACTCGCTGCCATGCCCGCGGTGTCCCCTCGGGGGACGTCAACAGAGTGTTGGACACCGGCACTGCCTGCTCGGGGGTTCAAGCAGTGCCGGGTCCGTTTGATCAGCCTAGATGAACTTTACGAAACGCCGCAATACGGACACTTAGGACTTGGCGCAGCACATCAGTACGCCGCGGGTGTACCGGGCCTTACGGGGCAACGCGGCCGTTGCCGTTGAAGGCCGCGTACGTGAGCGGCATGAGCGTGGCCCAGTGCCGCTCCATCTTCTCGCCGACCATCTCGATCTCCCGCTGCGGGAAGGACGGGACCGCGGCGAGCTCGTGCTGCGTGCGCAGACCGAGGAAGTGCATGAGCGAGCGGGCGTTGCAGGTGGCGTACATCGAGGAGAAAAGACCGACCGGCAGGACCGAACGGGCAACCTCGCGGGCCACGCCCGCGGCGAGCATCTCCTGGTAGGCCTCGTAGGCCTGGCGGTAGGAGTCCTCCATGACGCGGCCGGTGAGTTCCTGCTGCGCCTCGGTGCCCTCGACGAAGACGTACTTGCCGGGACGGCCCTCCTGGACGAGCTTGCGCTCGGCGTCCGGGACGTAGAAGACCGGCTGGAGCTCCCTGTAGCGGCCCGATTCCTCGTTGTACGACCAGCCCACGCGGTGGCGCATGAACTCGCGGAAGACGAAGATCGGGGCGCTGATGAAGAAGGTCATCGAGTTGTGCTCGAAGGGGCTGCCGTGGCGGTCCCGCATCAGGTAGTTGATGAGCCCCTTGGACCGCTCCGGGTCCTTCTGCAGCTCCTCCAGGGACTGCTCGCCGGCCGTGGACACGCGGGCGGCCCACAGCACGTCGGAGTCGGCGGCGGAGTGCTTCACCAGCTCCACCGTCACATCACTGCGGAAGCTGGGTTTCAGATCTGAAGCGGCGGTCTCGCTCACCGGGGGTCCTTCCAAACGTGCGTTACCTGGGGCGCGCCCACTCTACGTCGCCCTCCACCGCCCGCCGCGCAGCCGCAGACCGCCTCCCGGCCGCAGTCCCCGCCGCGCTCCCCCGCGCCGCCACCCGAGCAGCTGACGCGTCGCCATGAATTTTGGTTAATGTCCCGAATTCCGGCACCGATTGAGTGACTCGTACGTCCTACTCAGCAGACGCACGCACACCCCCCGCCGCCATGCCACCGCCGCCCCAGGGCCCTGACCGTGAGGAGAGTCGCTCCCATGTTCCGCCGGCGCGAACCCGTCCCGTTCGCCTTCGTCGCCGAGGCCGACCGATTCCGCAGTAACGTCACTCCGCCGCCGCGCGAGAGTCTGAGCAAGACCCAGATCGCCGCCCGTAGTCTGGTCGGACTGACCGTGGTGGCGGGGCTCGTCGGCTCGCTGCTCTTCGGCATGCCCGCACTGCAGCCGAGCAAGGCATCCGAGAAGTCGCAGCAGTCGGAGGCGTCCGAGGGGCGGTAGCCTCACGGGCACAGCCCAACCGAACGTGCATGTGAGTGAGGTCCAGCCGTGCCCCTGCCCTTCCTGACGGCCGACGGCGTCTTCGACACGGATGACGCCGGCGACGAGGTACTGGCCCACGACGACCGGGACCGCTGGCGACGGCCCTACCGGCCCGGCCCCTGGCGCGTGGCCATCGCCGCGATGCTGCTCCTGCTGTCCGCCTTCATGCTGCTGGCCACGATGAT
The DNA here is from genome assembly GCF_040652415.1 of Streptomyces sp. NPDC048255. Taxonomy (NCBI): domain Bacteria; kingdom Bacillati; phylum Actinomycetota; class Actinomycetes; order Kitasatosporales; family Streptomycetaceae; genus Streptomyces; species Streptomyces sp. NPDC048255. The sequence continues at coordinate 4,828 of NZ_JBEZMA010000046.1, forward strand.
CATCGCCTTCGCGGGCACCTGGGCGGGCGCAGGCGGCTGCCTGGCCGCCGCGCTGGCCGTCATCGGGGCCGCCGTGCAGATACTGCGCGCGGGCGTCTGGGTGAGCCGTAGGGGGCTGCGCCGGGTCGGGCTCTTCAGGACCCGCTCGATCGCGTGGAGCGAGATCGGTGAGGTCCGCACCGTGCAGCAGCCCGTGCGCTGGCTCGGGCTGCCGAGGACCGTGCAGGGGCAGGCGCTGACGGCAGCCGGGCGCGGCGGAGCGGAGCTGCCGGTGCTGCTGACCGACCACAACGCCGACTTCCTGTCGCGGACCGAGGCCTTCGACCGGGCCGCGGACGCGGTCGAGGCCTGGGCCGACGAGTACCGGCCGCTGCCCGCCTGAGCCACGGGCCGCCGGAGCGGAGCAGGACAGCGAGCCCGTACGGGGATCAGACCCGTACGGGCTCCGCGTCGTGCAGGGCGATGGCCCGCTGCATGGCCTTGCGGGCCCGCGGGGTGTCGCGGGCGTCGTGGTAGGCGACGGCGAGGCGGAACCAGCTGCGCCAGTCCCCCGGCGCGTCCTCCGTCTCGGCCTTGCGGCGCGCGAAGACCTCGTCGGCGGAATCCCGCAGGATCCGGCCGTACTGGTCCCGCTCCAGTTCGTCGACGGGCAGCGCACCCTCCGCCTCCAGCTCGGTCGCGAGCTGGTTGGCCTTGGTGACGAACCGGGTGTTCTTCCAGAGGAACCACACGCCGATGACGGGCAGGATCAGCACCGCCACGCCGAAGGTGACGGTCAGCCAGGTGCCCTGCTGGATCAGCAGCAGGCCCCGGCTGCCGGCCAGGACGAAGTAGACGGCCAGGACGGCGGCCGTGAGGAAGTACGTGATCTTCGCGCGCATGGCTCAGCCCAGGTCGAGGAAGTGTTCGAGGCCGAAGGTGAGGCCGGGGGTCCGCACGACGCGGCGCGTACCGAGCAGGATGCCCGGCATGAAGCTGCTGTGGTGCAGGGAGTCGTGACGGATGGTCAGGGTCTCGCCCTCGCCGCCGAGGAGGACCTCCTGGTGGGCCAGCAGGCCGCGCAGGCGGATGGCGTGCACGGGCACCCCGTCGACGTTCGCCCCGCGGGCCCCGTCGAGGGCGGTGGCGGTGGCGTCGGGTTGCGGTGCGCAGCCGGCCTCGGCGCGGGCGGCCGCGATGAGCTGGGCCGTACGGGTCGCCGTGCCGGAGGGGGCGTCGACCTTGTTCGGGTGGTGCAGCTCGACGACCTCGACGGACTCGAAGTAGCGGGCGGCCTGGGCGGCGAACTTCATGGTGAGGACGGCACCGATGGAGAAGTTCGGGGCGATGAGCACACCGGTCTCCGGGGAGCCGTCCAGCCAGGAGTTCAGCTGCGCGAGGCGGTCCTCGGTCCAGCCGGTGGTACCGACCACCGCGTGGATGCCGTGGCGGATGAGGAAGTCCAGGTTCCCCATCACCGAGGCGGGGGTGGTCAGCTCGACCGCGACCTGGGCGCCGGCCTCGGCCAGCGTCTCCAGCTTGTCGCCGCGGCCGAGGGCCGCCACCAGCTCCATGTCCTCGGCGGCTTCGACCGCCTTGACGGCCTCGGCGCCGATGCGACCCTGAGCACCGAGGACTGCCACGCGCAGCTTGCTCATATTCGTGTCCTTAATCCAGCACAGACTTACCTGCGTACGGAACTAGGCGACCGCTTCGTCGAGGCGGGCGGCCTGCTTCTCCTTGAGCGGGCCGATCACCGCGAGCGAGGGGCGCTGGGCCAGTACATCCTGCGCGACCGAGCGGACGTCGTCCGGGGTCACCGCGGCGATCCGGGCCAGCATGTCGTCGACGGACATCTGGTCGCCCCAGCACAGCTCGCTCTTGCCGATGCGGTTCATGATCGCGCCGGTGTCCTCCAGGCCGAGGACGGTGGAGCCGGAGAGCTGGCCGATGGCCCGCTTGATCTCGTCGTCGCTGATCCCGTCGGAGGCGACCTTGTCGAGCTCGTCGCGGCAGATCCGGAGCACGTCGTGGACCTGGCTGGGCCGGCAGCCCGCGTACACGCCGAAGAGGCCGGTGTCGGCGAAGCCGGAGGTGTACGAGTACACGCTGTAGGCCAGGCCGCGCTTCTCCCGGACCTCCTGGAAGAGGCGGGAGGACATGCCGCCGCCGAGGGCGGTGTTCAGGACGCCCAGCGCCCAGCGGCGCTCGTCGGTGCGGGCCAGGCCGGGCATGCCGAGGACCACGTGGGCCTGCTCGGTCTTGCGGTTGACCAGGTCGACGCGGCCGGAGGTGCGGATGCGCTTGGTGCCGGTGCGCGGGCCGATCGGCTCGGCGTCTGTGCGGGTCAGCGCCCCGGCCTTCTCGAAGGCGGCGCGGACCTGCCGTACGACCTTGTTGTGGTCGACGTTGCCGGCCGCGGCCACGACCAGGTGGGTCGGGTCGTAGTGCTTCTTGTAGAAGCGGCGGATCCGGTCGGCGCCGAGCGCGTTGATCGTGTCGACGGTGCCGAGGACGGGGCGGCCCAGGGGCGTGTCCCCGTACATGGTCTGCGCGAACAGGTCGTGGACCATGTCGCCCGGGTCGTCCTCGGTCATCGCGATCTCTTCGAGGATGACTCCGCGCTCGGCGTCGACGTCCTCCTCGCGGATCAGCGAGCCGGTCAGCATGTCGCAGACCACGTCGATGGCCAGCGGCAGATCGGTGTCGAGCACGCGTGCGTAGTAGCAGGTGTACTCCTTCGCCGTGAAGGCGTTCATCTCTCCGCCGACCGCGTCGATCGCGGAGGAGATGTCGAGGGCACTGCGCTTTCCGGTGCCCTTGAAGAGGAGGTGCTCCAGGTAGTGCGTGGCACCGTTGAGCGTCGGCGTCTCGTCGCGGGAGCCCACGTGCGCCCAGATGCCGAAGGTGGCGGAGCGGACGGAGGGCAGCGTCTCGGTGACGATGCGCAGTCCGCCGGGGAGGACCGTGCGCCGGACGGTGCCGATGCCGTTCTGCCCCTTGAGGAGGGTTTGGGTACGGGCGACGGCCCGCCCCTCCGAAGAGGGGCGGGCCGTCACACGGGAACTACGCGACATCACTTGTCGGAGTCGTCCTTGTCAGCGTCATTGTCGGCGTCACCTGCAGATTCGCCGTCGATCACGGGGATCAGGGAGAGCTTGCCGCGCTGGTCGATCTCGGCGATCTCCACCTGGACCTTGGTACCGACCGCGAGCACGTCCTCGACGTTCTCCACGCGCTTGCCACCGGCGAGCTTGCGGATCTGCGAGATGTGCAGCAGGCCGTCCTTGCCGGGCATCAGGGAGACGAAGGCACCGAAGGTGGTGGTCTTGACGACCGTACCCAGGTAGCGCTCGCCGACCTCCGGCATGGTCGGGTTGGCGATCGAGTTGATCGTGGCGCGGGCGGCCTCGGCGGCCGGGCCGTCGGAGGCACCGATGTAGATGGTGCCGTCGTCCTCGATCGTGATCTCGGCGCCGGTGTCCTCCTGGATCTGGTTGATCATCTTGCCCTTGGGGCCGATGACCTCACCGATCTTGTCCACCGGGATCTTGACGGTGATGATCCGCGGGGCGAACGGGGACATGGCGTCCGGCGTGTCGATCGCTTCCATCATCACGTCGAGGATGTGGAGGCGGGCGTCGCGGGCCTGCTTGAGGGCCGCGGCCAGGACAGAGGCCGGGATGCCGTCCAGCTTGGTGTCCAGCTGGAGCGCGGTCACGAACTCCTTGGTGCCGGCGACCTTGAAGTCCATGTCGCCGAAGGCGTCCTCCGCACCGAGGATGTCGGTGAGGGCGACGTAGTGCGTCTTGCCGTCGATCTCCTGCGAGATCAGACCCATGGCGATACCGGCGACGGGGGCCTTGAGGGGCACACCGGCGTTCAGCAGCGACATGGTGGAGGCGCAGACCGAGCCCATGGACGTCGAACCGTTGGAGCCGAGGGCCTCGGACACCTGGCGGATCGCGTACGGGAACTCCTCGCGGGTCGGGAGGACCGGCACGATCGCGCGCTCGGCGAGCGCGCCGTGGCCGATCTCGCGGCGCTTGGGCGAGCCCACGCGGCCGGTCTCACCGACGGAGTACGGCGGGAAGTTGTAGTTGTGCATGTAGCGCTTGCGGGTCACCGGGGAGAGGGTGTCCAGCTGCTGCTCCATGCGGAGCATGTTCAGGGTGGTGACGCCCAGGATCTGGGTCTCGCCACGCTCGAACAGCGCCGAGCCGTGCACGCGCGGGATGGCCTCGACCTCGGCGGCGAGGGTACGGATGTCCGTGATCCCGCGGCCGTCGATGCGGACCTTGTCCTTGATGACGCGCTCGCGCACCAGGGCCTTGGTCAGGCTGCGGTAGGCGGCGGAGATCTCCTTCTCGCGGCCTTCGAAGGCCGGGAGGAGCTTGTCGGCGGCCAGCTCCTTGACGCGGTCCAGCTCGGCCTCGCGGTCCTGCTTGCCCGGGATGGTCAGCGCCTGGGAGAGCTCGCCCTTGACGGCGGCCGAGAGGGCCTCGTACACGTCGTCCTGGTAGTCCAGGAAGACCGGGAACTCGCCCTCGGGCTTGGCGGCCTTGGCGGCCAGGTCGGCCTGGGCCTTGCAGAGGACCTTGATGAACGGCTTCGCGGCGTCGAGACCCGCGGCGACGATCTCCTCGGTCGGCGCCTCGGCGCCGCCCTTGACGAGGGCGATGGTCTTCTCGGTGGCCTCGGCCTCGACCATCATGATCGCGACGTCGCCGTCCTCCAGGACGCGGCCCGCGACGACCATGTCGAAGACGGCGTCCTCGAGCTCGGTGTGCGTCGGGAAGGCCACCCACTGGCCGCGGATCAGCGCGACGCGGACGCCGCCGATCGGGCCGGAGAAGGGCAGACCGGCCAGCTGGGTGGACGCGGACGCGGCGTTGATCGCGATGACGTCGTACAGGTGGTCCGGGTTGAGCGCCATGATCGTGGCGACGACCTGGATCTCGTTGCGCAGGCCCTTCTTGAAGGACGGGCGCAGCGGGCGGTCGATCAGGCGGCAGGTGAGGATCGCGTCCTCGGAGGGGCGGCCCTCGCGGCGGAAGAAGGAGCCGGGGATCTTGCCCGCGGCGTACTGCCGCTCCTCGACGTCCACCGTCAGGGGGAAGAAGTCGAGCTGGTCCTTGGGCTTCTTCGACGCGGTGGTCGCGGAAAGCACCATCGTGTCGTCGTCCAGGTAGGCAACGGCGGAGCCGGCGGCCTGGCGGGCCAGACGGCCCGTCTCGAAGCGGATGGTGCGGGTGCCGAAGGAACCGTTGTCAATGACGGCCTCGGCGTAGTGGGTCTCGTTCTCCACTAGCGTTTTCTCCATTTTCGTCGTCTCCGTCCGCAGCCCGTGTGGCGGCGGACGGTTGCGGAGAAGCGCTCCTGGCCTGGGGGCCGGTCTTCGATCGAAGCACCCGGTTCGGTGCCCGCTGGGGCATTCCGGGTGCCACTACCGAGGACCGGCGGCGTAGGGAGGGCGCTCCTCCTCTTCAGTTGTGCACGTCTTCTCAGACGGGCACGTGCGTCCTATCCAGACTACAAAGGGTCCGGTCCTGTCCGCACGTACAGCAAAGGGAGCGGCCCCCGGATGTGGGAACCGCTCCCTTCACGGCGTGTTACTTGGCGCCGGCCGCACCGCGGCGGATGCCGAGGCGCTCGACCAGCGTACGGAAGCGCTGGATGTCCTTCTTGGCCAGGTACTGCAGCAGGCGGCGACGCTGGCCGACCAGGATCAGCAGACCACGACGGGAGTGGTGGTCGTGCTTGTGCGTCTTGAGGTGCTCGGTCAGGTCCGAGATGCGGCGGGACAGCATCGCGACCTGGACCTCGGGAGAGCCGGTGTCGCCCTCCTTGGCACCGAACTCGCTGATGATCTGCTTCTTCGTAGCGGCGTCGAGCGGCACGCGTACTCCTCGTTTTAGGTCTTCAGTGCCACCGAGTGCCCCAGGTCGAATTCTCTGGGGATCTTCCGTGACTCGGGAGGCGGGGTCCGCTGAGCGCAGTCCACAGACCCTTCGAGAAGGATCCGGAGGCGCGTACACAAACGGCCGTCACACAGCGTACCAGGCTGCCGCTGCCCCACGTCTCAGCTGGTGAGAGCGCGGGCCCTGGAGTAGACGTCGAGCACGGCCAGGGCCAGGGGCACCAGGCTGAGCAGTACGGCCGCCTCGGTGAGGTCGAGCAGCCGCCCCCAGAAGGGTGACAGACCCTTGCGGGGAATGACCAGCGCAATTCCGGCGAGGAGGGCCGCGCCGGCGGTGACGGCGGCGGACAGCCAGATCGTACGGAGGTCCAGGCCGCTGCGGTCGTGGTCCAGGACCAGGGCCTGGACCAGCTCGGCCGGCGGGTTCAGGGCCAGGCCCAGGATCAGCAGGCCGAGGGCGGCGAGGCCGGCGACCAGGGCGCACACGACCTGGGAGGTGTAGCGGAAGAGCCGGGCGCGCAGCAGCATGGCGAGGCCGGTGGCCAGGGCGAGCAGCCGGCCCCAGGTGTTGTCGGAGAAGCCGAGGACGGCGGCGGAGCCGACGGCGACGGCGGCGCAGCCGCCGACCAGGCCGAGGAGCATCTCGTGGCCGCGGCGGGCCTGGGCGGCGATGGCCTCGGCGTCGAGGGTGGCGCCCTGGTCGTGCTGGTCGGAGCCGGACGGGTCACCGTACGGCTCGGTGTCGTAGCGGTCCGGGGTCTCGTACTCCTCGGTGGCGCTCTGCGGGGCGGCGTAGCCGATGGGCAGGCGGGCGAAGCGGGCGGAGAGGCCGGGCAGGAAGGCCAGGAGGCCGATGGCGACGGGCGCGCAGACGGCGGCGGTGGCGGTCGCGGAGGCCTCGGCGGCGATGGCGAGGAAGGTGGCCAGGGTGCCGGTGGCGGCGAGGAAGGTGGCCGCGACGAAGGGCGCGTCCCCGCTGGGGGTGAGCGCGACCAGCGCGACGGAGGCGATCAGTACGCAGACGCAGCCGAGGAGGAACTGGAGCCGGCCCGGTCCGTGGCCCGCGGCGGGCGCGACGATGCCGGAGCCGGCGATCAGCAGGTGCGGGAGGGCGCCGAGGCCGAGGGCCACGGCGGAGCCGCGGTCCCGGTAGACCCGGGCGCGCACTCCGGCGACGGCGGTGAGCAGGACGCCCGCGGCCCCGGCGATGATGCCGGGCAGGCCGTGCATGTCGTGGCGGACCGGGTCGGCGTACCAGAGGACGAAGCCGAGCAGGACGAGCAGCACCGCGGCGCCGGCCAGGCCCGCGCCGCGCAGCATGTCGTCGCTCCAGCGGTGCCGGTCGCGGACGACGGCGGAGGCGACGGCGTCGGAGACGTCGTCGAAGACGGCGGGCGGCAGGGACTCGGCGAAGGGGCGCAGGCTGAGCACCTCGCCGTCGAGGACCTGCTGGGCGGCGAGCGTGCGGGCGCCGTCGAGGACGGCGCCGGAGCGGCGGACCAGGTGGAAGCCGGTGGGGGCGCCGACGGGCTGGGTCTGGCCGGTGAGGCGCAGCAGCTCCGGGTAGACGTCGGCGACGGCGATGTCCTCGGGGAGGGCGACGTCGATCCGGCTGTCGGGGGCCACGACGGTGACCCTGCAGAAGCCCGTCGTTGCGGCCGTACTCACCTGTGTGACCCCCCTGGTTGAAGACTGGTTGGCGCACCGGACGCGGTGTGTCCTACACCGGATTCGCGGATGCGCATGCTGCGCGGCGCCACCCTACCGGGCGTATGACCGACTGTCGGCAAGTAGGATCACCGTCGCATGGAGGAGACCCCCTCCGTGTCCGGGACTTGGGGGCGCCGGTTGCGACGTCCCGTCCGTTTTCGAGGGATTGATGCTCCGGTGAGCCAGATCGTCGTCAAACGCCCGCCACGGTCCCTGCCGCCCGAAGTTCCTTCGGAGGAGCTGAGGCTGGAGGCACCGCCGGAACTTCCGCGGGGGCAGCAGGAGGGCATGCTGATGCAGCTCCTGCCGATGCTCGGCATGGGCTCTTCGGTCGTCTTCTTCTTCATGCCGGGTGCGGCGCCGTTCATGCGCATCATGGGTGTGCTGATGCTGGTGTCGACGGTGGCCATGGTCGTCGCCCAGTTGGTGCGCTTCCGTCGCGGTGCGCAGGGGCAAATGGCCGACGTGCGCCGGGACTACCTCAAGTACCTGGCGCAGACCCGCCGTCAGGTACGGCGGACCGCGCGCTCGCAGCGCGACGCGCAGCTGTACCTGCACCCGGCCCCCGAGCAGTTGTGGTCGGTGGTCGCCGAGGGTTCGCGCCTGTGGGAGCGGCGGGTCGGCGACGGGGACTTCGGGCAGGCCCGGCTGGGGCTGGGACCGCAGCGGCTGGCGACGCCGCTGGTGGCGCCGGACACCGCGCCGGTGGACGAGCTGGAGCCGCTGACTGCGGGTGCGATGCAGCGTTTCCTGCGGGTGCACTCCTCGCTGGACGGGCTGCCGGTGGCGTTGTCGCTGCGGGCGTTCTACCACGTGACGGTGTCCGGGGAACCGGAATCCGCGCGCGGGACGGCGCGGGCGCTGGTGGCTCAGCTGGCGACGCTGCACTCGCCCGAGGACCTGGTGGTGGCCGTGGTGGCCGCGCCGGGTGCGGCGCCCTCGTGGGACTGGACGAAGTGGCTGCCGCACACGCAGGTTCCCGGGCAGGTCGACGGGGCCGGTACGAAGCGGCTGTGCGGCGACGACCTGGGTGAGCTGGAGGCGCTGCTGGGTCCCCGGCTGGAGGGACGGCCCCGGTTCAGCCGGGAGGTGTCCCCGGTGCTGGACCAGCCGCACCTGGTCGTCGTACTGGACGGCGGGATGGTGCCGCCGGACTCGGCGTTCGCCGCGGCGGAGGGCTTGCAGGGCGTCACGATCGTCGAGGTGGTCGCGGGCGAGCTGGACGAGCCGCGCGGCGGGCTGTCGGTCGTGGTGCGGCCGGGCCGGCTGCGCCTGGAGTCGGGCGCGGGGATCGCGTACGAGGGCGTCCCGGACACCCTGTCGCTGCCCGCGGCGGAGGCCCTGGCCCGGCAGCTGGCGCCGCTGCGCACCGGCGGCGGGGACGACGACGAGCCGCTGCTGGCCAACCTGGACTTCACAGATCTGCTGAACCTGGGCGACGCGGCCTCGATCGACGTGGCGCGGACCTGGCGGCCGAGGTCGGCCGGCGAGCGGCTGCGCGTGCCGATCGGCGTCGGCGAGGACGGCGGTCCGGTCATGCTGGACCTGAAGGAGGCCGCGCAGGAGGGCATGGGCCCGCACGGCCTGTGCGTGGGCGCGACCGGTTCCGGCAAGTCGGAGCTGCTGCGCACCCTGGTGCTGGGCCTGGCGGTCACGCACACCTCGGAGACGCTGAACTTCGTGCTCGCCGACTTCAAGGGCGGTGCGACCTTCACCGGCATGGGGCAGATGCCGCACGTGGCGGCGGTCATCACGAACCTGGCGGACGACCTCACGCTCGTGGACCGGATGGGCGACTCCATCCGCGGTGAGCTGCAGCGCCGGCAGGAGCTGCTGCGCTCGGCGGGCAACTACGCGAACATCCACGACTACGAGAAGGCCCGCGCGGCCGGCGCCCCGCTGGAGCCGCTGGCCTCGCTGGTGCTGGTGATCGACGAGTTCAGCGAGCTGCTGACGGCGAAGCCCGACTTCATCGACATGTTCATCCAGATCGGCCGCATCGGCCGTTCGCTGGGCGTGCACCTGCTGCTGGCCTCGCAGCGCCTGGAGGAGGGCAAGCTGCGCGGGCTGGACACCTACCTGTCGTACCGCATCGGTCTGCGGACGTTCTCGGCGGCCGAGTCGCGCACGGCGATCGGCGTGCCGGACGCCTACCACCTGCCGTCGGTGCCCGGTTCGGGCTACCTGAAGTTCGGTACGGACGAGATGACCCGCTTCAAGGCGGCGTACGTCTCGGGCACCTACCGCTCGGGCGGGCCGGACCTGTCGGTGGGCCTGTTCCCGGTGGAGCGGCGGCCCGCGCTGTTCACGGCGGCCCCGGTGCCGGTGGTGTACGCGGCCCCGGACCCGGCGTACCTGGCGGCGCAGTCGACGCGGGAGGACGACGCCCTCGCGGACACGGTGCTGGACGTGATCGTGGCCCGGCTGGAGGGGCAGGGGGTGCCGGCGCACCAGGTGTGGCTGCCGCCGCTCGACCAGGCGCCCCCGCTGGACCAGCTGCTGCCCGCGCTGGCGCCGTCGGCGGAGCGCGGTCTGCACGCGGAGGGGTACACGCGGCCCGGCGGGCTCGTCGTACCGCTCGGCCTCATCGACAAGCCGTTCGAGCAGCGGCGCGAGGTGCTGTACCGGGACTTCTCCGGCGCGGCGGGCCACATGATGGTGGTGGGCGGTCCGCAGTCGGGCAAGTCGACGCTGATGCGGACGCTGATCGCCTCCTTCGCGCTGACGCACACCCCGCGCGAGGTGCAGTTCTACGGGCTGGACTTCGGCGGTGGCAGCCTGTCCTCGGTGGCCGAGCTGCCGCACGTGGGCGGGATCGCCTCGCGGCTGGACCCGGAGCGGGTGCGGCGTACGGTCGCGGAGGTCGGGGGCATCCTCAACCGCCGCGAGGAGTTCTTCCGTTCGAACAACATCGACTCCATCGGCACCTACCGGCGGCGGCGGGCGGCGGGCGAGCTGCCCGGCGAGCCGTGGGGCGACGTCTTCCTGCTCATCGACGGCTGGGGCGGTTTCCGCAACGAGTACGACGGCCTGGACCAGGTCGTCACGGACATCGCGGCCCGCGGTCTGGGCTACGGCATCCACGTGGTGATCACCGCGGCGCGGTACATGGAGGTGCGGCCCGCACTCAAGGACCAGATGCTCAGCCGGCTGGAGCTGCGCCTGGGCGACGTCATGGACTCGGAGTTCGACCGCAAGGTCGCGGCGAACGTGCCGCCGGGGATGCCGGGCCGCGGCCAGGTACCGGAGAAGCTCCACTTCCTGGGCGCGCTGCCGCGGATCGACGGCTCGCACGAGGCGCAGGACGTGTCCGAGGGCACGGCCGCGTTCGTCTCCGCGGTCAAGCAGCACTGGACGGGGGCCTCGGCCCCCGGCGTGCGGCTGCTGCCGCGGCTGCTCCACGCCGACCAGCTGCCCCGGGGCGGGGACCACGCAGGGCGCGGGATCGCGATCGGCATCGACGAGACGGCCCTGGAGCCGGTGTTCGTCGACTTCGACTCCGACCCCTTCCTGCTCGTCTTCGGTGAGAGCGAGTCGGGCAAGACGAACCTGCTGCGGCTCATCGCCCAGCAGATCGCCGAGCGCTACACCCCGGACCAGGCCCGCCTGGTCGTGGGCGACTACCGGCGGAGCCTGCTCGGGGCGCTGCCGGAGGAGCACCTGCTGGAGTACGCGCCGATGGCGAGCTCGCTGCAGATGCACATGGAGGCGCTGGGCGGGGTGTTCTCCCGGCGGCAGCCGCCGACCGACGTCACTCCGCAGCAGCTGCGCGACCGCAGCTGGTGGACCGGCCCGGACGTGTTCATCATCATCGACGACTTCGACCTGGTGGCGACCAGCCAGGGCAACCCGCTGGCGCCGCTGGTGGAGTTCCTGCCCTTCGCCCGGGACACGGGCGTCCGCTTCATCATCGCGCGCAACTCGGCGGGTGCCTCGCGTTCGCTGTACGAGCCCTTCATGCAGCGGATCAAGGAGCTGGGCGCGCAGGGCCTGGTGCTGTCCGGCGACCCGTCCGAGGGCGACCTGGTCGGCAATGTGCGGCCGCGTCCGATGCCGCCGGGCCGGGGCTACTTCGCCTCGCGCAGGCGGGGCACGTCGCTGGTGCAGCTCGGGCGCATGCCGGGGATGTAGGACCCGGCCGGAAGGGCTCGCGCCGGGTGGCGCGGGCCGGGAGGCGCATCGGGCGGAAACCCGCCCGGTGCGCCTCGTCAGCACCGATACTCGGTGGTGAAGACCGCGCCACCGAGGGAAAGGCCGCACATGGGCACCCAGCAGGAGAAGGACGAGCTGTACGCGCTCGACATCAGCGGCGTCGAGTGGGAGGGCCCGCCCGGGACCAGCCCGGAGGAGGAGCGGGTCGAGATCGCCCACCTCCCCGAGGGCGCGGTGGCGATGCGGTCCTCGCTGGACCGGGACACCGTGCTGCGGTACACCGCGGCCGAGTGGGAGGCCTTCGTACTCGGCGCCAGGGACGGGGAGTTCGACCTGGAGCGGCAGGAGCCCTGAGGGCCGAGCGGTACGCGGAAGGGGCGCGCCCGGTACGGGCGCGCCCCTTCTTCACGTGCGGGACGTGGGACCGGGCTCAGTAGCCCTCGGTGAACAGGCGCGAGGCCTTCACGTCGGTGGCGCGGTAGTCGGCCTTGCCGCGCTCGATGAGGGTGGCGACCTGGTCGAGCTGGGCCTTCATGTGGTCGGCCTTGCCCTTGTACTTCCGCTGGAGGTCTTCGTACGCCGCGTGGGCCTGACCGTCCCAGGTGTCCGTGACGACCTTCACGGCCTGCTCCATCTCCTTCAGGTCCTCCACGATGTTCTTGGAGACCTGGCGGATGCGGTTGGCCATGGCCTGGACGCTCTCGTACTGGACCTTGGTGTGACCGTCGTTGGCAGCCATGCTCTACTCCTTCGCGCTGGGCTAACTGGTAAGCGACGTACGTCAGATGGCGTTGAGGCCGGAGCCGTTGCCGCCCGCGTTGGCCTTGACGGCGTTGAACGCCGCACGCACCTCGTCGTCCTGGGCGTTGCTGAGGTTCTTCGTCTGCGACACCGCGTTGTGCAGGATCCCGAGGAGCTGACGGATGGCGTCGTGGTCCTCGTTGACCGTCGTCTGGGCCGAGACGAACCCCGAGGCACCCACACCGGTCCAGCCCGCGCTCACGGTGGCGAGGATGTCGGCCAGCTCGCGGGACTGCCTGGTGACGGCGTTGGCTGTCTCGGAGATCTTGTTCTTGGCCTGGACGACCGGATCGTCGGCAAGTCCGAAGTTGTTGGTGTCGTTCGTCACCGAATGCTCCTCACATATCAATTCGCCGGCGGAACCGGCGGATTGCGCGGCGGAGCGGACACTCCCGGGCGCGTCGTCGAACCGCGCTGCCCGGGCATCCCCCTCCGCTTCACGCGATCCCCCGATCACATTCGTGAAGCCTGCTGTCACTCTAGCCAGTTCATCCACATGGCCCAACACCGGCAGGCCGGTTCCGTTGATGAACTGTGACTGTTCACTGCAAACGGCGCCCGCGTCTGCGGGCGTCCCGGACGACCGTGGCGGTCCCGGCGATGACGGCGATGAGGACGGCTCCGATCCCCAGAGCGTACGTGCCGAAACGCTCCTCGCGTTCCTGGGCCGTCTCGGTGAGCCGCAGGGGCGCGGCCTGCGGTGCGGCCGCGGGGGGCGGACCGGGGTCCGGGACGGGGGCCTTGGGGGCCTCGTGGTCCTGGCTGACGGCGCGCACCGGGTCGACGACGCCCCAGCCCACGTAGTCGTCACGGCCCTTGACGGAGCGTTCGGCGGTGTTCTGGATCTGCCAGACGATCTGCTGCGGGGACCAGTCCGGGTGCTCGGCGCGCAGCAAGGTGGCCACGCCGGCGACGTAGGGCGCGGAGAAGCTGGTGCCGTTGTCGATGCACTGGCCGAAGCCGGGGACCGTGGAGACCATGTCGACGCCGGGCGCGGCGACTCCGACGAAGTCGCCGGGCTGGGAGAACGCGGCCCGTTCGTTGTTGCGGTCGGAGGCGGCCACCGCCAGTACGCCGGGGAAGGCCGCCGGGTAGGTCTTGCGCTTCTCGCCGCTGAGGCCGTCGTTGCCCGCCGAAGCCACCACCACGGCCTTGGCGTCGATGGCCTTCTGGACCGACTTGGCGAGCTCGGAGTCCGCGGACAGCGGCACGTCGGTGTCCTGGGAGATGTTGATCACCTGGGCCCCCTGGGCCACGGCGTGGTCGATCGCCTGGCTCAGGGAGAGGGCGTTGCCCTTGCCCTGCCCGTCGTTCTGCCGGATGGGGATGATCGTGGCGTCGGGGGCCAGGCCGACGAAGCCCGTGCCCTCCTGCGGGCGGGCCGCGATCAGCCCGGCGACCTTGGTGCCGTGGCCGACGGTGTCGGTGGTGCCGTCGCCGCCCTTGGGGTCGACGAGGTCCTTGCCGGCGCCGGTGTCGAGGGCGCCGCTGAGCTGCGGGTTGGCGCGGTCGACACCGGTGTCGATGACCGCGACCCGGACGCTCTTGCCGTTCTTGTCCTTGCCCTTGGTCTGCGCCCAGAGCGCGTCGAGCAGGAGCCTCTGGAGCGCCCAGGGGCGGTCCGCGATCTGCTTCTTCATGGGGAAGGTGCATTCGCCCGCGCCCGCGAGCCGCAGGCCGTACGGGGGCGGCGGCGGGGCGCCCTCGGCAGCGGCGGCGGCTCCGGTCGTGCCGGAGAGCACGACGAGGGCGAGGGCGGCGGTGAGGAGCGCGGCGCGCGCCGGGGTGCGAAAGGCGGCCCGGGACCCCGGCAGGGGTGCGGGCCTGTCCACAGGCTTGAGCAGCGGCATCGTCACGAACCCTGGGGCTGGCGGGCGGAGTTGGTGTCCAGGCGGGGCCCCTTGGAGAGGAACTCCGACCAGGCGATGGGCACCATGGCCGGTACGGTGCCTCCGTAGCCGAGCCGGATCTGGGCCTGGCTCGCCTCGGGCCGGGCGTCCGTGGACCCCTTCGCCTGCTGGTCGGGTGCGCCGATCTTCGACTGCTCGGCGTCGCTGTCGCCGTTGGCCTGGACGGCGTACCGCAGGCCGGTGTCGGTGACCAGGAAGAGCGAGCCGCCGGCCGTGGTCTGCTTGCCCTGGACCTGGGTGTAGAGCAGGCCCGAGCCCGGGGTGACGTAGGCGCTCGTGCCGCTGGCCGTGATGTCGATGGGGAATCCGGTGCCGGCCCAGGTGCTCAGGGTCTGGTTGCCCTGCCCGTCGACCGCGCGCAGCACGTTGCAGACGGTGTCGCGGCTTCCTCCGCCGGTCGCGCCCGCACCGCCGGCGGGTGCGCTCTGGTTGATGCGCTCCGCCTTCTTCTGCGGCCACCGGACCTCGCCGAGGAAGGGGGTGGCGTCCGGGTTGAGGGACTGGAGGTCGATCTCCCGGGCCTTGCCGTGCATGTTGAGGCCGTCGGTCGCGGGCGCCGAGATCAGCAGCCAGGCGACGAACTCGGAGACCGGCGCGACCTTTCCGGGCAGCACCACGTAGTACTGCGTGCCGGCGCCGGTCTGCGCCGTGAGCACCATGCCCACCTTGTTGTCGGCGGTGACCAGGCCCTTGACGTCCGCGTTGGTGCCCGCCTTGCCGGGCAGCTGCGGGAAGGCCAGGTCGTCACCGGAGTTGAGAGTGGCCAGCCACTGCTCGGTGACCTGCTGCGGCGCGGCGCCGGTGCCGACCAGGGCGGTGGTCATCGTCCCCGCGGCGGGCGTGCCCTCCGGGAACTTGTACTTCGTACCGGTCGCGTCGACGAGGTACCGCTCCTTGCCCGCGCCGGTGCTCTGGACGTACAGCGACTGGGTGTCGGTGACCTTGCGGCTGTCGTCCATCAGGCCCGCCTCGCGGTCGGCGAGGACGAAGGTGGCGGTCTGTACCCCGTGGCCGTTGCCGCCCGGCTGCTGGCAGACCGCCCAGCGCTTGGCCTTGCCGGCGTCCGCCTTGGCGGGGAGGCGGTCGGGGGCGTACGGGATGCCGATGATGGGGCCGCGCGGCGGCTTGCCCGCGTCCAGCACCTTGTCGTCGACCTGGATCACCTTGAACTTCTGCGGGTCCAGCAGCAGTCGGGCGGAGGAGAGGTTGAGCACCGGGTGCAGCCGGGTCTGGTCCTTGCCGTTCACCTTGGTCGTCAGCACCACGTAGCGGGTCGTCGACTGCTTGCCGACGATCACCTGGGTGCCGGGCTCCGCCCAGCCCTTGGGCGCCGTGGGCTTGAACATGCCCCAGGCGCCGAACCCGGCGAGCACGAGCGCCCCGATGACCACCCCGGGCAGGACCGCGCGCAGCGGCCGCGGCGCGCCCTCCTCGGTTCCCGTGGCGGAGGGCTGGAGGAACGCGGCCACCGTGCGCCGCTTCGCAAAGGTGTACGCGTTGAGCTCATCACGTCGTGATGCCATGACCGTCTGTTTCTCCCCGCACGGCCCGGTAGGTGAGTACGGTCCCCGGGCCTCGATTGTCGGACCGGGCACCTACTATGCCTCTTGACGGACGGTATGCACGGGCCGGGTAGGGTGAGGTTGCCGCTCAGCGCCCTCCGGACCAGGGCAGTCAGGGCTTGTTGGGGTGGATTGGGGAGATTCCGGAGCGGTGCGGCGGGTGTCGCGCAGCGCCGGGACTCACGGGGCCTGGCCCCGGAAAGGTGAGGTGCGCGAGTGATGGCCACTGCGACGGAGCCGGCCACCGGCACGGCCGCACCCGCACGCGGCGGGGTGACGCCGCATCCGAAGTCGAGTCCGGGGCGGTTCGGTCCGTTCCGATTGCAACAGCTCGTACTCCTCCAGGTCGCGGCCGCCGCCCTGCTGGTGGCCTGGGTGATCGAACCGCTGCTGCTCGTCCCGGCCGGTGTGCTGGCGGTCGTGCTCGTCCTGCTCGCGGTCGTACGCCGGCACCAGCGCTCCCTGCCCGAGTGGATCGGCAGCGCGCTCGCGATGCGCGCGCGGCGGCGCCGGACCGCGTCCCTGGCCGTGCCGACGGGCACCGAGCCCGGGCTGGCCCCGCTGGTCGAGGCCGATCCGGCGCTGCGCACGCTCACCTTCAGCGACCGTGACCGGCGGCCCGTCGGAATGATCGGCGACGGGACCTTCCTGACCGCGGTCGTCCAGGTGGACACGGACGCCACCGCGCTGCGGCCCGACCGGGCGGCCAGGCCGCTGCCCCTCGCGGTGGTCCGGGACATCCTCGAAGTGGACGGCATCCGGCTGGAGTCCGCGCAGCTGGTGCAGCACACCCAGCCGGCGCCCGCCCCGCATCTGCCCGCCCAGTCGATGGCCACCCGCAACTACGCGCCGCTCCAGGCCCGGACCGGCACCCCGGCGGTGCGGCTGACCTGGATCGCGCTCAAGCTCGACCCGGAGCTGTGCCCCGAGGCGGTCGCCGCGCGCGGTGGCGGCCTGGGCGGCGCGCAGCGCTGTGTGGTGCGGGCCGCCGACCAGTTGGCGAGCCGGCTGGCCGGTGCCGGGTTCAGGGCCACCGTGCTGACGGAGCAGGAGCTGACGGCCGCGCTGGCGACCTCCTCGTGCGCGAACCCGATGGCGATCACCCAGGCGGGGCGGTCGGCCAGCACGGGCCGCCGTACCGAGGAGACCCCGCGGACCTGGCGCTGCGACGACCGCCGGCACACCACGTACTGGATAGGCCGCTGGCCGCAGCTGGGCGGCGCCGGGGCGGCGCTGCCTCAGTTCGTGGCGCTGCTTACCTCACTGCCCGCGCTGGCGACGAACTTCAGCCTGACGATGGCCCGGGCGGAGCGGCACGGTGTGACGCTGACCGGACACGTCCGGGTGACCGGGCGCAGCGACGAGGAACTGGTGTCGGCCCGCCGCGAGTTGGAGCGGACGGCCCGGGGAGTGAAGGCGGGGCTGGTGCGGCTCGACCGCGAACAGGTACCGGGGCTGCTGGCTTCGCTGCCGCTGGGAGGGGCGCGATGAGGGGCGGATTCGGGCTGGTCGGGCCCCGGCGGGAGCGGCATGTGGTGCCCGCGGCCGACCTGGACTCGCTGGCACTGCCCGTCGGGGACGACGGGGTCGTCATCGGCGTGGACGCCGAGGGCCGCCCGGCGGTGCTCGGCATCAACCGGCCGACGCCGTACGAGGTGACGCTCATCGGCGGCCTGTGGACGGCCCAGGTGCTGGCGCTGCGCGCGGCGGCCACCGGGGCGCGCGTCGCGGTGGAGACCGGGCGCGGCCAGGCGTGGTCGGGGCTGGCCCAGGCGGCCGGCGGCGGGCAGCAGTGCGTCACCCTGCACGAGGTGGGCCGGGTGCCGCCGCAGGGCGCGTCCGCGGGCAGCCCGGTGCTGGTGGTCCGCGACTGCGGGATGCGGCCGCCGCGCGGCCGTGTCGTGGCCGGGCCGTGGCAGTCGGTGCTGACCCTGCTGCCGTACCTGAGCCCGACGGCGCCGCGGCTGCTCCAGCAGTCCTCGCTGGTGGGCGTGCAGCGGGTGTCCCCCGACGAGGCCGAGCAGATCGGCCGCCTGATGAATCTGCCGCGGCCCGCGGTGGATTCCCTGCCGACCCTGGGCGACGGGGTGACGCTGTGGTGCAACCAGCGGGACCGGCAGTTCGTGATGACACAGGGCACGGAAGCGGAGACGGGCCTGCTGGGCCCGTCGCGGCGCATCGACTGACCCGGTGGCGGGGCCTGCCGGAGGCGCGGGCGGACGGGGCGCGGACATGCGCGGCGCGGGCGCGATTAGGCTGAGTGCGGGCGCGGCGTCGAGGTGGGCGCCGGACCGGTGTTCGACAGACCAGGAGGACCAGTGAACGGCGATCGGAACGAGAGGCGCGGCGGGACGTGGGACGTCCCGACGGACGATCAGTCCGACGCGGAGCCCGAGCTGACGGGCGAGTTCACCATCGACTACACCCCGCCGGCCTGGTACACCCAGGGTGCGGCTCCGGCCGCGTCGGTGCCGGGGCTCCCGGAGGGCAGCGGGTTCGAGCCGCACCGCCCGTCGGACGTGGCCTCGCCCCCGACGATGCGGACGGCTCCGCCGGCGCCGCGGACCCCGTCGGACGGTGCGGGCCTGCCCACGCCGTTCTCGGCGGCGCCCGCCCCGACCCCCCTCCCCGCCGAGGCCGCACCGCCCACGGCTCCGGCTCCGGCTCCGGCTCCCGCTCCGGCTCCGGCTCCGGCTCCGGCTCCGGCTCCGGCTCCGGCCGACGGTGTGCCGGCCGCGCCGTACGCGGCTCCGCTCCGTACCGACGCCGTACCGCAGGACCCGTACGCGAGCCCGAGCCCGGCCCCGGCTGAGCCGAGCCCCGCGCCGTACGCGGCTCCGGCCGCGCCGGTGGCCCCGCCGGCACCGGTCGATGCCGCGCCCGCTCCGTACGCGGCCCCGGTTCAGGCCGACGCCGTACCGCAGGACCCGTACGCGAGCCCGAGCCCGGCTGAGCAGAGCCCCGCGCCGTACGCGGCCCCGCCCGCCCCGGTGACCCCGCCGGCAGCGGCCGAACCCGTACCCGCCGCGCCGTACGCGGCTCCGGCCGCGCCGGTCACCCCGCCTGCCCCCGTCGACGCCGCGCCCGCGCCCTACGCGGCCCCGGTTCAGGCCGACGCCGTACCCCAGGACCCGTACGCGACCCCGAGCCCGGCCGAGCCGAGCCCCGCGCCGTACGCGGCCCCGCCCGCGCCCGCCCCGGCCGAAGCCGCAGCCGAGGCGGCCCCAGGGGACGCCGTTCAGGCGGAGGCCGGGTCCGAGCGCGCGGGTACGCCCGCGTCCGGTTCCGCCGCGGAGACCCCTTTCGAGGGAACCGGCGCCGCACCGGCCGGTCCCGAGCCGCTGAAGGGCTCCGTCCCTCCGCACGACACCCCCGCCGACGGGACGCCCCTCTTCCCCGCCGGCCAGGCGCCGACCCCGTTCGCGGGATCCGGTGGCGAACTGCCCCCGCCGCCGCCCGCGTTCGCGGTCTCGGGTACGCAGGACGGCTACGGCTTCCCGCCCGCGCCCCCGCAGCCCCAGTCGCAGGCCCCGGACGGGTACGGCTTCCCGCCCGCGCCCCCGCAGCCCCAGTCGCAGGCCCCGGACGGGTACGGCTTCCCGCCCGCGCCCCCGCAGCCCCAGGCACAGGCCCCGGACGGGTACGGCTTCCCGCCCCAGGCGCCCGCACCCGCACAGCCGCAGCCGCAGGCCCAGGACGGGTACGGGTTCCCGCCCGCGCCCCCGCAGCCCCAGGCACAGGCGCAGCCCCAGCCCCCGGACGGGTACGGCTTCCCGCCCCAGGCGCCCGCGCCCGCGCAGCCGCAGGCTCCCCAGGCCCCCCAGCAGCAGTTCGACCCGCGCGGGGGTGCGCCCTGGTCCGCCGGACCTCAGCAGCACCAGCCTCAGCAGCAGCAACCTCAGCCGCCCCAGCCCCACGACCCCCGCTACCCGGCCGGCCAGCCCACCGGCGGGGCTCCGCTCGGCTACACGGCCGCCGTCGAGCTGTCCTCCGACCGCCTGCTGCGCAACAAGCAGAAGCCCAAGAACAGCGGCGGCGCCCCCGGCGGCGGCCTGTTCCGCTTCGGCGGCAAGGCGGCCGAGGCGGAGCGCCAGCGCAAGCTCGAGCTGATCCGCACGCCGGTGATGTCCTGCTACCGGATCGCCGTCATCAGCCTCAAGGGCGGCGTCGGCAAGACCACGACCACCACCGCCCTCGGCGCCACCCTCGCCACCGAGCGCCAGGACAAGATCCTGGCCATCGACGCGAACCCGGACGCCGGCACCCTCGGCCGCCGCGTCCGCCGCGAGACCGGCGCCACGATCCGGGACCTCGTCCAGGCGATCCCGTACCTCCACTCGTACATGGACATCCGGCGGTTCACCTCGCAGGCCCCGTCCGGCCTGGAGATCATCGCCAACGACGTGGACCCGGCCGTCTCCACCACCTTCAACGACGAGGACTACCGGCGCGTCATCGAGACGGTGGGCCGCCAGTACCCGATCATCCTCACCGACTCGGGCACCGGTCTGCTGTACTCCGCCATGCGCGGGGTCCTGGACCTGGCCGATCAGCTGATCATCATCTCGACCCCGTCCGTGGACGGCGCCAGCAGCGCCAGCACCACGCTCGACTGGCTCTCCGCCCACGGGTACGCCGACCTCGTCTCCCGCTCCCTCACCGTCATCTCGGGCGTCCGCGAGACGAGCAAGATGATCAAGATCGAAGACATCGTGCAGCACTTCGAGACCCGCTGCCGGGGAGTCGTCGTGGTGCCCTTCGACGAGCACCTCGCGGCCGGCGCCGAGGTGGACCTCGACATGATGCGGCCCAAGACCCGCGAGGCCTACTTCAACCTCTCCGCCCTCGTGGCCGAGGACTTCGTCCGGGCCCAGCAGCAGGGCCAGCAGGGCCACTGGGGAGCGCCTCAGCAGCCCCAGCCCGGCCAGCCGCCGGTTCAGCAGCAGCCTTACGGGCAGCCCCAGGGGCAGCCCGGCTACCAGCCCGGGTACCAGCAGCCGCCGCAGCAGCCGCAGCCCCAGCAGCCCTACGGCCAGCCCTACCCGCAGCCCGGCCAGCCCTGGCAGCCCCCGGCTCCGCAGCCGGGCCAGCACCCGCAGCAACACCCGCAGCAGCCGCCGCAGCCCCCGCGGGACCCGCGCCTCGGCTGACGCGGAGCGACAGCGAGGAGGGCCCGTACCGTCCCGGATCCGTGATCCGGGGCAGTACGGGCCCTCATCCGTTCCCTGCTGCCGGCAGCCGGTGGAGCGTCAGCGCTCCGCGTCGTACGCGTCCGTCAGCACCCGCGCCCGCTTCACGTCGTCCGCGATGGCGTCCAGCAGCCCGTCGAGCGAGTCGAACTTCGCCATCCCCCGCACGTAGGAGAGGAAGTCGACGGTCACGTGCATGCCGTACAGGTCCAGCCCGACGCGGTCGATCGCGTACGCCTCCACGGTCCGCTCTGTGGCGTCGAACTGCAGGTTCGTCCCCACCGAGATCGCCGCGGGCATCCGCTCGCCGTCGGCCGTCAGCCAGCCCGCGTACACCCCGTCCGCGGGGATCGCGGTGTGCGGGCGCGTCTCGACGTTCGCCGTCGGGTAGCCGAGCTCGCGGCCGCGCTGCGCGCCGCGCACCACGACGCCCTCGACCCGGTGCGGCCGCCCCAGGATCTCGGCGGCGCCCTCCATGTCTCCCTCGGCGACCAGCCGGCGCGCCAGGGTCGAGGAGAACGGCACGCCGCCGCCCGCCTCGCCGCGCTCGACCAGGTCCACGACCTCGACCTCGTAGTCGTAGGTGGAGCCCAGCTCACGGAGGAAGTCGACGTTCCCGGCGGCGCGGTGGCCGAAGCGGAAGTTCGGGCCCTCTATGACGGCGCGCGCGTGCAGCTTGTCGACGAGCACCTTCACGATGAAGTCGGCCGGGGACAGCTGCGAGAAGTCCGCCGTGAACGGCAGGACCAGCAGGGCGTCCACACCCAGACCGGCCATCAGCTCGGCGCGCCGGTCGTAGGAAGCCAGGATCGGCGGGTGGCTGCCGGGGCGGACGACCTCGCTCGGGTGCGGGTCGAAGGTGACGACGACGGACGGGACGCCCAGCGCGCCGGCCTTGGCCACGGCCCGCCCGATGATCAGCTGATGACCCCGGTGCACACCGTCGTACGAGCCGATGGTGACGACGCTGCGTCCCCAGTCCTGGGGGATGTCCTCCAAGCCACGCCAGCGCTGCACTGTGACCGCTCCTCGCCCGAACCTGTGTAGTCCTTGAACTGATTGCCGATTGCAGGTCTAAGACTGCCATGCCGGTGGCCGGGGCCCCGCATCGGCGTCTCGCCCGCCCGCGGCCGGGGCCGGGGCCGTCATCTCAGGTCACGTCCGGGGCCGCCGAGCTGAGCGTCTCCACCGTCCGGCGGGCGCTCGGTCCCAGCAGCGCCGCCGCCTCCGCGCCCGCCTCCGCCAGCCAGCGGGCCACGAGCGCCCCGAAGGCCGGGTCGCTCCGGGCCAGCTCCACCGTCCGCCGCTCGAACACCGCGGGCCCGCCCGGAGCCCGCATCAGCTGCCGGCCGGTGCGCCGCAGCAGCTCCCGGGTCCGGCCGGGCGGCCGTACGCCGACCCCGGCCGCCACGGCCCCGAGGAACGCGTCGAGCACCTCGGCATCGGCCTCCTCGCGCAGCAGTACGTCGGCCAGCTCGCTCCGCAGCGGGTACGAGGCCTCGCCGCCCGGCGCGGCCAGGACCCGGGCCAGCGCTGACCGGACCGCCGCCGGGGCGGACCGGAGCAGGTCCAGGACCAGCGGGCGCAGCACGGGGGCCGCTGCCGGGCCCTGTTCGAGGCGCCGGTCCACGAAGGCGGCGGCGTGCGGGGCGTCCTCGGGGCGGCGCGCCAGGTGCTCCCGTACGAGGTCGCCCGCGCGCCGGGCCAGCCCCGGCGTCGTCAGCGCGGCCAGGGCGCGCAGCACCTCCCCGTCGGCCCGCTCCCGCAGCACGGCGAACACCGCGTCCTGGTCCGGCAGTACGGGCAGGGCCGCCACCAGCGTCTGCGCGGGGAGGCGGGAGCCGCACCCGGGGGCGCGGAAGCAGGCGAGGGCCTCGGGCAGGTACCGGCCGCGCACCTGCGGGTCGCGCAGCAGCACCGCCAGCGCGCTGCCGTGCAGGGCGGCGTCGGCGGGGCGGGCGAGCAGCGCTTGGGCGGCGTAGCGCAGCAGGTCGCGGTCGGCGGGGGTGCGCACGTGCGGGGCGGTGGCCTGCCCGTACACGGCGGCCGCGACCCGGCGCCCGGGCCGTTCGTCGTGGGCCCAGCGGTCCACGGCCCGGCACAGGGCGGAGGGCTCCTCCTCGGCGAGTACCGCCAGCAGCTCGTCGGCGCGCGGGTGCGCGGCGGCCACGAGCGCCTCGGTCAGGTCGTCCACGGCGAGGCGGCGATGGGTGTGGAGCAGGGCTTGCGCGGCGGCGGCCACGGTGGCTCCGGGGCGGCCGCGCAGCCGGCGCTCGTCGGTGAACCAGCCGCAGAGCAACGGCTGGGCGAGCCTCGGGTCGCGGACGAGGCGGCGGGCGGCGGCGTCGAGGTAGCGGTCGCCGGGGACCGCCTCGGCGGGGTCGCCGGGCAGCAGGCGGCGCAGCAGGTCGAGGCGGTCGTGCTCGGGCAGCCGGAGCCGGTTCCAGAACCACCCGCCGAACTCCCCGGGTCCGGCCCGGGCCACGTGTTCGGCGAGGGCGTGCAGCACGGGGAGGTGCGGCCGGGCATCGGGCGCCCGCAGGAGGCTCTCCCGCAGGAGCCGGCCGGCCCACCACACCCGGTCGTGGCCGCCGGGGGCGGTCTCCGGGGGTTCCTCGGCGAAACCGTTGAGGCGGTGGACCAGCTCCATGAGGGCCCGGCCCAGCTCGTCCGGGGGCAGCCTGCGCAAAGCTTCCAGGACGGGCCCGATCCGGTGCCGGGGCACGGGCTGCGCCGCTTCGGCGGGGCGGTTGACGAGGGAGCCGAGGGCCGTCGGGACGTCCAGGTGGCAGGCCTGGATCCAGTCGGACAGCTCCTCGTGGGCGAAGCGGTAGCCGGACCCGGCGGGCACCAGCAGCCCCTCGGCGAGCACGGCGGAGGCCCACCCGGTGCGCCACGGGAACAGCTCCTCGAAGGAGGCCCGGTCCAGCCGGCCCCGACCGGGCCCCAGGCACCGGCGGGCCGCCTCGTGCACCCGTCCCGCCACCCGCGCCGCCAGCCGCCGGACCCCGGGGCCGTGGACCCCGACGGTGCCGGCGCCGGCCGCGGCGACGCGGACCGCCGCGCGCAGGCAGACCAGGTCCAGGTGGGCGGCGAAGACCTCGTCACGGCCGGGGCGGCCCTCGGTGACCCCGGCCGCGCGGATCCCGGCGAGCAGGTGCAGCGTGAGCGGATGGCGGGCGTCGGCCTCGCGCACGGCGCCGGCGGGCACCCCGAGCCGGGCCCGGGCGGTCTCGGCCTCGGCCGGGGTGAGGTCGCCGACCAGGAGGGCGGGCGGCAGCCGCCGGGCCGGGCGGGCCGGGCCGTGCAGGGCCCCGGGCGGGTACAGGGCCCCGGCCCGTTCCCAGTGCTCGGGCCGGGCGGCGACGATCATGCGGGCCCCGGTCGCGCGGAGCCACGCCGCGGTGGCCGCGCTCCACGGGCCCAGCCGGTGCGCCAGCTCGGGCGGCATCTCCTCCGGGGCGTCGAGCACGACCAGCAGGGCCCGCCCGGCCGCCGCGCCCAGCCGTGCCACCCGCTCTGCGAGCCCCTGCCCGTGGGCGTGCTCCCCCGACACCCCAAGCCCGTGGGCCTGAGCCCCGGCCCCTGTCGCTGCCCCGGGCGCAGCGCTGACCTCCCGGGGGTGCTCCCCCGACACCCCCGAATCGTGGGCCTGCGCCCCGGCCCCTGTCCCTGCTCCTGCCCCTGCTCCTGCCCCTGGCACAGCGGCCACCTCCCGGGCATGCTCCCCCGGCACCCCCCAGCCGTGGGCCTGGGCCCCTGCCCCGGGCACAGCGGCCACCTCCCGCGGGCCCCGCGCCGGCCCGACCCCGGCCGGGTCGAGCGACGCCCACCCCCCGAGGCTCCCGGCCCCCGGCCTGGCACCCGGCGCCGGGGCGGGGCCGACGCCCGGGGCCGAAGCAGGGTCGGCACCCGGGGCCGAAGCAGGGCCCACGGCCCGGTCCGGTGCTGTGCCGGACTCGAAGGGCCCGGCGGGTCCAGAGGGTCCGGAGGGTCCGGAGGGTCCGGAGGGTCCGGAGGGTCCAGAGGGTCCAGAGGGCCCAGAGGACGTGAAGGGTCCCGAGGACGTGAAGGGCCCGGAGGGCGTGAAGGGCCCTGCCGCTCCGAGGGGTCCGGAGGACCCGGAGGACCCGGAGGATCCTGCCGCTCCGAGGGATCCCGAGAGTCCGGAGGATCCAGAGGCTCCGAAGGGCCCTGCCGCTCCGAGCGGCCGGGAGGGTCCGGAAGGCCCGGGGGGTTCAGAGAACCCGGGGGGTTCAGAAGATCGGGACCGGAAGATTCCAGAGGGCGCGGGGGGCGTGTCGGACGCGCAGGGCCCGGAGGACGCGAGGGGTCCCGAGGACGCCAGGGGTCCCGAGGACGCCAGCGGTCCCGAAGACGCCAGCGGTCCCGAAGACGCCAGCGGTCCCGAAGACGCCAGCGGTCCCGAAGACACGCAGGGCCCCGACGACGCGCAGGGCCCGGGAGACGCCAGGGGTCCCGAGGTTCCCGTCGCGGCAGCCGCCCCTGCCGGTAGGTCCGGCGCCACCGTCCGGGCCGCCAGGGGTCCGGGGGATTCCGGCGCGGCAGCCGTCCCCGCCGGTAGGTCCGCGGCCAGCGTCCGGGCCGCCTCCGCCAACGCACGCGTCACCGCGTCGGCGACCGAGCCGTCTCCGCCCCGCAGGTCCGCCCCGCGCAGCCACAGGGTCGGCGCCGGACGGGCGTCCCCGGCCCGCCTGGCGGTCAGGGCGGCCAGGGCCGTGGTCCGGCCGGTGCCCGGTTCTCCCACCAGGCCGAGGACGGGGCGGTCCGCCGAGGTGAAGGCGGCCAGTTCGGCGGCGATCGCCGGTCGCTCCACGGGCTCGGGCACGGTCTCCCCCGGGCGGACGGCCGCGCCCCGCGTGGTCGCGGTCAGTGCCAGCACGCCGGCGAGGTTGAGGTCCGCCCCGTAGCCCGGCACGGTCGCGGCATTGCGCTCCAGCAGCGCGGCCAGCGGGCCCTCCGGGTCGGCCGCGGCCGCTGCCCGCAGGGCCACCGCGAAGTCCCCGGACCGGTGCTCCGCCCGCAGAGCGGTGCCCAGAACCGCGAGCACCGCTCCGGTTCCGGCGTCCAGCACGGGACCCCCGCAGGCCTCTCCGCCCAGCCGCAGCGCGTCCCGCCCGTCCGTGCCGATCGCCAGCTCCACGGCCAGCCCCGCCGGCAGCACTCGGGCCCGGTCCGCCGCCGGGTAACCGACCTCCGCGCCGCCCAGCACCCGCGCCTGCCGCCAGCCCCGCGCGGCCAGCCGTACGTAGGCCCCCGGGGCGATCGGCTCCCGCACCGCCACCGGAAGCGGCCGCATCCCGAGTCCGTCGGTCCGTACGAGCGCCAGCGCCATCCCCGGCAGCACGGTCACGTCCTCGGGCCCGGCCAGCCAGGTCCGCCCGGCCGGTCCGGGCCCGTGCAGCAGTACCCGGGTCAGTCCGTCGACGGCGTCGCGGCCGGTGACGACCGTTCCCTCGCGGTCCGCGAGGAATC
Source organism: Streptomyces sp. NPDC048255 (assembly GCF_040652415.1). Lineage (NCBI taxonomy): Bacteria > Bacillati > Actinomycetota > Actinomycetes > Kitasatosporales > Streptomycetaceae > Streptomyces > Streptomyces sp. NPDC048255. The sequence continues at coordinate 31,547 of NZ_JBEZMA010000046.1, forward strand.
CGCTGCCGCGCGGCACCCCTGCGGGATCACAGATCCTGACGAGCTCCACCGCTCCGCCGCCGACCACGGCGACTCCCACGGCCCCGCCGGCCCCGCCGGTCTCACCGACCCCGTCCGTCGCCACAGCCGCACCACTCCCCCGCCACGCCCCGTCCACACGACGGTAGGCAGGTGAAGATCAGCGCGAAAAGCACGCATCACGAACGCGCCCCCCTACGCTCCCTCCATTCACTCCGAGCGCCTGCTCAGACGGGTGAATCCGGGGGTCCGGGTGGATAGAGACCTACCCGAGGGGGGTCGTGGAGCGGTGAGCAGCAGTCCATGTGCGCTCACCGCTCCACGTCGAGGACACGGCGGCTACCCGGACGCCGCCCCGCGGGTGCCGCGCCGCGAGCACCGGGTGCCGACGACCGGCTACCGGCTACCGGCTACCGGCAACCGGCAACCGGCAACCGGCAACCAGCAACCAGCAACCGAGTGCCCGGAATCAGGCGAAGACCGCGAGGGACTTCGCCTTCCCGCCCTTGCTCTCCACGAGCCCGAGCAGCTGCCCCTGCGGCCCGTAGACCGCGACCGCCTTGCCGGGCTCGTACGCCTCCGGCATCTCGATCCGCACGCCGTTGGTGAGCAGCGAGGCCCGCCGGGCGTCCAGGTCCCAGCGCGGGAAGGCCGCGGCCGCCGCCTCGCCGATCGGCATGACGGTCAGCTCCTCCTGGAGCTGGTCCAGCGTCCGGGCCCGGTCGATCTTGTACGGGCCCACCCGGGTGCGCCGCAGCGCGGTCAGGTGCCCGCCGACGCCCAGGTCGGCGCCCAGGTCACGGGCCAGCGCGCGGATGTACGTACCGCTGGAGCAGACGACGGAGACGACGAGGTCGACGACCTTGGTGCCGTCCTCGGCCTCGGCCTCGCGCATGTCGTACACCTGGAACGAGGAGACGGTCACCGGCCGGGCCGGGATCTCGAAGTCCTCGCCGTCCCGGGCCCGCTTGTAGGAGCGCACGCCCTTGATCTTGATGGCGCTGACCTTGGACGGGACCTGCATGATCTCGCCCGACAGCTTGGCGATGCCCGCGTCCACGGCGTCCCGGGTGACCCCGGTGGCGTCCGTGGAGGAGGTGATCTCGCCTTCGGCGTCGTCCGTCAGGGTGTTCTGGCCCAGGCGGATCGTGCCGAGGTACTCCTTCTCCGTGAGCGCGAGGTGGCCGAGGAGCTTGGTGGCCTTCTCGACGCCCAGGACCAGCACGCCCGTCGCCATCGGGTCGAGCGTGCCGGCGTGGCCGACGCGGCGGGTCTTGGCGATCCCGCGCATCTTGGCGACCACGTCGTGCGAAGTGAAGCCGGACGGCTTGTCGACGATGACAAGGCCGTCCGGAGTCTTCCCTGCGTTGGTGCTCATTCCGCGGCTGCGTCCTCGTCGTCGTCGCCCGGCTTCTTGTACGGGTCGGCTTCGCCGGCGTACTGGGCGCCGGAGGAGACCTCACGCACCTGGGCGTCGGAGGTGCGCGCCTTTTCGAGGAGGTCCTCGATGGTCTTTGCGTTCTCCGGGAGGGCGTCCGCGACGAAGGTCAGGGTGGGCGTGAACTTGGTTCCCGCCGCCCGGCCGACCGCGGAGCGCAGTACGCCCTTGGCGCTCTCCAGGCCCGCTGCCGCGCTGGCCCGGTCCTCGTCGTCGCCGTAGACCGTGTAGAAGACCGTGGCCTCCCGCAGGTCGCCGGTGACCCGGGTGTCCGTGATGGTCACGTGCGTACCGAGGCGGGGGTCCTTGACACCACGCTGCAGCTTCTCGGCCACCACCTCCCGGATGAGGTCCGCCAGCTTCTTCGCCCGCGCATTGTCGGCCACTGGTCCGTCTCCTTCTTATGTCTTGCTATCAGTCTTCATCACCGTGGAGGCGCCGTCGTACGGACAGCAGCTCCACTTCCGGACGCGCCGCGACCAGCCGCTCGCAGCGGTCCAGTACGTCCGAGAGGAACCCCGCGTCCCCACTCACCAGAGCGACCCCTATACGGGCCCTCCGGTGCAGGTCCTGGTCACCCACTTCGGCCGCGCTCACGGAGAACTTGCGTTGGAGCTCGGCAACGATGGGCCGGACGACGGAGCGTTTCTCCTTCAGCGAGTGGACGTCGCCGAGGAGCAGATCGAAGGACAGAGTCCCCACGTACATGCAGTTCCGGATATCCCGCCGGTGCGGGTTCGGTGGCCTGCCGGGCCGTCGCCCGGAAGGATCACCCGGCGCTCGCGCGGCCGGGTCACCAGAACCGTACACGCAACGGCCGGGGCCGATCGACGGATATTCCGCCGACCGGCCCCGGTGTTACGAGTTACGACACGGTGCGAACCGCCTCGCGCTTACGCGCGGGGCTTCTCGCGCATCTCGTACGTCGCGATGACGTCGTCGATCTTGATGTCGTTGAAGGAACCGAGGTTGATACCGCCCTCGAAGCCTTCGCGGATCTCGGTGACGTCGTCCTTGAAGCGGCGCAGACCGGAGATGGTGAGGTTCTCCGCGATGACCTTGCCATCGCGGATGAGCCGCGCCTTGGTGTTGCGCTTGACCTCGCCGGACCGGATGAGGACACCGGCGATGTTGCCCAGCTTGGACGAGCGGAAGATCTCGCGGACCTCCGCCGTACCGAGCTCGACCTCTTCGTACTCCGGCTTGAGGAGACCCTTCAGGGCCGCCTCGATCTCCTCGATGGCCTGGTAGATCACCGAGTAGTAGCGGACGTCGACGCCCTCGCGGTCCGCCATCTGCGCGGCACGGCCGGCCGCACGGACGTTGTAACCGATGACGATGGCGTCGGAGCCCATCGCCAGCGAGATGTCGGACTCGGTGACCGCACCCACACCGCGGTGCAGGACCCGGATGTCGACCTCTTCACCGACGTCGAGCTGGAGCAGCGAGGACTCGAGAGCCTCGACCGCACCGGACGCGTCGCCCTTGATGATGAGGTTGAGTTCCTGGACCAGACCGGCCTTGAGCACGGAGTCGAGGTCCTCGAGGGACACACGACGGACGCGCTTGGCGAAGTTGGCGTTGCGCTCACGCGCAGCACGCTTCTCGGCGATCTGACGGGCCGTACGGTCCTCGTCGACGACGAGGAAGTTGTCGCCGGCGCCGGGGACGTTGGTGAGACCCAGGACCAGGACGGGGGTCGACGGACCCGCTTCCTCGACGTTGTTGCCCTTGTCGTCGAGCATGGCGCGCACTCGGCCGTAGGCGTCGCCCACGACCATCGTGTCGCCGACGCGGAGGGTACCGCGCTGGACGAGGACGGTGGCAACGGCACCGCGGCCGCGGTCGAGGTGGGACTCGATCGCAATACCCTGAGCGTCCTGCTCCGGGTTGGCGCGGAGGTCGAGCGAGGCGTCGGCGGTGAGGACGACGGCCTCCAGCAGGGAGTCGATGTGCAGACCCTGCTTGGCGGAGATGTCGACGAACATCGTGTCGCCGCCGTACTCCTCGGCGACCAGACCGAACTCGGTGAGCTGACCGCGCACCTTGACCGGGTCGGCACCTTCGACGTCGATCTTGTTGACCGCGACGACGATCGGGACGCCGGCGGCCTTGGCGTGGTTGAGCGCCTCGATCGTCTGCGGCATGACGCCGTCGTTGGCCGCGACCACGAGGATCGCGATGTCGGTCGACTTGGCACCACGGGCACGCATGGCGGTGAACGCCTCGTGACCCGGGGTGTCGATGAAGGTGATGCGACGCTCTTCGTCGTTGACCTCGGTGGAGACCTGGTACGCACCGATGTGCTGCGTGATGCCACCGGCCTCGCCCGCAACGACGTTCGTCTTGCGGATGGCGTCGAGCAGTCGGGTCTTACCGTGGTCGACGTGACCCATGACGGTCACGACCGGCGGACGCGGCATGAGGTATTCCTCGCCGCCCTCGTCCTCGCCGAACTCGATGTCGAAGCCCTCGAGGAGCTCGCGGTCCTCTTCCTCCGGGCTGACGATCTGGACGACGTAGTTCATCTCGCCGGCCAGCATCTCGAGCGTCTCGTCGGAGACGGACTGCGTGGCAGTGACCATCTCGCCGAGGTTCATCATCACGGCGACGAGCGACGCCGGGTTGGCGTTGATCTTCTCCGCGAAGTCGGTGAGGGAGGCACCGCGCGACAGGCGAACGGTCTCGCCCTGGCCGCGAGGCAGCATCACGCCGCCGACGGACGGGGCCTGCATGGCCTCGTACTCCTGGCGCCTCTGACGCTTGGACTTGCGACCACGACGGGCCGGACCACCGGGACGGCCGAACGCACCCTGCGTGCCACCACGGGCACCGGGACCGCCGGGACGTCCACCGAAGCCGGGACGACCGCCGCCGCCTGCACCGGCCGGACCGCCGCCGAAGCCGCCGCCACCGGGACGCGGGCCGCCGAAGCCGCCACCGCCACCGCCGGGACGCGAGCCCGGACCGGCCGGACGGCCGGCGAAGCCGCCGCCCGCGGGACGACCTGCGCCACCGGGACGCGGACCGCCCGCACCGGGACCACGGCCACCGGGGCCGCCACCGGGACGGGGACCGGGACCACCGGCAGCGGGACGCTGCGGCATCATGCCCGGGTTCGGACGGTTACCACCGGGGGCACCACCCGGACGCGGGGCGCCGCCCTGCGGACGGGGCATGCCGCCGGGGGTCGGACGACCAGCGCCCTGGCCCTGCGGACGCGGAGCGCCGCCGGGACCGCCCTGCGGACGGGGAGCACCCTGGCCGCCGCCGGCGCCGGGGGCACCGGGACGGGGAGCGCCGGCCGGACGGGGCGCCTGCGGGCGCGCCATGCCGGTGGAGCCACCAGAGGTGAAGGGGTTGTTGCCCGGACGGGGACCCGCCGGACGGGCGCCCTGGGGACGCGGTGCCTGGGCACCGGCCGGACGCTGGGCCTGGGCACCCGGGGTGGCGCCGGCCGGGCGCGGGGCGCCGGGACGGGCGCCGGACTGGCCGCCCTGCGCCGGACGCTGCTGCGCCGGACGGGGGCCGGGGGCCGCGGCGGCGGGACGCTCGGTGCGCGCCGGGGCGGCCGGGGCCGCCGGAGGCGCGGAGAACTCGGTCGCCACGGGAGCCGCCGGAGCGGGCTTCGGGGCGGCCGGAGCCTTCGGACCGGGACGCGGGCCGGATGCGGCCGGAGTCACCGGGGCGCTGACGGCCGGAGCCTCTGCGGCGGCCGGCTTGGGGGCCGGTGCGCCGGGCTTCGGGGCAGCAGGACGTGCCGCGGCGGCCGGGGAGGGCGCCGCGGGCTTGGCGGGCGCGGCCTTGCGGGGCGCGCCGGGCTTCGCAGCGGACTTGCCGGCGTTGCCGCCGGGCCCCTGCAGTGCGTCAGTCAACTTGCGTACAACCGGCGCCTCGATCGTCGAGGACGCCGAACGGACGAATTCACCGAGTTCTTGGAGCTTGGCCATGACGACCTTGCTCTCCACCCCGAACTCCTTGGCGAGTTCGTATACCCGGACCTTAGCCACTTCGCTCCTTTTAGGTCCGGGTTACGCCGGACCGTCGCTACTTCATGGGCGTACTCATCGCGTACTCATCGAGTGCTCATCGCAATCTCGACCTACTTCCAACTCGCGAGGTACCTGACCGCACGGATTTCCCGTGCCGTTCTCTTACTTCTTACGGTGTCGCCTCGGCCGTGACGGCCAGGGCTTTGCGCAGTTCCTCCGTGTCGAGCGGTCCGGCGGACCGGAGGGCCCGGGGGAACGCGCGGCGGCGGACCGCCTGGTCGAGGCAGACCACGGCAGGGTGCACGTAGGCACCCCGGCCGGGCAGCGTACCGCGCGCATCGGGGACGCATTCGTCCCCGATCGCCACGATGCGCAGCAGATCGCTCTTGGCCGCTCGCTCCCGGCACCCCACACAGGTGCGTTCGGGGCATGCGCGGGCTTGCGTCCGGCCAGACACGCCTAAGTCTACCTCCCCGCACCGACCTCTCCCCCGACAAGTTGCGGGCGAAAGATCGAACGGCTGTCGTGTTGTCTTGATCTGCTGTGTCACGGCCCGCCGCCGGGACCGGTTACGGTCGCGGCGGCACGGCAGTCGTGACTCCTGTCTACCGTCCGGTAAGCCCGGCCGGTAGCGGTTTATTCCCCGTCCCGGTCCGAAGGCTGCTCGGTGTCGGGACGGATGTCGATGCGCCAGCCGGTGAGCCGCGCGGCGAGGCGGGCGTTCTGGCCCTCCTTGCCGATGGCCAGCGACAGCTGGTAGTCGGGCACGGTCACCCGGGCGGAGCGGGTGTCCCAGTCGACGACCTCGACCTCGCTCACCCTGGCGGGTGACAGCGCGTTCGCGACCATCTCCGCCGGGTCGTCCGACCAGTCGACGATGTCGATCTTCTCGCCGTGCAGCTCGGCCATCACGTTGCGCACGCGGCTGCCCATCGGGCCGATGCAGGCGCCCTTCGGGTTGAGGCCCGAGCGGGTGGACCGTACGGCGATCTTGGTGCGGTGACCGGCCTCACGGGCGATCGCCGAGATCTCGACGCTGCCGTCGGCGATCTCGGGGACCTCCAGCGAGAAGAGCTTCTTCACCAGGTTGGGGTGGGTGCGCGAGAGGGTCACGGACGGACCGCGGACGCCCTTCGCCACCCGCACGACGTACGCCTTCAGGCGCAGGCCGTGCGTGTACTCCTCACCGGGGACCTGCTCCTGCACCGGCAGGATGGCCTCCAGCTTGCCGATGTCGACCAGGACGTTCTTGGGGTCCTTGCCCTGCTGGACGACGCCGGTGATGACGTCTCCCTCACGGCCCGCGAACTCGCCGAAGGTCAGGTCGTCCTCCGCGTCGCGCAGACGCTGGAGGATCACCTGCTTGGCGGTCGTCGCGGCGATCCGGCCGAAGTCCGACGGGGTGTCGTCGAACTCCTTGGGCTCCTGGCCCTCTTCGAGATCCCTCGGGTCTTCCGTCGCCCACACGACCACGTGACCGTTGGTGCGGTCCAGCTCTACGCGGGCGCGGCGGAAGCTCCCTTCGGTCCGGTGGTACGCGATGAGGAGGGCCGACTCGATCGCCTCGACGAGCAGGTCGAAGGAGATCTCCTTCTCCCGGACCAGACCCCGCAGGGCACTCATGTCGATGTCCACGGCTACGCCTCCTCTTCCTTCTTGTCCTTGCGGTTGAACTCGATCTCGACACGCGCCTTGGCGATGTCGGTGAATGCGATACGGCGGGCGGTCGCCTTGCGGCCCTTCACGCCCGGGACTTCGAGGTCGAGGCCCTCGTCGTCCACGCCGAGGATGCGGGCGATCAGTTCCCCGTCCTCGGCCAGCTGGAACTTCACGAGACGGCCCGTCGCCCGTACGTAGTGACGGTGCTCGGTCAGCGGGCGGTCGGCGCCCGGCGAGCTCACCTCGAGGACGTACTCGTCCTCACCCATGACGTCGGTCTCGTCGAGCAGGTCGGAGACCTCGCGACTCAGCTCGGCACACACGTCCAGCTCCACGCCCTCGTCGGAGTCCACGATGATGCGCAGCATCCGGCGCTTGCCCGCCTTGGACGTCTCGATCTCCTCGAGGTCCAGTCCCTTGGCGGCGACGAGCGGCTCCAGCAGTCCGCGCAGCCTGTCGCTCTGGGTGGTGCTCATCCGGGTGACTCCTCGGCCGCGTGTGCTGTTGTGGTTTTCCGTCGTGTGTCAGGTCAAAGGGTATCCGGTCGCGGAGGGTGTTGCCGTCCGCCCTCGGGGCGGGGCCCCGGGTACCGTGATCACACCCTGCCCCGCCATCACCCCCGAGGACGTCGCCGTGCCCTGGACTCTGCCATCGAGGCCCTCGCGCAGGAGCCTGCTCGCCGGCGCCGCCGGTGCGGCCGGCGCCGCGCTGCTCACCGGGTGCTCCGACGGGGATTCGCCCGGCTCCGGCACCGAATCCGCGGTTCCACTCGAACGGCGGATGCGGGAGGCGGCCGTCCGTGACAGTGCGCGCCTGCTGGAACGCTACGACGCCACCACCACCGCCCATCCGGCCCTGGCCCAGCGCCTCGCGCCGCTGCGCACGGCCGTCGCGGCGCACGCGGCGGCCCTGGCCTCCCCGGGCCCCGTCCCGGGCTCGCCCTCGGCCTCGCCCCCGGGTTCCCCCTCCCCCACCGGCGTGACCTCGGCCGGAGCGCCCGTGGCGAGTGCCGAGCCGGTGCCGCCGAAGCCGGCCGACGCCCTGAGCGCCCTCGCGGACGCAGAGCGGAGCCTGGCCGAGGCACGGACCATCGACCTGGCGGGCGCGCCCGGGGAGCTGGCCCGGATGCTGGCCTCGGTGGCCGCCTGCGGCGCCGTCCACGCGTACCTGCTGACCTCGACCCCCGGAGCCAAGCCGTGAAGCCCGAACCGCCCGCCGCCGCCGGCGGGGCCCTGGAAGCCGCGCAGGCCGCCCTCGCCGCGGAGCACGCGGCCGCGTACGGCTACGGGGTGATCGGCGCCCGGACCGACGCCGCCCGTACGACCGAGGCCCGCGAGGCCTACAGCGGCCACCTCGCCCGGCGGGACGCGCTCGCCCGGACCGTGCGGGAGCTGGGCGGTGCGCCCCGTCCGGCGGAGGCGGCGTACGCCCTGCCGTTCGAGGTGCGCACCCCCGCCGACGCCGCGCGGCTGGCCGCCGACATCGAGGACCGGGTGGCGGGCGCGTACTCCGATCTGGTGCGCGCGGCGGAGGGCCCGCTGCGCCGCATGGCGGCCGACGCGCTGAGCGCCTCGGCCGTGCGCGCGGCACGCTGGCGCGGTGTCGGCGTAGCCTTCCCTGGGCTCACGGAAAAGCGCTGAGGGCGGCACACGGAGTGTCCGGCCCTGTTCCGCCGGACACTCCCCAGGGGCCCCGCACAGCTGAAAGGGACCACGCACGCATGGCTTTCGAACCGCCGCAGCGGCTTGTACGGGCGCTCGGCGAGCTGCCGGAATCGGCGCAGGACGCGGACTGGCTGGGGCAGTTGCCCGGGCTCACCGAGGCAGCGCTGGCCCGGCGCGGGGTGGAGGCCCAGCGGGTGCAGGCCCCGGGCGGACGCAGCAGTCTGGTCGTCCTCGTCCGGTACGCCGACGGGACCCCGGCCGCGCTGAAGCTCGCGCCGCCGCACGCCCACCCGGAGCGGGAGCTGGCCGCGCTGGCCCACTGGGGCGGGTTCGGGGCCGTACGGGTCCTCGACAGCCGTCATCACGAGGAGGACGGGGCGCTGCTGCTGGAGCGGCTGCACCCGGAGGTCTCGCTGAGGTCGCTGCCGGAGGCGAAGGCGCTGCTGGAGGCCTGCGGGACGCTGCGCAGGCTGTGGGTGGCGCCGGCGGCCGGGCAGCGCTGGGAGACGGTGGCGCAGCGTACGGAGCGCCAGGCGAAGGCGCTGCGGGCGGCTCCGGCGGAGGTCCGGTCCCTGGCCGACGCGGCCCTCGCCTTCCGGGACGAGCTGGTGGCCGCGCCGCCGGAGGAGCTCCTGCTCCACGGGAACTTCCGGCAGGGCAAGGTGCTGGCGGGCGAGCGGGCGCCGTGGCTGACGGTGGGCCCGGACCCGCTGACCGGGGAGCGGGCGTACGACCTGGCCCGGCTGGTCCGGGACCGGCTGGAGGACCAGGTCGCCTCCTCGGCGGGGGCGGCGGGGGCCCGGCGCCGGGTCAACAAGCTGGCCGACGCCCTGGAGGTGGACCGGGAGCGGCTGCGGGGCTGGACGGTGTTCCGGGCCGTGGAGTCGGGGAACCGGGCGCTGGCCGCCGGGCGGCGCCGGGACGCGGAGCTGCTGCTGGAGTTCGCGGCCTGGCTGTAGGGGGTCTGGTCGATCAGGCCGGGCCGATCCGGCCTGATCGACCAGACACCCCCCGGGGCATACCGTAAGTACATACGGATGTCCGGCAGGGGGCCGTCATGGTCGAAGAACTGCTGACAGCGGTGATCGCCGCCGGTACGGGCGTCGCGCTCTACGTGGGCGCCGCCGCCCGGGTGGTGAAGCAGTACGAGCGGGGCCTGGTGTTCCGCTTCGGTCGGCTGCGCGATGAGATCCGGGGACCCGGCTTCACCGTGATCGTCCCGGTCGTGGACCGTCTTCACAAGGTCAACATGCAGATCGTGACGCTGCCGGTGCCGGCCCAGGAGGGCATCACCCGGGACAACGTCACGGTCCGGGTGGACGCCGTCGTGTACTTCAAGGTCGTCGACCCCGCGAACGCGATCGTGGCGGTGGAGGACTACCGCTTCGCCGTCTCGCAGATGGCGCAGACCTCGCTGCGGTCGATCATCGGCAAGTCCGACCTGGACGACCTGCTCTCCAACCGCGAGATGCTCAACCAGGGCCTGGAGCTGATGATCGACAGCCCGGCGGTGGGCTGGGGCGTGCAGATCGACCGGGTCGAGATCAAGGACGTGTCCCTGCCGGAGACCATGAAGCGGTCGATGGCCCGGCAGGCGGAGGCGGACCGCGAGCGCCGCGCCCGGGTGATCAACGCGGACGCGGAGCTGCAGGCCTCGCACAAGCTGGCGGAGGCGGCGGAGGTCATGGCGGACCAGCCCGCGGCGCTCCAGCTGCGCCTGCTCCAGACGGTGGTGGCGGTGGCCGCGGAGAAGAACTCCACCCTGGTCCTGCCGTTCCCGGTGGAGCTCCTGCGCTTCCTGGAACGCGCCGCGCCCGCGGCGCCGGCCGGGCACGAGGACCCGGCCACGGCCGGTCCGGCCACCGAGGGCCCCGGGCCGGCCGCGGTCGAGGACACGCCGGACGCCGGCCCGTCCCTGGACGCTCCGCCGCCGGACCCGGCGGGCCTGGCTCCGGGCGAGGCGCCGCCGGCCGCGCTGGGCGGCCCGGCCGACGGCCTGTACCTGGACGCTCCGCCGCCGCCCCCGCCGCCCCCGCCGGACCCGGACGGGCCTCGCGGGTAGGCCGCCGGGCGGAGCTCGTCCCCCACCCGCCCCGGGCTCTGCCCGGACCCGTTCCTCGGACGCCGGACGGGCTGGAGAACTACCGCGTCAGGCGGGCGAGGGCCTCCGACAGCGGGAGCTCCTCGCGGGTGCCCGAGGCGCGGTTCTGCAGCTCGACCACCGATTCCGCCGAACGGCGGCCCGCCACCAGGATCCACGGCACGCCGATCAGCTCCGCGTCCGTGAGCTTCACGCCCGGGGACAGCCCCGGCCGGTCGTCCAGCAGGACCCGCAGCCCCGCGGCGGCCAGGGCGTCGGCCGCCTCCTGGGCCAGTGCCAGCGGGACCGCCTTGCCCGCCGCCACCACGTGGACGTCGGCCGGGGCCACCGCCGCCGGCCAGCACAGCCCGCGCTCGTCGGCCGTCTGCTCGGCCAGCGCCGCCACCGCGCGCGAGACGCCGATGCCGTACGAGCCCATGGTCACGCGGACCGGCTTGCCCTCGCGGCCCAGCACGTCCAGCCCGAAGGCGTCCGCGTACTTGCGGCCCAGCTGGAAGATGTGCCCGATCTCGATGGCCCGGTCGAGCCGCAGGCCCGCACCGCAGGAGGGGCAGGGGTCGCCCGGCTCCACGACCACCACGTCCAGGTACTGGTCCACCTCGAAGTCGCGGCCGCAGACCACGTTGCGGGCATGGGTGTCCGCCCGGTTGGCCCCGGTGACCCAGGAGGTGCCGGGGGCGACGCGGGGGTCGGCCAGGTAGCGGACCTTCTCCAGGCCCTGCGGGCCCACGTAGCCCCGTACCAGGTCGGTGCGGCCCTCGAAGTCCTCCGCCGTCACCAGCTCCACGACCGCCGGCGCCAGGTGCTCGCCCAGCTTGCCGAGGTCCACCTCCCGGTCGCCCGGCACGCCGACGGCCACGATCTCGCCGTCCACCTTCACCAGGAGGTTCTTCAGGGTCGCCGAGGCGGGGACCCCCAGGTGGGCCGCCAGGGTCTCGATCGTCGGGGTGTCGGGGGTGTCCACCTCCTCCAGCGGCGGGTGCTCGCCCGCCACGGGGGTCAGCGCGAAGGTCACTGCCTCCGTGTTGGCCGCGTAGGAGCAGGAGGGGCAGTCCGCGAAGGTGTCCTCGCCGGCCGCCGCGGGCGCCAGGAACTCCTCCGAGGCCGAGCCGCCCATCGCGCCCGACACCGCGGACACGATCCGGTGGTCCAGCCCGAGCCGCTCGAAGATCCGGACGTACGCCTCGCGGTGCAGCCGGTACGACTCCTCGAGCCCCTCCTCGGACACGTCGAAGGAGTACGAGTCCTTCATCTGGAACTCGCGCCCGCGCAGCACGCCCGACCGGGGCCGTGCCTCGTCGCGGTACTTGGTCTGGATCTGGTACAGCATGACCGGCAGGTCCTTGTAGGACGTGCACTGGTCCTTCACCAGCAGGGTGAAGATCTCCTCGTGCGTCGGGCCGAGCAGGTAGTCCGCGCCCTTGCGGTCCCGGAGCCGGAACAGCAGGTCGCCGTACTCCGACCAGCGCCCGCTGACCTCGTACGGCTCCTTCGGCAGCAGCGCCGGCAGCAACACCTCCTGGGCGCCGATCCCGTCCATCTCCTCGCGGACGATGCGCGAGACGTTGTCCAGCACCCGCTTGCCCAGTGGCAGCCACGTCCACACCCCGGCCGAGCTGCGCCGGACGTAACCGGCGCGGACGAGGAGCCGGTGGCTGACGGTCTCCGCGTCGGCGGGGTCCTCGCGGAGGGTCTTGGCCATGAGACGGGACATGCGCTGCACGTGTTGCGTTGACATACCGGGAGGTTACCGGGGCCGCTCGGAGCCCCGGAACCGAATTCAGGGCCTTCGCAGCGGCAGCGGCGCGCCCATGACGGCGTACGGGAGGCTCGCACTCGGGAAGTGCACCCGGCGGGCGAGGTCCGTGTAACCGAGGGCCCGGTAGAGCCGGCGGGCCGGGCTGTCGGTGTCGATGGCGGAGAGGATCGAGCGCGGCTCCGCGGCGCTGTCGGTGATGCGGGTGATCAGGGCGCGGCCGACGCCGTGGCCCTGGAAGCCGGGGTGGACGTGGAGTTCGGTGATGACGAAGGAGCCGTCGAGCCAGCCCTCGTGGCCGTCGGCCCGCAGGTAGGGCTCGACGATGGTGGACCACCAGTAGCTCCGGTCGTTCGGCATCCCGTACACGAACCCGGTGAGCGCCCCGTCCTCGGTGAACGCCCCGAGCGCGCGGGCACCGCCGCAGGACATGTGGCGCTGGACGATGTAGCGCCGGATGCCGACCTCCTCCTCGCTGAGGCCGAAGGCGACCGCCTGCACGCGCAGGGCCTCGTCCACGCGGGCGGCGAGGTCGAGCGGGCCGATCTGGAGGCCGGCGGGGCGGACGGGGTCTTCGCCCCCGGGGATTGGCAGCATGCGGCGACCTTACTGCGGGGTAGGGGCGCTCGGGTATGGCGGCGGGATCTGGTGTCCGGTCAGAAGAGGACGCTCATGAAGGCGCCGACTTCGCGGAAGCCGACCCGCCGGTAGGCCGCCAGCGCGGCGGTGTTGTAGTCGTTGACGTAGAGGCTGACCACGGGCGCCACGTCCCGCAGGGCGTACGCGACGACGGCGGCCATCCCGCTCTCGGAGTGGCCCCGGCCGCGGAACTCGGGGTCGACCCACACGCCCTGGATCTGGCAGGCCCGTGCGGTGGCGGCGCCGATCTCCGCCTTGAAGACGACCTTGCCGTCCTCGACGCGGGCGAAGGAGCGGCCGCTGCCGACGAGCTCGGCGACCCGGGCCTGGTAGAGCAGCCCGCCGTCACCGGCCATCGGCGAGATGCCGACCTCCTCGGTGAACATGGCCACGCACGCGGGCATGATCAGGTCCATCTCGTCCTTGCGGATCCGGCGGACCAGCGGGTCGGCCCGGACCGTGGCGGACGGCTCCTCGATGATCATGAGCGGCTGGCGGGAGCGGACGTCGCGGGCCGGTCCCCAGCTGGGCTCCAGGAGCTGCCACAGCAGCCGGGTGGCGTCGGCGGGGCCGACGATGGAGGAGCAGCGGCGGCCGGTGCGGCGGGCCCGGTCGGCGAAGGCGCGCACGGCGTCGGGTCCGGCGCAGACGGGGACCAGGTTGGCGCCGGCGTAGCAGAGGGAGCGGAGCTCGCCGCCCGCGTACCAGCCCCACATCTCGCCGCCCAGGCGCCACGGGTCGAGTCCGGCGACCTGGACCCGGGAGGTGACGAAGGCGTTCGCCACCGGCTCGCGTCCGAGGACTTCGAGCGCGGCGTCGAGATCACTGGGCTCAAGGACCCGGGTGGTGGTCTGCGTCAACACTGGGGCCTCACCGTACAAGTCTGCTGGTCTCCGCACTGTACCCGGCGTCGCTGGAGGTTGCCGCGTCCCACGGATCACAAAAAAGGCCCGGCCCCGCCCCCCGGATGGGGGGACGGGGCCGGGCCGCACGGTCCCTGAGGACTCAGACTCCGATGGCGACGGTGGGCTCGCCGGACATCACGCCGTCCTTCTCCATCTGCTCGGCGATCTTCATCGCCTCTTCGATGAGGGTCTCCACGATCTTCGACTCCGGGACGGTCTTGATGACCTCGCCCTTCACGAAGATCTGGCCCTTGCCGTTGCCGGAGGCCACACCCAGGTCGGCCTCGCGGGCCTCGCCCGGGCCGTTGACGACGCAGCCCATGACCGCGACGCGCAGCGGGACCTCCATGCCCTCCAGGCCCGCCGTGACCTCCTCGGCCAGCTTGTACACGTCCACCTGGGCGCGGCCGCAGGACGGGCAGGAGACGATCTCCAGGCGGCGCGGCTTGAGGTTCAGCGACTCCAGGATCTGGATGCCGACCTTGATCTCCTCCACCGGCGGGGCGGAGAGGGAGACGCGGATGGTGTCGCCGATGCCCTCGGAGAGCAGCGCGCCGAAGGCGACGGCCGACTTGATGGTGCCCTGGAAGGCGGGGCCCGCCTCGGTGACACCCAGGTGCAGCGGGTAGTCGCAGGCGGCCGCGAGCTGGCGGTAGGCGTTGACCATCACGACCGGGTCGTTGTGCTTGACCGAGATCTTGATGTCGCTGAAGCCGTGCTCCTCGAAGAGGGAGGCCTCCCACAGCGCGGACTCGACCAGCGCCTCGGGGGTGGCCTTGCCGTACTTCTTCAGGAGCCGGGCGTCGAGCGAGCCCGCGTTCACGCCGATCCGGATCGGGGTGCCCGCGTCCTTGGCGGCCCGGGCGATCTCCTTGACCTTGTCGTCGAACTGCTTGATGTTGCCCGGGTTCACGCGGACAGCGGCGCATCCCGCGTCGATCGCGGCGAACACGTACTTGGGCTGGAAGTGGATGTCCGCGATCACCGGGATCTGCGACTTCTTCGCGATGACGGCGAGGGCGTCGGCGTCGTCCTGGGTCGGGCAGGCCACCCGGACGATGTTGCAGCCGGAGGCGGTGAGCTCTGCGATCTGCTGGAGCGTGGCGCCGATGTCGGAGGTACGGGTGGTGGTCATCGACTGCACCGAGATGGGTGCGTCGCCACCGACGGCCACGGAACCGACCTGGATCTTGCGGCTGACCCTGCGGTCGGCAAGCTTCGTCGGCACGGCCGGCATTCCGAGAGAGATGGCAGTCATCTGCTGTGCAACCCCAAGGTGTGGATCAAGGTCCCGAGATCGGCGGGCTCCAGGCTCCGAGATTACGCCAATCCCCGCCGCCCCCACGCATCCGGACGGGTGTGCCACCCGAACGTAGGGGGCCGGGCACGATGCGTGCCCGGCCCCTGAACGCGCGCAGTACGCCGGTCCGCGGCTAGGTGATCTTGATCGGGTTCACCACGTCCGCCACGAGGACGAGCAGGGTGAAACAGACGAAGACCCCGGCCACCACGTACGCGGCGGGCATCAGCTTCGCCACGTCGAACGGGCCCGGGTCGGCGCGCCGGAAGAGCCGTGCGACCTTGCGCCGGACCGACTCCCACAGGGCACCGGCGATGTGTCCGCCGTCCAGCGGCAGCAGCGGGAGCATGTTGAACAGGAACAGGGAGAGGTTGAACATGCCCAGGACGTTCAGCATGATCGACATCCGCTGCTCGGCCGGGATGTCCAGGGTGGCGATCTCCCCGTTGATCCGCGCCGCCCCGACGATGCCCATCGGGGAGTCGGGCTCCCTCTCGGCGCCGTTGAAGGCCGCGTTCCACAGGGCGGGGACCTTGGCGGGGAGCTGGATCAGCCCCTGCACGCTGTTGTCCACGATCTCGGCCATGTGGTCCACGGACTGCCCGAAGGACAGCGCGGCGATCTCGCTCCGGGGCGTGAAGCCGAGCCAGCCGGCCGTCACGTACTCGCCCTTGACGTACCCGCCGTGGCCGTCCGTCTTGGCGACCTGGTTGGGGATCAGGTTCACCGGGAGGACCAACTCCCGCCCGTCGCGCACGACGGTGACGGTGGCGGGGCCGACGGTGTCGCGGATCTTCTCCTGCAGGGCGCTCCAGTCGGCCACCCCGCGGCCGTTGAAGGCGACGATCCGGTCGTCCACCTGGAGTCCGGCCGCCTTGGCCGGGGCCGCCGGGTCGCCGTCCTTGCAGACCTCGCGGTTCTGGCTCTGCTTGATGACGCACGGCGAGACGGTCGCGACCTGGGTGGTCGTCTGGTTGATCCCGAAGGTCATCCACACGCCGAAGAAGATCGCCAGCGCGAGCACCAAGTTCATGAAGGGGCCGGCGAACATCACGATCACGCGCTTCCACGGCTTGCGCGTGTAGAAGAGCCGCGTCTCGTCGCCGGGCTGGAGCTCCTCGTACGCCGCCGAGCGCGCGTCCTCGATCATCGAGCGGAACGGCGAGGTCGAACGGGCGGTGACCTTGCCGTCCTCACCGGGCGGGAACATCCCGATCATGCGGATGTAGCCGCCCATCGGGATGGCCTTGATCCCGTACTCGGTGTCGCCCCGCTTCCGCGACCAGAGGGTCCGGCCGAAGCCCACCATGTACTGCGGTACCCGGATCCCGAAGAGTTTGGCCGTGGAGAGGTGGCCGAGCTCGTGCCAGGCGATGGAGAACAGCAGCCCGATCACGAAAATGACGACGCCGATCGCCGTCAGCAGTATCGTCATGCGCCCGCCTCCACGGCGGCGCGAGCCGCCATCTCCTGTGCCCGGGCCCTGGCCCAGGTCTCCGCTTCGAGGACGTCCGGAACGGTGAGGGAAGTTCCCGCGTCCGGCGTCCCGTGCTCATCGACCACGGCAGAGACCGTATCCATGATTGCTGTGAACGGCAGCCGACCGGCCAGGAACGCCTCTACGCACTCCTCGTTCGCCGCATTGAACACCGCCGGGGCCGTGCCGCCGAGAGTACCCACGTGCCGCGCCAGGTCCACCGCGGGGAAAGCCTCGGTGTCCAGCGGGAAGAACTCCCAGGTCGACGCCTTGGTCCAGTCGAAGGCAGGGGCCGCGTCCGGGATCCGCTCGGGCCAGCCGAGGCCGATCGCGATGGGGCCGCGCATGTCCGGCGGGGTGGCCTGGGCGAGGGTGGAGCCGTCGGTGAACTCCACCATGGAGTGCACGTAGGACTGCGGGTGGACCACGACCTCGATCTGGTCGAAGGGGATGTCGTAGAGCAGGTGGGCCTCGATGACCTCCAGCCCCTTGTTGACCAGGGTCGCCGAGTTGACGGTGATCACCGGGCCCATGGCCCAGGTGGGGTGGGCCAGGGCGTCCTGGACGGTGACCCCCGCGAGCTCGGCGCGGGTGCGGCCGCGGAAGGGCCCGCCGGAGGCGGTGACCACGAGCTTGCGCACATCGGCCCGGGTCCCGGCGGCGAGCGCCTGGAAGAGCGCCGCGTGCTCGGAGTCCACCGGGATGATCTGGCCGGGCTTCGCGAGCTCCTTGACCAGCGGGCCGCCGACGATCAGCGACTCCTTGTTGGCGAGGGCCAGGGTCCGGCCCGCCCTCAGGGCGGCGAGGGTGGGCGCGAGGCCGATGGAGCCGGTGATGCCGTTGAGGACGGTGTGGCACTCGGAGGCCGCGACCTGGGTCGCCGCGTCGGGACCGGCCAGGATCTCGGGCAGGGCCTCGGACGGGCCGTACTGGGCGCTCAGGGCCTCCTTCAGGGCCGGCACGACGTCCTCGCGGGCCACGGCCACGGTGTCGACCCGCAGCAGTCGGGCCTGCTCGGCCAACAGCCCGACCCGCCCGCCCGCCGCGGACAGCGCGGTCACCTTGAACCGGTCCGGGTGGCGCAGGGCGAGGTCGATGGCCTGGGTGCCGATGGACCCGGTGGACCCGAGGATGACGATGTCCCGGATGCCCGCCGACGCGTCGAAGAGGACGTGCGGATCGGCAAGGGGGGCTTGGCGGTCGCTCATGCCCCCATTGTTGCCGCAAGTCAGGAGCGGTTGGACACGGAGTCCCCGTGAACGACTCCGGCGAGCAGTTCGGGGAGCGTACCGGCGAACTCCGGCAGCGAGCGGGCGGCGCCCCACCAGGCGTCGGCGTCCGTGCCGAGGGCGTCGGCGAACAGCCGGTCCGCCTCGGCCCGGGCGGCGAGGACCGCCTGCGGCCGGTCGTGCCGGTCGGGGTGGTCCACGTCGCCCAGCCAGTGGTCCTCGTCCAGCGCCCAGGCGGCGGGGGCCTTGTGCCCGATCACGTCGGTGCCGGTGAGCAGGCCGCGGTCGAGGCAGTCGCGGACCCACCGGACGTCCTCGCGCAGGTCGCCCATGGCATTGGGCACGGCGAGGCTGGCCAGGGCCAGCTCGCGCTGCACGCCGCCGACGGGCTCCGGGGAGCCGGGGGCCAGCGCCTCGACGGCCCGGGCGAGGTCCTGGCCGTCCCCGTCCGGTGGCGGCCCGGCCGCGGGCACGGTCCCGGCCGCCACCGCGGCCGCCAGTTCGGGCAGGGTTCCGGAGAAGCCGGGGGCGTGCCGTTGCAGCTCGGCCCACAGCCGCGGGTCGTCGCCCAGCGCGGGCCGCAGCACCCGGTACAGCGCCGAGCGCATCCCGGCCCACTCGGCCAGGTTCCAGGCGAGCCGGCCGGTGCCGTGCGCCTGGCCGAGCAGCAGGGTCCGGTGGGCCGGGGCCACGGACGCCGCGAGCTCGTCGAAGGTGAGGGCGCCGGTCCGGACCGCGCGCACCGCGGGCCGGTGCCAGTGGGGGCCGTACGAGTCCTGCGCGCGCGTGTCGAGCAGCGCCAGGCAGACCCGCCGGTCCAGTCCGGCCACCAGCAGCAGGGCCTCGACCGAGCCGGGCGGCAGCGGGCAGCGGGCGTGCTCGCGGAGCAGGACCTCGGGGTCGAGCGCGTGCGGGAGGGCGAGCACGTCGAGCGGCACGCGGGGACGGCGGCTGCCGTGCCGCCGCAGCAGGGCGATCAGCTCCGCGCCGGTCAGCGGCGGAGTCCCCGGCCCGGCCTCGCGGCCCAGCTCGGCGCCGAGGGTGGCGAGCAGCGCGGGCGCGGGGCCGGGCCGGGCGGCGTACCGCGCGGGGCCGGGCAGGCCCGGCAGCGGGCGGCCGAGCACCTGCGGGTTGCGGGCGATGGTGCGGCGGTCCTCGTCGCTGCCGTGGCGCAGCAGCAGGGTGACGACGGGGGCCGGTAGGTACTCGTCGCGGCAGAGGTAGCGGCGGGTGGCCGCGTCGAGGCGGCCGAGCAGCCCTGTCGCGACGGTGTCCGGTGCGTGGCGCAGCAGCAGCGCCACGCACCAGGCCAGCCGCCTGCTCTCCCGGTCCGCGTCCACATGCATCCGATTCCCCGTCGCCGCGCGCCTACGCCTGTCCGGCGTGCGGCGATGATCGCAGGTCAGGGACGGTTCAGCGAAGGGGGCGGTGGACGTTTTTCCGGGTGGAGGGGCCGGGGGTGGCGTCGGCGATCCACGGGCCGTCGCCCGAGGGGTCGAGTACGCCTTCCTCCAGCCAGGTGTAGGTGCCGGACAGGACGCCCTGGACCACGGTGCGGTCGAGGTCGTCGGTGTTGGTCCAGAGCCGCCCGAAGAGCTCCTCGACGCGGATCCGGGACTGCCGGCAGAAGGCGTCGGCCAGCTGGTAGGCCTCGCGGCCGTGCTCGCCCTTGGCCCGCAGGTGCTCGGCGCGGACGCAGGCGGCGCTCATCGCGAAGAGTTCGGCGCCGATGTCGACGATCCGGCCGAGGAAGCCCTGTTTGGTCTCCATGCGGCCCTGCCAGCGCGACATGGCGTAGAAGGTGGACCGGGCCAGTTTGCGGGCGTTGCGCTCCACGTAGCGCAGGTGGGTGGCGAGGTCGGGGTGGCCGCCGGGGTGGAACTCCCGGTAGGTGCCGGGGACCTGTCCGGCTCCGGTGGCCAGTTTGGGCAGCCAGCGGGCGTAGAAGCCGGCCGCGCGGGCGCCCGCCTTCGCCTTGTCGCCCAGGGGCTTCTCGGGGTCGATGAGGTCGCCCGCGACCGACAGGTGGGCGTCGACGGCCTCGCGGGCGATCAGCAGGTGCATGATCTCCGTCGAGCCCTCGAAGATCCGGTTGATGCGCAGGTCGCGGAGCATCTGTTCGGCGGGGACGGCGCGCTCGCCGCGGGCCGCGAGGGACTCGGCGGTCTCGAAGCCGCGGCCGCCGCGGATCTGGACGAGTTCGTCGGCCATCAGGCAGGCCATCTCGGAGCCGTAGAGCTTGGCGAGGGCCGCTTCGATGCGGATGTCGTTGCGGTCCTCGTCGGCCATCTGGGAGGCGAGGTCGACGACGGCTTCGAGGGCGAAGGTGGTGGCGGCGATGAAGGAGATCTTGGCGCCGACCGCCTCGTGCCGCGCGACGGGCCGCCCCCACTGCTCGCGGACGCCCGACCACTCGCGGGCGATCTTCAGGCACCACTTCCCGGCGCCGACGCACATGGCGGGGAGCGAGAGCCGGCCGGTGTTGAGGGTGGTCAGGGCGATCTTCAGGCCGGCGCCCTCGGCGCCGATCCGCTGGCCGGCGGGGACCCTGACCTGGTGGAAGCGGGTGACGCCGTTCTCCAGGCCGCGCAGCCCCATGAAGGCGTTGCGGTGTTCGACGGTGATCCCCGGGGAGTCGGCCTCCACGACGAAGGCGGTGATCCCGCCCCGGTGGTTCTCGCTCCTGGGCACCCGGGCCATGACGACGAGGAGGTCGGCGACGACCCCGTTGGTGGTCCACAGCTTCACGCCGTCGAGGACGTACGCGTCGTCCCCGTCGGGAACGGCCGTGGTGGCCAGGCGCGCGGGGTCGGAGCCCACGTCCGGCTCGGTGAGCAGGAAGGCGCTGATGGCGGTGGTGGCGCAGCGGGGCAGGTAGGCGTCCTTCTGCTCCTGGGTGCCGAACATCTTCAGCGGCTGGGGCACGCCGATCGACTGGTGGGCGGAGAGCAGGGCGCCGATGGCGGGGCTGACGGAGCCGACGAGGGCGAGCGCCTTGTTGTAGTAGACCTGCGTGAGGCCGAGGCCCCCGTACTTGGGGTCGATCTTCATGCCGAGCGCACCGAGCTCCTTGAGCCCGCGCACGGTCTCGTCGGGGATCTTCGCCTCGCGCTCGATGCGGGCCCCGTCGATCGAGGTCTCGCAGAACTCCCGCAGCCGGGCCAGGAAGGCCTCGCCCCGCCGGACGTCCTCGTCGGCGGGGAGCGGATGGGGGTGGATCAGGTCGAGCCGGAACCGTCCCAGGAAGAGTTCCTTGGCGAAGCTGGGCTTGCGCCAGTCCTGTTCCCGGGCCGCTTCCGCGACCTGTCGTGCCTCGCGCTCGGTCACCTTGGGCTGCGTGCCGCTGGGCTGTACGGGCTGTGCGGGCTGTGTTGCGGACATGAGGGGGCTCACCTCGCCGCCGGAGTCGGTGGTACCGGCCTACCGGCCGGTGCTACCTGTGAGTCGTACCCGTTCTGGGCGACGGGGAAAAGGGGACGGCCGGAGCCCCCGCACAGTGCGTTACTCAGACCGTCTCTGACCTGCGATGTTGCTCTGACCTGCGCGGACGATTCGCGCATCTGGCCGAATCCTCCCTCACCCGTCCGCATCTTCCCGCTCACTCAGCCGAGCGTGTTCCCGTGGGAACACGGACGGGAACGCGGCCGGGAACAGCTGCGGAGGCCGGCGTCGTCGTCCAAGGCCGGAGACGTAGGTCGCTCGGCCTGGCGGACGTTGTCCAGCGGCCTCCAGGTCCTGCCGGACGTATCGGAGGCCGTCGGACCAGTGGTCTTCGGCCCCGGCAGGGACCGTGCCGTCAGGAAGGCGCTGAAAGCGCGCGTCCGGCTGCCACAGCACGCGTACGCACATTTCCGCGAACGGGGGCCACAGGACCGGCAGGGCGTCCGTCGTGGTCACCGTCCCTACCGCGTGGACGTCGCGCTGGCTACAGGCGGCGTCGAGGGCGGCGGCGACGAGCCGGACAGGGTCGCGCGCCGGATATCGGTAGCCCAGCTGATCGCAGTGGGGTCGGGCAGCGGCCGCACCTGCCCAGGCGCCGAACGGCGGCCGCCACTGCCGCACTTCGCCCTGCTCCAGGTGCCACACGAGGATGTCCTCTTGTGCGTGCAGACGCGGTGCTCGCGGCGGTCACCGCCGCCACAAACCCCACCCAGGGGCCGACACCGTCGCCTGCGTGCGCTCCTTCCAGTGCGTTTCGGCGCCGGCTGGGACGGCTCCGGTCCGGCTGTCCCGGCGGAACGCCTTGCCCGGGTGCCAGCGCACGACGACGCAGAAGTCCGCACCGGGTGGCCAGGCCTCCTCCGGTGCGTAGAGCACCTGACACCAGCCCAGCCCTTCAGGGAGCGTGCGGTACTCGATGCCGGCTCTCGTCGTGTACGTCGGGCCCAGCCCAAGGGCTTCGAGGTACCGCTCCATCAAGGCCACCCCGGCGCACCTGCTCTCGCGCCGGGTCTCTCGTAACGCCATAGCGTCTAGCCAGGCAGTCATCGGGCGGGCAACGGCAGAGCTGCCCGGAGGGGCGTGCGGTGAGCCCTCTGCCTCCCGGTCGGCCATCTCGCTGGTACCGCTCACCGATCTGCGGTCGATCCGAGCGGCCGGCCCTTGCCGGAGTCGCTGCTCTCCGTCACATGGAGGTCGGTGGCGGCGCAATCGGCATCCCACGGCTTCACGTTCCGCCCGTGGTCCCCGAACGAGGGCGTAGTACCAGCTCACGTAGCGGTCGCAGATGACCGGTCCGTTCAACAAGGCGCCGGCCAGGTACGGTCGATGACCGCGGCGTCACTGCTCTTGGCCGCCGCCTCGACGAGCGCGGCCGGGATGCGTACCGCCGAGAACAGCGTGCCGCACGAGAGCAGGGCGACGTTGCCTCGCCGCACTCGCTGCGCACCTTGACGAACCGTCATATGACCCGAAGGAGCGGTCCGTTCCCTGGGGGCCCGACCGGGAACCGCCTCGCCCAACAGGCGCCAGCCGTACAAGCGTCAACCATCAAGCGGGGCGGGGGGATCCGGGGCGAACGGCCGTGATCCCATTTGCCGCGCGCCCCGCCCGGAGGGACCATGAAAAAGAGCCCTGGCTGATTCCGACGATGTCCCACCTGGGGGCCGGATGGCGAGAGTCCCGCGCGGCGTCGTCGACGCGGATGGCAGGCAAGCCGTCGTACACGATCAGGAAGGTGCTCTGGTGGCACTGGACCTGACGAACGGCGCCGTGCTGTGGCACCACGCGCCGAGCCTGCGGCCCTGCGCACTGCTGGCCGGCACGGTCGTCGCGGTGCGGATCACACCGTCCCCGGCGCTGGCCGTCGTACTGCTCGACGCCGTGACCGGGCAGGACCGCTGGGAATCGGAGCCAATCTCGTTGGAGTCCTGGGTGCGGTGCACCCTCGACGACACACCTGATTTCACTCTGCGCACCGAGACGGACGAGGCCGCGGACGCGGTGCTGATCCACTGGCACGCCCGCGGCTCGTACCGCGGCGGCGCCGCGCCCAGCCCGCAGGTCCTGGCCGCAGCCGCGCGCGAGGCGCGCGGCGTCCTGCGCGTCGATGTCGCGGCCCCTTCCGTGGACGCCCTGCCGGAGGCCGAGGCCGCCGGGTCCCTGAGCGCGCCGGAGGCCGAGGCGCTGGACGCCGGGGCCCAGGCGCCCGTACCGCCGGCCGCCGCCGATGTCCTGGACCGCAGCCAGGTCGGCGACCAGTGGCTCGAGCTCGCCTTCGAGCCGGACTCCGGGGCAGTCGTCCTGCGGGCGGTGGACCCGCCGACGGCCGCGGTGCGATGGGCGGTGGAGGTGGACCACACGACGACACGGCGGGCGCCCAAGCTCCGGCCCTAGCCCGACCCCCGCACGAACCATCCCTACCAGGGGCATGCCATGACCATCTCGGACGAAGAGCTCGCAGAGACCAAGCACATCACCGTGGCGCAGGTGCAGTTGCTGCGCGAGGCCCGGGGAACGACCAACGCCACACTGGAGACCCTGTCGGACGGCGCGGTGCGCAAGTGCCTGCGCCGTCTCGACCAGCCCGACATGCCGACGGCGCGTGGGCTGTTCCGGGTCGATCAGGAGCGCGGCGACGACGGCACAGTCAAACCTCATGCGCTGGCCCAGGCGTTCCGGCAGGCCGAGACGCTGCTGGCGCGTGTGTCCACCGGGGCGGTGACCGCCGGCGTGCCCACCGGTCCCAACGGCCACCGGACCCGTGGGGGCCCGGCCCCCACGGCGGGGATGCAGCTGGCCGCCTGGGAGTGGATCGGCCCCGGCAACATCGGTGGACGCACCCGCGGACTGGTGATCCATCCTCAGCAACCGCTCAAGATGTGGGCCGTCAGCGCCGGCGGCGGCGTGTGGCACACCAAGAACGGCGGCACCGATTGGCAGCCCGTGGACGACTTCCTGGAGAACCTCGCCTGCGGCTGCATCGCGATGGACCCCTCCGCTCCCGCCACGATGTACGTGGGCACGGGCGAGGCGTTCCGGAACATCGACGCCATCCGGGGCAACGGCATCTTCGTCACGACGAACGCCGTCGACTGGACGCCGATCCTTGCGACGCAGACCCCGGACTTCCAGTTCGTCAGCCGGATCGCGGTGTCGCAGTCCGGGAAGGTCCTCCTCGCGGCCACCTCGACCGGGCTCTTCCGGTGCGCCGACCCGGCGCGGGCGACATGGACCCAGGTCCTCGACGTCCCCCTCGGCGACGTCCGCTTCGACCCGTCCGACAGCAAGAAGGCGGTCGCGGGGGCGCTGCAGGACGGAGCCGCCTGGTTCAGCCGGGACGGTGGCATGAGCTGGCAGCTCGCGTCCGGCGGCCCGTGGATGGGGCGCGTCGAGCTCGCCTACGCCGCCCAGGACTCCGACATCGTGTACGCGTCCGTGCAGATGACCACGGGCCAGATATGGCGGTCGCAGGACGGCGGCGCGACCTACCGGCGTCAGCGAAACCTGTCCCCGGACGGTGTGGTGGCGGACTATCTCGCCAATGACCAGGGGTGGTACGACAACACCATCTGGGCGGGGGACCCCACCGACTCGGATCTGGTGCTGGTCGGCGGTATCAACCTGTGGCGCAGCACGGACGGCGGTGATCATCTGGCCGAGATCAGCACCTGGTCCGAGCCCCGCTCGGTCCACGCGGATCAGCACGCCATCGTCTCCCACCCGTCGTACGACGGTGTCACCAACAGGACCGTGTTCTTCGCCAACGACGGCGGGGTCTACAAGGCGGCCGACCTGGCCGTGGTGGGAAGTGAGCCGCGGCCCCCGTTCATCACCGGCTGGACGGAGCTGGTCAACAACTACGGCGTCACCCAGTTCTACGGCGGCGCGGGACACCTGGGAAGCGGCAAGATCATCGGTGGTGCGCAGGACAACGGCTCGCTCGTCTTCGACCCCGCGCTCGGCCCCCAGGGCTGGCAGCAGTTCTTCGGCGGCGACGGGGGCTGGTGCGCCGCCGACCCCACGAACCCGAAGGTCTTCTACGGCGAGTACACCAATCTGCAGCTCCATCGCAATACGGACGGCGCCACCTCCAACGACGAGTTCGGTGCCACTTTCATCAGTGGGAACGTGTTCGTCCCCGGGCAGGGATGGGTCTGGAAGCCGGTGCCGTTCCGCATCACGGACGCCATGAACGGCAACGCCGGCGCCCTCTTCATCGCACCGTTCGTCCTCGACCCGAACAACGAGAACCGGATTCTCGCGGGCGGTCTGTCGCTGTGGCGGACGAACAACGCCAAGCAGCCGACCACCTTCACCTCCGGTCCCCGCTGGGACGCGATCAAACCCAGCACGGGATCGAAGATCAGCGCGATCGCGGTGGCCCCCGGCGACTCCAACCATGTGTGGGTGGGCCACATGAACGGCATGGTCTTCCGTACCACCGACGGCACCGCGACGACCCCCGCCTGGGAACGCGTCGGGATCACCGGTCCCAGCCCGCTGACCCCGCGGCGCGGCTGCCTGTGCATCACCGTGCACCCGACGGACCCGGACACCGTGTACGTCTCCTTCGGCGGGTACGAGCGCGGGAACCTGTGGATGACGACAGACGGCGGTGCGCGCTGGACCGACCTCGCCACCACGCTGCCGCCCGCGCCGATCCGGGCCGTCGCGGTCCATCCGCGGCAGACGAAGTTCGTGTACGCCGGAACCGAGGTCGGGCTGTTCGCCAGCGAGAACGCCGGCGCCAGCTGGTCGCCGACCAACGAGGGGCCGACGAACTGCTCGGTCGACGATCTGTTCTGGATGGACGAGACGCTGGTGTGCGTGACGCACGGGCGCGGGATGTTCCGGATCGACCTGTCCACGGTCCCGTAGCTCTGACAGGTGAAGCTGGCCGGGTGGAGGGTTTGGACAGGCGTGTGGGGCCGTGACCCTGGGGAGGATCACGGCCCCACGTGGGCCGAAGAGTTGCAGGTCAGGGCAGGTCGATGGTGAACAGGCCGGGGCCGGTCGGCTCCCGTCCGAAGGCAGCGAGGACGTCCTCGGTGTCGCCGAAGGTCAGGACGTCGGTCAGGCCGTTGGCGTTCCCGTTCTCGCAGGTGAGAAAGGGGGGATAGGGGGACGGCCGGAGCCCCCGCACAGTAGGCTCCGGCCGTCGGCTTTTGGGCCGTACGAGATCAGATGTCGAGGCCGGTCAGGACCAGGACTCGCTCGTACGTGTAGTCGTCCATCGCGTAGCGGACGCCCTCGCGGCCCACGCCGGACTGCTTGACGCCGCCGTACGGCATCTGGTCGGCGCGGTAGGACGGCGCGTCGCCGATGATCACGCCGCCGACCTCGAGCTCGCGGTGGGCGCGGAACGCGGTCTGGATGTCCCGGGTGAAGACGCCGGTCTGGAGACCGAACTTCGAGTCGTTGACGGCGGCGAAGGCCTCGTCGGTGTTCTCGACCTTCTTCAGGGTGAGGACCGGTCCGAAGACCTCCTCGGTGGCCAGCTTGACGCCGTCCGGGACCTCCGCGAGGACGGTGGGCTCGTACGAGGCACCCTCGCGCTTGCCGCCGGCGAGCAGCTTGGCCCCGGCGGAGACGGCCTCGTCCACCCAGGACTCGACGCGCTGGGCGGCGGCCTCGGAGACGAGCGGGCCGACGTCGGTGGCCGAGTCGGAGGGGTCGCCGGTGACCTGCGCCTGGACCTTCGCCACGACCTTCTCGACGAGGCGGTCGTAGACGGTGGCGTCGGCGATCACGCGCTGCACGGAGATGCAGGACTGGCCGGCCTGGTAGTTCGAGAAGGTCGCGATCCGGGTCGCGGCCCAGTCGAGGTCGGCCTCGGAGGCCCAGTCGTCCAGGACCACGGCCGCGGCGTTGCCGCCGAGCTCCAGCGTGCAGTGCTTGTGGGGCACCGACTGCTGGATGGCGTAGCCGACGGTGTCGGAGCCGGTGAAGGAGATGACGGGCAGGCGCTCGTCCTTGACCAGGGCGGGCATCTTGTCGTTCGCCACCGGCAGGACCGACCAGGAGCCGGCCGGGAGGTCGGTCTCGGCGAGCAGCTCGCCCAGGATCAGCCCGGAGAGGGGCGTGGCCGGGGCGGGCTTGAGGATGATCGGCGCGCCGACGGCGATGGCCGGGGCCACCTTGTGGGCGCACAGGTTCAGCGGGAAGTTGAACGGCGCGATGCCGAGGACCGGACCCTTGACGAAGCGGCGCGTGAGGGCGAGACGGCCGACGCCGCCGGCGTCGGTGTCGAGGCGCTGGGCCTCTCCGCCGTTGAAGCGGCGGGCCTCTTCGGCGGCGAACCGGAACACGGACACCGCACGGCCGACCTCGCCGCGCGCCCACTTGACCGGCTTGCCGTTCTCGGCGGAGATCAGCTGGGCGATCTCCTCGGTGCGCTCGGTGAGACGCTTGGACACGTGGTCCAGGGCGGCGGCCCGTACGTGGGCGGGGGTCGCGGAGAACTCCGCCGTCACGGCGTACGCCGCGGCCACGGCCTCTTCGACCTGCGCGTCGGTGGGCACGCTGACCGTGCCGACGAGGCGGCCGTCCCACGGGGAGTGGACGTCGAAGCTGTCCTCGCCGGTGGCCTGGCGGCCGGCGAGCCAGAAGGCGTGGGTGGAAGTCATGCGAATCCCGGCCCTTCGGAGTGTGCGGTGGGTCCTTGTCCCCTCCACCGTAGGACTCCGCCGGGGATTCGGCGTTTATCCGGCGTGTAGTACCTGCCGGCCGGGCCGCGCCGCTTTGTCAGTGTCGCGGTGTGCCCTGCGGGTCGGCCCGGCCGCCGCTGCGCCGTGCGGGTCCGGCTGCGCCCGGCCCCTGGGGCTCCGCCCCGGACCCCGCGCCTCAAACGCCGGCGGGGCTGGATTTGGGCCTCCGTTTCCCCTGCGGGGCGGCTCGGTGTGCGGTTCGGCTTTGCCGGGGCCTGGTCGGTGGGGTCGGTCCGCGGTGCCCCTCCGGGGTGTCTCCTCGGCTCGCGCACTGAGCCCGACCCGACGCCATCAGCCCAGGTTGCGCGCTCGTCCTGCGGGGACACCCCTGCGCGGCACCACTCCCCTCCACCACGAGTCCCAACGGGCGCAAGGCCTCGCTTCCGAAGCC